>NZ_CP029002.1:934478-1245971 GCF_003073375.1 Lysinibacillus sp. 2017
CACAAAAAACAAAAGAAGTAGAAGTCATCAATGATGAAACGATTCAGTTGCTTGATGATTTATATGACACAATGGTTGAAAATGATGGTATCGGAATCGCTGCACCTCAAATTAACGTAAGTCTACGTGTGGCAATCGTTGAACTTGGTGAAGACATTTTAGAAATGATTAACCCCATCGTTATTGAAACACGTGGTGAAGAAGTAGAAGATATCGAAGGTTGCTTAAGCTTCCCTGACCTTTTTGGTATGGTAAAACGCCCTACGTACGTAAAAATTGAAGCGTCTGATCGCGAAGGCCGTATTTATGAATTAGAAGCAGAAGATTTTGAAGCACGTTGCATTTTACATGAAATCGACCATTTAGATGGCGTGTTATTCGATTCAAAAATGACACGTGTATTAACTGAGGAAGAATTAGAAGAGTTATACGCAGACGCTGAGGAGGAATAATCGATGACAAAAATCGTATTTATGGGAACCCCAGCCTTTTCAGCACCGATTTTACGTATGCTTCACGAAGAAGGATATGACGTATTAGCTGTCGTGACACAACCAGACCGTCCAGTTGGTCGTAAAAGAGTGTTAACACCGCCACCAGTAAAAGCAGAAGCGCTAGCACTTGGTTTACCAGTCATTCAGCCAGAAAAATTACGTGGCTCACAAGAGTTACAAGAAATTTTAGCATTAAACCCAGATTTAGTTGTAACAGCAGCATTTGGCCAAATTTTACCGAAAGAATTGCTCGATGCACCGCGTCTAGGGTGTATTAATGTTCATGCTTCCTTATTACCAGCATATCGTGGTGGCGCACCAATTCATCAAGCTATTATTGATGGGCAAGCGAAAACGGGTGTGACCATTATGTATATGGCAGAAAAATTAGATGCGGGTGATATTATTTCACAACGCGAAATCGTCATTGAAGATACAGATCATACAGGTGGCTTATTTGATAAGCTAAGTGATGTTGGTCGTGAGCTATTAAAAGATATATTGCCTTCTATAATTGATGGTACAAACGAACGTATCACACAAGATGAATCACAAGTAACCTTTGCACGTAATATAAGTCGTGAGCAAGAGTTAATTGATTGGAATAAAGATGCACGCACATTATATAATCAAGTGCGTGGGTTACACCCTTGGCCAGTTGCTTACACAACATTTGAAGAGGCAAACTTTAAAATTTGGTGGGCAAAAGTAGGCGAAACTTCTACAAATGCAGAACCTGGTGAAGTCGTGAAAATCGAAAAAGACCATTTTGAGGTGGCAACAGGTGATGGTGGAACATTAGCATTATTCGATGTTCAACCAGCAGGGAAAAAACGCATGACAGCAGAAGAGTTTCTACGTGGTACGGGCTCGAAATTACAGATTGGGGACCGTTTTAAATGAGCAAAAAAAAGGCAGTAATTTGGGATGGTAATGTACGTGATGCCGCATTAACGATTTTATTAACAGTCGATAAAAGCCAAGCATATAGTAACTTACTATTACACCAAACCATTGAAAAATATAAAATTGAGGCAAAGGACCGTGGACTATTAACCGAGTTAACGTACGGAACATTGCAGCATAAATTAACACTAGATTATTATTTAGATCCGTTTATTCGTGGAAAAGTGGATATTTGGGTGCGTTGGTTATTACGTATGTCTTTATACCAAATGCATTATTTAACACGTATCCCAGCGCATGCTGCGGTAAACGAAGCGGTAGAAATCGCAAAACATCGTGGACATAAAGGCATTGCTTCAATGGTCAATGGTATTTTACGTTCGATTTTACGTGAGGGTGTTCGCTCAACGGATTTAATTGAAGATGCGAACGAGCGTTTAGCCGTTGAAACGTCTCATCCGCAGTGGCTAGTTGATCGTTGGGTTGAAAGCTATGGTTTTGAAAAAACACGCGAAATGCTGTTAGAAAACAATGTAGCACCACTACAAACAGTGCGTGTGAACACAACGAAGGCTACAGTGGAGCAAGTATTAACAACACTAGAGCGTGAAGGTGTCAAAGCACGTCGTAGTGAATTTATACCAGAATGTATTCACCTTGAAAGTGGACAAGCTGCTCGTACAGGCGCGTTCCGTAACGGACTGATTACCATTCAAGATGAAAGTTCGATGATTCCTGCTACAGTATTAAATCCATCTTCGGGCATGAACGTGCTTGATATGTGTGCAGCACCAGGTGGTAAAACAACGCATTTAGCAGAAAAAATGAATAATGAAGGTTCGATTTTAGCAACAGATTTACATTCGAAAAAACTCGATTTAATCGATGAAAATGTGGCGCGCTTAGGATTAACTATTATTCAAACAGCACCACTTGACGGTCGTAAAGCGGCAACCTTTTTACAAAAAGAAAGCTATGACGCTATCCTTGTCGATGCACCTTGCTCAGGCTTAGGTGTCATGCGTCGTAAGCCAGATATTAAATATACAAAGCGTGAAGAGGATTTAGAAAGTTTACAAACAATCCAACTTTCAATTTTAGATAATGCCGTCCAACTATTAAAACAAGATGGCCGTTTGGTGTACTCAACATGTACAGTAGATCGCAGAGAAAACGAAGGTACGGTAAAAGCCTTTTTAGAAGCACATCCAGAAATGGAAGCTACGAGATTGCAAAATTTACCAACACAACTAGAAGCGAAACAACAAGATGGAATGTTACAAGTATTCCCTCAAGATATTGGTAGTGACGGATTTTTCGTTGCTGCATTCGTAAAAAAAGGAGCGTCCAATTAAGAGATGGAGCAAGAACAATTAAAACAAGTTGATGATCGTATTCAGGATTTAGTGGAAGAGGTAGCGGAAAAACCGGTACGTCGTGAGAAAAAAGAAAAACCACAATTAAAACCTTCTATCTATTCATTACGTCTAGATGAAATGAAGGAATGGTTAACTGCAAACGGAGAGAAAGCCTTCCGTGCGGCCCAAATTTATGAATGGTTATATGAAAAACGTATTAAAACATTTGAAGAAATGTCAAACCTTTCAAAAGGTTTACGTGAAAAACTAGAAAAAGAATTTGTATTAACAACCCTTTCAACAATTATTAAACAAGAATCAAAAGATGGAACAATCAAGTTTTTATTCCAACTACAAGATGGTTATTCAATTGAAACGGTATTAATGCGTCACGATTACGGAAATTCCATTTGTGTTACTACTCAAGTAGGGTGCCGTATTGGTTGTACATTCTGTGCCTCAACTTTAGGTGGATTAAAACGTCACTTAATGGCAGGGGAAATTGTAGAACAAGTAGTAAAAGTTCAACAGCAATTAGATGAAAATGATGAGCGTGTCTCAAGTATCGTTATTATGGGGATCGGTGAACCATTTGATAACTATGATGCGATGATGAACTTCTTAAAAATCATGAATGATGATAAAGGATTAAACATCGGTGCACGTCATATTACCGTTTCGACTTCAGGAATTGTACCAAAAATTTATCAATTCGCGGATGAAGGTATGCAAATTAACTTTGCAGTCTCACTTCACGCACCAAACCAAGAAGCGCGTCAAAAATTAATGCCAATCGCGCGTGCTTATAAGCTAGAAGAATTAATGGAAGCTGTCAATTATTACACGGAAAAATCAGGACGTCGTGTGACATTTGAATACGGTTTAATGTCAGGTGAAAATGATACAGAGGAAGTTGCGATAGAATTAGCGAACTTAATTAAGAACGTAAAATGTCACGTGAACTTAATTCCGATTAACTATGTACCAGAACGTGATTATATCCGTACATCTCGTAGTAAAATCTTTGCCTTTGAAAGAATATTGAAAGAGAAAGGTATTAACGTAACGATTCGTCGTGAGCAAGGTGCAGATATTGCAGCTGCATGTGGCCAGTTACGTGCACAAGAACGATCACAAGAAACAAAGTAGGTGGACTAATAGTGAACTTTACAGTGGAAAGTGATATTGGATTAAAGCGAACAATAAATGAAGATCGGGCCGCGTTTTTTGAGCGTCCCGATCATTTTAAGCTTGCGATTTTAGCAGATGGTATGGGTGGTCATAATGCAGGCGATGTAGCAAGTGAAATGGCGATTACTGGCATGCAACAGCTTTTCTTAAGCGTTGATTCACAAAAGTTAGCATCGAAGTCTTTACAAAAGGATTGGCTACGTGATGCTGTCTCGCATATAAATCAAACAATTCATCAATATTCATTAACGCACGAAAATTGTAATGGTATGGGTACAACGATGATCGCTGTATTAATTGATCAGCAAGATTGCTTAATTAGTCATGTCGGGGATAGCCGTGTCTATCATTTTACAAAAAGCGAAGTAGAGTTAATTACAAGAGACCATTCTTATGTTAACATTTTAGTGGAAAACGGCGAGATTAGTGAGGAAGAAGCACAGCACCATCCACAGCGTAATTTTATTTTAAAAGCGCTCGGAACCGAAATATCGATTGAGCCCGACTTTTATGAAATGACGTTAGAAAATGAAGCCTATTTACTGATTTGCTCAGACGGACTGAGTAATAAATTAACACCGCATGAAATGGCAGCGATTATTACGTTACCAAGTTCGATTCAAGAAAAAGGTAAAAAGTTAGTACAGCTAGCTAATGATAGTGGTGGCGAAGACAATATTTCCCTTATTTTAATGACAACAGGGCAGGAGGTGTAAGAATGCTTGTAGGAAAACATATTAGTGGTCGTTATAAAATTTTGCAGCTAATTGGTGGAGGCGGTATGTCGAATGTGTATTTAGCACATGACATCATTTTAAATCGTGATGTAGCGATTAAAATTTTACGTTACGATTTTTCAAATGAAGAAGACTTGCACCGTCGTTTCCAACGCGAAGCATTATCCGCAACAAGTCTTACACATCCAAATATCGTCACGGTATTTGATGTCGGGGATGATGAGGATATGCACTACATCGTCATGGAGTACATTAAAGGGAAAACATTAAAGCAATACATACAAGAGTTTTCTCCTTTATCGGCAGCACGCAGTGTTCATATTATGAAGCAGTTAACGTCTGCGATGGCTCATGCACATGAAAATGGCATTATACATCGTGATATTAAACCGCAAAATATTTTAATGGACGAAGAAGGAAATGTGAAAATTACAGATTTTGGAATCGCAACTTCGCTTGGTGCAACATCGTATACACAAACGAATACAGTTATTGGTACCGTTCATTACCTATCACCAGAGCAAGCACGTGGTGGAGTAGCGACAATGAAATCAGATATTTATGCACTGGGGATCGTTCTTTATGAATTATTAACAGGCGAACTACCGTTTTCGGGTGAATCAGCTGTTTCCATTGCATTAAAGCATTTACAATCTGAAACACCATCTGTTCGTGAATTTGACGCATCCATCCCGCAAAGCGTTGAGAATATTGTATTAAAAGCAACAGCGAAGGATGCGAATCATCGTTACAACTCAGCAGAAGAAATGGAAGCGGCTTTAGAAAGCTGTTTATCCGTACAACGCATAAATGAGCCGAAATATATGCCACCTGTTGATAATGATGCGACAAAAATTATCCCAGTCATTAAAGATCCAAAGCCAGTAAAAAATGTAGAAAATCCAGTGACTGAGGACACAGTTTTACTTAAAAAAAAGCCTGTTGAGCCCGTATTACCAAAGAAAAAATCAAAGAAAAAATGGCCATTAATTATAGGGATTATCGTTATTTTGGCAATTATCGGAACAGTCTTAGCGTTTGCCTTAACACCAAATAAAGTGTCAGTACCTGATGTAACCAATAAGCCGGTCGAAGAAGCAATTCAAGAATTAGAAAACGCAGGCTTCAAAATTGGGGAGCAGGAAGAACTGAATCATGAGGAAGTTGAAGCGGGAAGAGTGATTGAAACAAATCCAAATGCCGGACTTGAAAAGGTTAAAGGAACGATTATTGATTTAATGGTTAGTATCGGGAAAGAAACCATTACGATGGATGATTTTGTCGGTGAGCAATCCGAACAAGTGCTTTCTATATTAAAGCGACAAGAATTTAAAAGTGTCGATGTAAAGTATGAATTCTCTGCTGAGGATAGTGGGAAAATTATTGAGCAATATCCTGAGAATGGCGAAGAAATCGTTGTGAAAGATACAGATGTTGTATTGACGGTAAGTAAAGGTCAAGAAGCGGTACCTGTCATGAGTTTACTTGGCTTTAATGAAGCAAATCTTAAAGAATACGAAAGAAGCTCGGGCTTTAACATTAAGGTGAAGAGTGAAAAGTATTCGGATTCAGTCCCAGCTGGTAGTGTCATGGATCAAACACCTAAAGCAGGTTCAGAGCTTGAAAAAGGTGGCACAATAAGTGTCGTATTATCAAAAGGGCCACAAGCAAAAAAACAAGAAGTGTATTCACTTACAGTAGATATTCCGTATGAGCCTTTCGAGGAAGGTATGGAACAAACTGTTGAAATTTATATTCAAGACAAAACACATACAATGGTAGAGCCTATCGATACAATAATCATTACAGAATCAACAACTTATTTAATTCAGTTTGAAATTGTTGAAGGAGAGCAAGCAGCCTATCGAATTGTTCGAGATAAGAATGTGATTGAAAGTGATACGATATCGTATGATAGTTTGAAGCCTTAAGGAGGAATTAGATGGCGCAAGGCCAAATTCGAAAAGCATTAAGTGGTTATTATTATATTGAAAAGGACGGCAAACTCATACAATGTCGCGGACGTGGAATTTTCCGTAATCGAGGTGAGTCCCCGTTAGTTGGTGATTTCGTTGACTATACGTATGATGGAGAGTCAGATGGTTCCGTCGAAAAGATTCACGAACGTAAAAACGCATTAGTTCGGCCACCAATCGCCAATGTGGATCAAGCGTTACTTGTTTTTTCAGCGAAAGAACCAGATTTTAATACGATATTATTAGACCGTTTTTTAGTCGTATTAGAGTCGTTCCATGTACAACCAATCATTATTTTAACCAAAATGGATTTACTAAATGAGTCTGAAATTAAGAACTTGCAGCAGTACATTGCAGATTATGAAGCAATTGGCTACGAAATCATTCAAACATTTATTGATGACCCTTCCTTAATAGGAAAAGTTCAGCCGATTCTACAAGGGAAAACTTCAGTTTTAGCAGGTCAATCAGGTGTTGGAAAATCGACGTTATTAAATACATTACTGCCTGAGCTCGATTTAAAAACGGGTATCATTTCAAAAAGCTTAGGGCGCGGAAAACATACAACGCGCCATGTTGAGTTAATCGAAGTGTGTGAGGGCTTACTTGCTGATACACCAGGATTTAGTTCGTTTGATTTTGATACAATCGAAAAAGAAGAGCTCACTTTTTGTTTACCAGAATTCCAACGCATTAGTGAAGATTGCAAGTTCCGTGGCTGTTTACACACAAAAGAACCGAAATGTGCCGTTAAAGCAGCGGTAGAAACGGGAGACATTCGTCCATATCGCTATAAGCATTATGTGCAATTTTTAGAAGAAATTACAGATCGAAAGCCGAGGTACTAATCATGATTAAAATTGCACCATCGATTTTAGCAGCCGATTTTGCGAAGCTAGGTCAAGAAGTAAAAGAAGTAGAAGCAGCTGGAGCTGAGCTGATTCATATAGATGTAATGGACGGGCATTTTGTTCCAAATATTTCATTTGGCGCGATTGCATTGGAAGCTATTCGTCCACTTTCTACATTACCGATGGATGTTCATTTAATGATCGAAAACCCAGATCAGTACATTGAACAATTTGCAAAAGCGGGTGCTGATTATATTACAGTTCACGTAGAAGCTTGTCGTCATTTACATCGCACGATTCAGTTAATTCGTTCATACGGTGTGAAGCCAGGGGTTGTATTAAACCCACATACACCAATCGAATCGATTCAACATGTTTTAGAAGATGTTGATATGGTACTATTCATGACGGTAAACCCTGGATTTGGTGGTCAAAAATTCATCGAATCGGTTGTACCGAAAGTTGCCGCATTATCAAAAATCATTAAAGAACGTGGCTTATCTATTGATATCGAAATTGATGGTGGAATTAATGCCGAAACAATTATTCCTTGTGCAAAAGCAGGTGCAACAATTTTTGTAGCGGGCTCTGCTATTTATGGTAAAGAAGATCGCGCACAAGCTTTACAAGAAATTAAACAAGCTGGACTGGATGCAATAAAATGATTGTAGCCATTTGCGCGGGCGGCCCCTTAAATGAGGTCGCTTTTTCTTTAACAGCTGATAAATGGATTGGTGTTGATCGTGGGGCACTTTATTTAATCGACCAAAACATTATTCCACATACGATTGTTGGAGACTTTGATTCCGTAACAGCAGATGAATTTGCGCGAATCTCTGAAGCTGTTTCGCATGTCGAGCAATTCCAAGCAGAAAAAGATGAAACTGACACCGATTTAGCGTTACTTCAGGCAATTCAATATGTACCAACAGAAATTTGGTTAACAGGTGTTACAGGAGGACGTTTAGATCATTATGAGGCTGCACTTAGGTCTCTCTATACATTACAAGCAAAGCATCCTCAAATTATATTTAAAATCATTAATCCTCACAATGAAATTCGCTTTTTATTACCAGGAGTCCATATATTAACGAAATCTCAATTTAAGTATGTCTCATTTTTTGCCTATGGTGAAACATTGAATAAGGTTACACAGCGTGGGTTCAAATATGAAACGACAAATGAAATGATTGAGCAAGGAACGTCTCGCTTCACGAGCAATGAACTGCTAGCAGAAGGGTCTATTTCGTTTGAGGGTGGCATATGCTTGATGATAAGTAGTAAAGATTAGAGGAGGACGCTTGGTGAAAGTTTACACATTTCAATTACCAAAATGGCTAAGTGGTATGGCAAGAGGCTGTGTAAAGTTGTTTCGAAAAGAGAAAAAAGACTAAATAAAAAGGGTTCTAGCACTTTTACATGTGTTAGAACCCTTTTTGTTTTAAAACGTAAAAAAGAGCATCAACAGCAGTTGATGCTCTTAACGCGATTAAACGCGTTCGATTTTACCTGATTTTAAAGCACGGGCAGAAACCCATACACGTTTAGGCTTACCGTCAACTAAGATACGAACTTTTTGAAGGTTAGCACCCCAAGTACGTTTAGAAGAGTTCATAGCGTGTGAACGGTTGTTACCTGAACGAGCTTTACGGCCAGTAATTACGCATTGTTTTGGCATTGTAAAATTCCTCCTTACAGCTGAATCTGAAATCTATATTTCAGTTCGATATTTCACATACCATAATAATTTAACATACCTCCCGAATGAGTGCAAGACATTTTACACAACCTTTCAAGAAAAAAACCTTTACACCTATTTTTATTTTACTATTACAAAATGAGAAAAAAACAATTGGATTAACGGAATTTTCTATTTCATATAACTATATTGATATTTTTTACCAAAATTTAAGCGATTCACTCAGCCTTTTATTGTGTATAATGTTTAAAAAAAACACATAAATAGTCGAATTATGCAACAAAATCAACTTCAAACTAGACGTATGTGAACGTTTTCTTTTATAATCAACTTTTGTGTAGTACAATATAAATTAGTCAAATAGAGCCAAGGGGGCATTACTATGTCAGTAGAATTAAATAACGAATTCGGCCATATTGATATTTCAAATGATGTGATTGCACAAATTGCTGGTGGGGCGGCGATCGAATGCTACGGTATCGTCGGCATGGCATCAAAACACCAAGTTCGTGATGGATTAACAGATATTTTACGCAAAGAAAATTTTGCAAAAGGTGTACTAATTCGCCAAGAGGGTGAAGACTTACATATTGATATGTATATTATTGTAAGCTACGGTACGAAAATTTCTGAAATTGCATATCAAGTTCAATCAAAAGTAAAATACACAGTAAATAAAACATTAGGTATGAGCGTTAAGTCGGTTAACATTTTTGTTCAAGGCGTTCGTGTTGCGAATGTGTAAGAGGAGGAAATGAATCGGATGAAGTCTTTAGACGGAATAAAATTTGCCGAAATGGTTCAAATGGGTGCACATCACCTATACCAAAATGCAAGTTATGTAGATTCACTAAATGTATTCCCTGTACCAGATGGGGATACAGGTACAAATATGAATTTATCAATGACATCTGGTGCAAATGAAACAGAAGCAAACGTAAGTGCACATATTGGTAAAACAGCACAGAGTTTATCAAAAGGATTACTTATGGGAGCTCGTGGGAACTCAGGCGTTATTTTATCGCAGTTATTCCGTGGTTTCGGAAAAGCGATTGAAAAAGACGCAGAGATTAATGCGTTGAGTTTTGCTAATGCATTCCAAGCGGGTGTTGACACAGCGTATAAAGCCGTTATGAAGCCAGTGGAAGGTACAATTTTAACGGTTGCACGTGAAGCGGCAGCAAAAGGTGTTGAAGTGGCTGAAAAGGAAGACGATTTAATCGTTGTTATGGAGGCATTTATCACTGAAGCACAAGCATCATTAAATCGCACACCTGATTTACTACCAGTACTGAAAGAAGTAGGTGTAGTCGATAGTGGTGGTCAAGGATTATTATTCGTATACGAAGGATTCCTTGCTTCTATGAAAGGTGAACCACTTCCAGAAAGAAATGAATCATCATTAGATGACTTAATTAATGCTGAGCACCACCGTGTTCAAGATTTCATGGATACATCGGATATCGTATTCGGTTATTGTACAGAAATCATGGTACGCTTCGAAGAGGACAAAGCGCCTTTTGATGAGGAGCAATTCCGCCAAGAGTTAAATCCAATGGGTGACTCTTTACTTGTTATTTCGGATGATGAAATTGCGAAAGTACATGTTCACTCGGAAACTCCAGGTGCAGTACTTGCGGCAGGTCAAAAATATGGTAGCCTAATTAAAATTAAAGTAGATAACATGCGTGAGCAACACTCTGCTATTGTAAATGAAGTACCACAAGCACCTAAAAAACCGGTACAAGCAAAAGTACCTTATGCGATTGTTACAATTGCAATGGGTGAAGGTGTAGCAAACTTATTACGCTCTATCGGTGCATCTTATGTCATCGAAGGCGGTCAAACGATGAATCCTTCTACTGAAGATATCGTAAAAGCTGTTCGAGAAATTGGTGCAGAACGCGTATTAATTTTACCGAACAACAAAAATATCATTATGGCTGCAGAACAAGCAGTTGAACTTTTAGATATTGAAGCTGCAGTAGTTCCAACGAAAACAATTCCTCAGGGGATGGCAGCGATTTTGGCTTTCAATACTGAAGAATCAGTTGAAAATAATAAAAATAACATGACAGAAGGATTCTCTCATGTGAAGACTGGTCAAGTGACATTTGCAGTACGTGATACTTCAATTGATGGCGTAGAAATTCATAAAGATGACTACATGGCATTAGCTGAAGGTAAAATCATTTTATCAACTCCTGAAATGATGGATGCAGCAAAACAAGTACTTGATGGTTTAATGGACGAGGATTCTGAAATTGTAACAATAATATACGGCGAAGATGCTAAAGCAACACAAGCAGACGAATTACAAAGCTTTATTGAAGAAAACTATCCAGATGTAGAAGTGGAGATTGTTGAAGGAAAACAATCATTATATCCATTTATTCTTTCTGTTGAGTAATATTTGACGAAAGCGGCGCGTACTGTATGTGAGTGCGCGCTGTTTTCTTTGTTTAGGTGAATTATTCCGTAATGTTTTAAAAATTATCGACTCTCATTTTTTAGTGAGAGTCGTATTTTAGTTTATTAAACATGTATGTGCCAAGAAATTTGTTTATTATCGTGTAAATAGGTACACTGTAAGTAAAAATATGTACAAAAGTAAGGGAGGAAACGTCATGAAATTTACATCTGTGTTTGATATTATCGGTCCTGTGATGATTGGTCCATCCTCCTCGCATACAGCAGGAGCAGCCCGAATCGGTCGTGTTGCACGCGATTTATTTGGACGTCAACCGAAATGGGTAAAAATTCATTTATACGGTTCATTTGCGGAAACTTATCGTGGACATGGAACAGATGTCGCGATTGTTGGTGGATTACTAGATTATGATACAGACGATGAACGGATTAAAACGTCATTTGCAGAAGCTGAAAAAGCAGGTTTACAATTTGAATTTATTCCAGAAACGGCGAATCGTGCGCACCCTAATACAGCGCGCCTCGTTATGGGTGATGATGAAAGTGAAATGAGTGTTGAAGGCATTTCAATCGGTGGCGGTAAAATTGAAATTAGTGAAGTAAATGGCTTTAAATTACGTTTAACAGGGGGGATGCCTGCAATTCTAGTAGTGCATGATGACCGTGCAGGCTGTATTGCCAATGTTGCAAACTGTTTAGCAATGCATAAGGTCAATATTGGTCATATGGAAGTATCGCGTATCGAGCGCGGTTTAACAGCATTAATGGTTATTGAGATTGATCAAAACATTGACGAGCGTATTTTATCTCAAATTTCATACATCCCACATATCACAAAAGTTTCAAAAATTAATAACTAAGGGGTGCTCAATATGGATGTATTATTTCGAAATGTTCGAGAATTAGTCGAACGAGCGGAAAACGAAGGAAAGCTTATTTCAGAATTAATGATTGAACAAGAAATGATTATCAGTGGTCGCAGTCGAGAGGAAATATTTACTCAAATGGACCGTAACTTAAGGGTCATGGAAGAGGCAGTGGAACGTGGTTTAAAAGGTGTTCAATCGGTTACAGGTTTAACTGGTGGTGATGCTGTATTAATTCAAAATTATATTGCAACCGGAAAATCATTAGCGGGTGATTTATTGCTTGATGCGGTCAGTAAGGCGGTAGCAACGAATGAAGTGAATGCGGCAATGGGAACAATTTGTGCCACACCAACAGCCGGTTCAGCAGGCGTTGTACCAGGTACGCTTTTTGCCGTACAAAATAAATTAAACCCAACGCGTGAACAAATGATCCGTTATTTATTTACGTCTGGAGCATTTGGATTTATCGTAGCAAATAATGCGTCAATTTCCGGTGCTGAAGGTGGATGCCAAGCGGAAGTTGGAAGTGCCTCTGCGATGGCAGCTGCAGCAATTGTAGAAATGGCGGGCGGAACCGCACAGCAAAGTTCAGAAGCATTTGCAATTACTCTAAAAAATGTGCTTGGCTTAGTTTGTGACCCAGTAGCAGGCTTGGTTGAAGTACCTTGTGTTAAGCGTAATGCTATGGGGGCTTCCAATTCAATTGTAGCAGCTGATATGGCGTTAGCTGGTGTGACAAGTCGTATCCCGTGTGATGAAGTCATCGGCGCAATGTATCGAATTGGGCAATCAATGAGTACAAACTTAAAGGAAACTGCACGTGGTGGATTAGCTGCAACACCAACAGGTAAGGCTATTACACACGCAATCTTTGAAGGTGGCGACCTAAAAAGTCTTTTAAAATCACGAGTGAGTAGTAATTAACTAAAGTAAGAACGCTTAAAGTAACATTTAAGTGTTCTTTTTTGTTTTAAAGAGATTGTCAGAGCTAGTCATTTTCTAATAGAGATGTTATGAAAGTGTATCGTATTTTGGCAGGCTGGGCGCCCAGAGTCGCAAAGATATGTTGCACATATCTGTACGACTCTTCTTTGCGCCTTGTGCTAGGCCTGCCAAATCAAAGTGTAATCCATTCTACTCTTGCATGTATTCGGGTGCGGCGCTATTGACGAGCAAAGGCGCCGTTTACTTTTAAAGCGCGTCCGTTGAATTTTGTGGGTTAAAGGGATTGTCAGAGCTAGTCATCTTCTAATAAGTATTCTATTAAGGTGTATCGTGATATGGCAGGCTGGGCGCCCAGAGTCGCAAAGATA
Source organism: Lysinibacillus sp. 2017 (assembly GCF_003073375.1). Classification (NCBI taxonomy): domain Bacteria; kingdom Bacillati; phylum Bacillota; class Bacilli; order Caryophanales; family Bacillaceae; genus Lysinibacillus; species Lysinibacillus sp. 2017. The sequence goes on from NZ_CP029002.1 coordinate 948,303, forward strand.
TGTTGCACATATCTGTACGACTCTTCTTTGCGCCTTGTGCTAGGCCTGCCAAATCAAAGTGTAATCCATTATGCCTTTGCATGAATTCGGGGGCGGCGCTGTTGGCGAGCAAAGGCGCCGTTTTTCTATGAAGTGAATCCGTTAAACTTTGTGGGTTGAAGGGATTGTCACAGATTCTCTTTTTATAAAGGAATGAATGTATAGATAGGGTTCAATAGTTGTTAATGTCTTTAGTATTTAGATGTTAAATAAATACATTGTGATTTCCCCTACTTTATAAAAAGGGTTCACCCTATTAGAAGACTGGCGCCTACCACTGTAAGCGCCAGAACGTGAATATAAGTAAAAGGAAAATGGGTACACCTTATATTGGCAGGTCTTTCACGAAGCACAAAGACGAGTCGTACAGACATGTGCAACATGACTGTGCGGCTTGCGTGCGAAGAACCTGCCAAATGACTATGCCCGAATAACCACTTTAATAAAAGGCAGATCCACTGAACTGTATCTTTCATAAGGAAGATTCGATAAATTTAGAAGACTGGCGCCTACCACTGTAAGCGCCAGCACGTGAATACAAGTAAAGGGAAAATGGATACACGAAGTATTGGCAGGTCTTTAAACTCCTTCTATATAGTTTATTAAATTGTGACTGTCGCTTCGCTTTCGTCACAAAGATAATGTCACAACAAACGGATTGTGACATTATCTTGGCTGTGCGGCTTGCGTGCAAAGAACCTGCCAAATGATTATGCCCGAATAACCACTTTAATAAAAGGCGGATCCACTTGAACTTATCTTTCTCTTTATAAAAGATTCGCCTAATAAAAAGACTGGCGCCTACCACTGTAAGCGCCAGCACGTGAATACAAGTAAAGGGAAAATGGATACACCTTATATTGGCAGGTCTTTCACGAAGCACAAAGACGAGTCGTACAGACATGTGCAACATGACTGTGCGGCTTGCGTGCGAAGAACCTGCCAAATGACTATGCCCGAATAACCACTTTAATAAAAGGCGGATCCACTTGAACTTATCTTTCTCTTTATAAAAGATTCGCCTAATAAAAAGACTGGCGCCTACCACTGTAAGCGCCAGCACGTGAATACAAGTAAAGGGAAAATGGATACACCTTATATTGGCAGGTCTTTCACGAAGCACAAAGGCGAGTCGTACAGACATGTGCAACATGACTGTGCGGCTTGCGTGCGAAGAACCTGCCAAATGACTATGCCCGAATAACCACTTTAATAAAAGGAGGATCCACTTGAACTTATCTTTCTCTTTATAAAAGATTCGCCTAATAAAAAGACTGGCGCCTACCACTGTAAGCGCCAGCACGTGAATACAAGCAAAAGGAAAATGGATACACCAAGTATTGGCGGGTCTTTCAACTCCTTTTATATAGTCTGTTAAATTGTGACTGTCGCTTCGCTTTCGTCACAAAGATAATGTCACAACAAACGGATTGTGACATTATCTTGGCTGTGCGGCTTGCGTGCGAAGAACCCACCAAATGACTACACCCGAATTACCACTTTATTAGAAGATCGATACACATTGACATACTCCCTACAAAACGCGACTTTATTATAAAATCACCTCAAAAACAAGAACGTATGCACCCATTTGTGCTATGCTAAAGAAATATACTATATAAAAAGGAGATGTCGGAGTTTGATACATGAACCCGTGTCGAATTTAAAAGGCATTGGCAAGGAAACTGCTGAAAATTTAGCAAAGCTTGGCATTGAAACAGTACATGATTTAGTGTGGACATTTCCATATCGTCATGAAGATTTTCGTTTAAAAGATCTAACAGAAACACCCCATAATGAACGTGTCACGATTGAGGCACGAGTAGAAAGTGAACCGACTGCTCTGTTTTTGGGGAAAAATAAATCACGTTTACAATTTACAGCGCTTGCAGGACGCCATCTAATCAAAATTGTCTTTTTCAATCAAAATTATTTACGTCAAAAAATTGCACCAGGTATGGTCATTACAGTTACCGGTAAATGGGATCGTGGACGACAAGTAATTGTGGGTTCTTCGGTAACATTTGGTCCGAAAACAGAACAAGTAGATTTTGAACCTGTTTATAGTTTAAAAGGTAATATTCAGCAAAAACGCTTTCGAAAATATATGCGCCAAGCACTGGATACGATTAAGGAAGAAATTCCCGAATCATTGCCACAACAACTACTTGCGAATTATCAACTAGTAAGCATTCAAGAAGGATTAGAAGGTGTGCATTTCCCGACAGATGCAGAACATGCAAAGCAAGCACGTAGACGATTTGTTTACGAAGAATTACTCGAATTTCAGTTGCGAATCCAAGCGCTTCGTAAAATGAATAAAGAAAATGAAAAAGGTATAACGATTCGCTATGATTTATCAAAATTAAAGGAATTTATCGCCACATTACCGTATGAATTAACGGGTGCACAAAAACGTGTCGTCAACGAAATTTGTAAAGACCTATTACTTCCTCAACGGATGAATCGTCTCCTACAAGGGGATGTAGGATCAGGGAAAACAGTTGTTGCAGCAATTGGACTTTATGCAGCGGTAACAGCAGGCTACCAAGGGGCATTAATGGCACCAACTGAAATTTTAGCAGAGCAGCACGCTGAAAATTTACATGGCTGGTTTGATCAAATGGGCATCAAGGTGGCTTTGCTTTCGGGTTCTACAAAAGCGAAGGCACGCCGAGAGCTATTAGAACAATTAGCTGCAGGTGAGATTGATATTTTAATTGGTACACATGCCCTTATTCAGCCGGATGTTGTATTTCATAAATTGGGCTTTGTCATAACTGATGAGCAGCATCGCTTTGGTGTTGAACAAAGACGTGTATTACGTGAAAAAGGTGAAAATCCAGATGTTCTCTTTATGACAGCGACACCGATTCCGCGTACATTAGCAATTACGGCATTTGGTGAAATGGATGTATCGATTATTGATGAGCTACCAGCCGGGCGAAAAGAAATTGAAACCCATTGGTTGAAAAAAGAACAGTTAAATAGTGTCTTGATGCGTATGACACAAGAATTAGAGGCTGGGCGCCAAGCGTATGTCATCACACCACTAATCGAAGAATCCGATAAACTGGATGTACAAAATGCAGTAGAAGCGTACGAGCAATTAAAAGCGTATTTTGGTAATCGATTTGAGGTCGGTTTAATGCATGGTAAATTGCACCCTGACGAAAAAGATGCAGTCATGCGTGCTTTTAGTGAGGGATCTATTCATGTGCTCGTTTCAACAACAGTAGTCGAAGTAGGTGTAAACGTACCTAATGCAACATTCATGACAATATACGATGCAGAGCGTTTTGGATTAGCGCAGCTTCACCAATTACGCGGACGCGTTGGACGTGGGGAGCATCAATCGTATTGCGTGCTCATTGCCGATCCAAAAACGGATGAAGGAAAAGAAAGAATGACGTCGATGACAGAGACGAATGACGGATTCCAATTAGCCGAGAAAGATTTAGAACTACGTGGTTCAGGCGATTTCTTTGGAAAACGTCAAAGTGGTTTGCCAGAATTCAAACTAGCGGACTTAGTTCATGATTACCGTGCCCTTGAAACAGCACGACAAGATGCTGCGAAAATGTTATATGATGAGGATTTTTGGCAGTTACCAGAATATGAAGTTCTGCGACAAAAATTAGTATCATCTGGTGTTCTTGAAGGAGAACGAATCGATTAATAGATTTATTTTGTTTGAAAATGTGAGAAAATAATTTGTTTTAAAGTAACGATAGATTTACAGCAAACCTTTTGGAGCAAATGCTATGGACAAGTAACGGATATATTTGGCGTATTATGGCAATTAAGTCACGAGGAATAGGATGATTTTCAAGGACGTAGCAAAAAATTGTTGCGTTCTTTTTTTTATCCATGTATATTGGTATTAGTACCAAGTGCTAATACTAATCTTATATAAAATTAAAGGTAGGTAACAAATACGTATGAAGCGTTCCAAAAAAGAGCGTCAGTCGTTGCTGACCGAAAAAATAATCGACAATCCTTTCGTTACAGATGAACAATTAGCAGCTGAATTTAATGTAAGTGTTCAAACGATTCGTCTGGATCGTATGGAACTCGCAATTCCGGAATTGCGTGAACGTATTAAAGATGTTGCTGCCAAAAAATATGACGAAGTAAAATCACTACCGCTCGATGAAGTGATTGGTGAAATTATTGATATTGAACTAGATCATCGTGCACTTTCTATTTTTGATGTGGGAACAGAACATGTTTTCCAACGTAATGGCATTGCGCGAGGACATCATTTATTTGCTCAAGCAAACTCATTAGCGGTCGCAGTTATTGATGATGAGCTAGCGTTAACAGTGAAATCAAATGTAGCATTTGTAAAACCGGTGCGCGCAGGTGACCGAGTTGTAACAAAAGCAATCGTAAAAGGTAAGCTTCCTGAAAAAAATCGTACTCTTGTTGAAGTAACTTCAACAGTAGATAATGAACTTGTATTTAAAGGCGAATTTGAAATGTACCACACGAAAGGTGAAGAAGTATAAATGAAATTAGCAGTAGATGGTATGGGTGGAGATAATGCACCGCAAGCGATTGTGGAAGGCGTTTTTATGGCCCTTGAAGATTTTTCAACGATAGAAATTCAATTATATGGTGATGAAAAGAAAATGGCGCCGTATTTAAAACCACATGAACGTTTGCAAGTAATTCATTGTACAGAAGTTGTTGAAGGCGAAGATGATGCAGCGCGAGCAGTGCGCCGCAAAAAAGATTCTTCAATGACGCGTATGCTTGAAGCCGTTGCAGAGGGGCGCGCGGATGCGTGTTTATCTGCTGGAAATACAGGAGCACTAATGGCTGGGGGCTTATTTAAAGTCGGTCGTATTGACGGTGTTTCTCGACCAGCATTAGCAACAACATTACCAACGCTAAATGGTGACGGTTTCCTTATGTTAGATTTAGGTGCCAATGCTGATGCAAAACCAGAAAACTTATTACAATATGCCATTATGGGCGATATTTATGTTAAACAAGTGCGCGGTCAAAAAGCACCACGTGTCGGATTGTTAAATATCGGTACAGAAGATAAAAAAGGCAACGAATTAACAAAAGTAGCCTTTACATTAATTCAAGAGGCAGACTTCAACTTCGAAGGAAATGTCGAAGCACGTGAATTATTAAACGGTGTGGCAGATGTTGTCGTAACAGATGGTTTCACAGGAAATATGGTTCTAAAAACAATTGAAGGTACTGCGGGTGCAATTTTTAAAATGCTAAAAGAAGCACTTTTTGCCAATACAAAAGCAAAAATTGGTGCCGCGTTAATTAAAAATGACTTAAAGCAAATTAAAAATAAAATGGATTACACAGAATATGGTGGCGCGGCATTATTCGGGTTAAAAGCACCAGTAATTAAAGCACATGGCTCTTCGAATCCACGCGCTATTTATAGTGCAATCCGACAAGCAAATACAATGGTAGAACATCACGTATGCGAGAAAATTACAGAAACAATCGCTAAAATGCCAAAAGCTGAATAAACAAACGTGATTCACAAAGGGGAAATTCTATATGACAAAAATTGCTTTTATTTTTCCAGGGCAAGGGTCGCAATCTGTGGGGATGGGTGCGGACTTTGTAACCAATGACGAAAATAGTAAACGATTTTATGACCGTGCAGACGCGGCATTAGGTTTTTCATTAACGGACATTATGTTAAATGGTCCGCAAGAAAAACTAACGCTTACGTATCATGCACAGCCTGCTTTGTTAACATCAGGGGTGATGATTGCAAATAAGTTGCAACAAGCAGGGGTAAAACCGCATTTTGTAGCGGGACATTCATTAGGGGAGTACAGTGCACTTGTTGTGGCGAATGTTTTATCATTTGATGCGGCAGTGCAAACAGTTCATAAACGGGGTGTATTTATGGACGAGGCAGTACCTGCAGGGCAAGGTGCGATGGCTGCAATTTTAGCGCTAGACGGAGACAAATTAGCGGCTATTTGCCAAGAAGTATCGGCTGCAGGAGAAGTTGTGCAAGTGGCAAACTTCAACTGTCCAGGACAAATTGTGATTTCAGGGACGAAACAAGGTGTCGATGAGGCATGTAGTAAAGCGAAGGAAGCAGGAGCAAAACGAGCACTTCCGTTAGTCGTGAGTGGACCATTTCACTCATCATTGATGCAACAAGCTGCAGATCAATTAGCGCAAATTATTGATAATTTATCTTTGCAAACACCAACAATACCAGTTGTTAGCAACGTAACGGCAGAATTATTATCAGATGTTCCGCATATAAAACGTGAATTAGTAGCGCAAGTAACAAGTTCCGTTTTGTGGGAGCAAAATGTCAAGAAGTTAATTGCTGAAGGAGTAACCGTATTCATTGAATGTGGACCAGGTAAGGTATTATCAGGACTTGTGAAAAAAATTGATCGCAATGTGCAAACGTATTGTGTTTATGACGACACAAGTTTAGCGCAAGTAATGGAAGCATCAAAGGAGTGGACACAATGGGTTTAACGGGGAAATGTGCAGTTGTTACAGGAGCTTCACGCGGTATAGGACGTGCAATCGCAATAGAATTAGCGAACCAAGGAGCTAACGTGGTCGTCAATTTTAGCGGGAATGCACAAAAAGCCGAACAAGTTGTTGAAGAGATTAAAGCAAATGGCGGCAAAGCGGTTGCTGTACAGGCGAATGTAGCACATACAGAATCTGTACAACAATTAATGAAAACAGCGATTGATACTTTCGGCTCGCTTGATATATTAGTAAATAATGCTGGAATTACGCGTGACAATTTAATAATGCGTATGAAAGACGATGAGTGGGACGATGTTATCAATACGAATTTAAAAGGTGTATTCCTTTGTACAAAAGCTGTCACGCGTCAAATGATGAAGCAACGTGCGGGGCGTATTATTAATATTTCGTCAATTGTTGGTGTAGCAGGAAATGCAGGTCAAGCGAATTATGTTGCAGCAAAAGCGGGCGTCATCGGTTTAACAAAAACGACGGCACAAGAGCTTGCATCACGAAATATTTTAGTAAATGCGATTGCACCAGGTTTTATTACGACGGAAATGACAGAAGGTTTACCAGAAGAATTGAAGGAAGCGATGTTAAAACAAATTCCGTTAGCCAAACTTGGTCAACCAGAAGACATTGCGAAAGCAGTAGCATTCTTTGCTTCTGATAATTCTAAATATATAACAGGCCAAACATTACATATCGACGGCGGTATGGTAATGGTATAACACATAGATAAAGCTTTTTGAGGGGAGGTGACTGATTTGTCTACAGTATTTGAGCGTGTTTCAAAAGTTGTCGTTGACCGTTTAGGCGTTGACGAAAGCGAAGTGAAATTAGAAGCATCATTCCGTGACGATTTAGGTGCGGATTCGTTAGACGTTGTTGAATTAGTAATGGAACTTGAAGATGAGTTCGATATGGAAATTTCTGATGAAGATGCAGAAAAAATTGCTACAGTTGGTAATGCAATTTCATACATTGAAAATAAAATTAGCTAAACATAAAAAAAGGTATTCTATTGCAAATTCGTTTGTAATGGAGTACCTTTTTTCATTTTATAGGACATAATAAGTAAAACGTTTAGGATTTCGATAGTTTTTTAAGCCGTTACCCTTTGCACATTACAATAGAACAAGGTAAACTTAAAGATAGAAATTAGAAGGAAGGCATACTAAACATGAACCAAAGAAAAAAAGGGATAAGCCCAAAAACAGGAGTACTCCCTGAAAAAGTAAAAACTCAATTTCAAGATCTACAAGAACAAGTGAATATTCACTTCGAAAATAAAGCTTTATTATATCAAGCTTTTACGCATTCATCTTATGTGAATGAGCATCGCCGGAAATTATTTACTGACAATGAACGTTTAGAATTTTTAGGAGATGCTGTACTAGAGTTAACAGTATCAAAATATTTATTTGAAAAATTCCCGCATATGAGTGAAGGGGAGCTAACAAAGCTACGTGCTTCTATTGTTTGTGAGCCATCGTTAGTTGTATTTGCTAATGAGTTAAACTTTGGACAATTTGTATTGTTAGGTAAAGGCGAAGAGTTAACAGGGGGCCGAGAACGTCCTGCATTACTTGCGGATGTATTTGAGTCATTTGTTGGCGCTATGTACTTAGACCTAGGATTAGACGTAGTTGTAGCATTTTTAGAGCGTATTGTATTCCCTAAAGTGGAACTCGGTGCTTTTTCGCATGTGATGGATTTTAAAAGTCAATTACAAGAAATTATTCAGCAAACTAACAATGGTTTATTAGGTTACGAAATCGTTGATGAGAAAGGTCCAGCTCACAACCGTACATTCGTTTCACGCGTATTATTAAACAGTGAAGAATTAGGCATTGGACGCGGAAAATCAAAGAAAGAAGCTGAGCAACAAGCAGCGCAAAATGCAATGCTATCGCTTAAGCAGTCAAAGCAAGAGGGGGAATAACATGTTCCTTAAACGACTTGAAGTAGTAGGCTTCAAATCATTTGCCGAAAGAGTTGGAATCGATTTTGTCCCAGGTGTAACAGCTGTAGTGGGACCGAATGGTAGTGGGAAAAGTAATGTTACAGATGCTATTCGTTGGGTGCTAGGTGAACAATCAGCAAAATCTCTTCGTGGTGCCAAAATGGAAGATGTTATTTTTGCAGGTAGTGAATCGCGTAAGCCGTTGAACTTTGCTGAAGTAACACTTGTACTAGATAACGAAGATGAGCGTGTAGCCATTCCATACACAGAAGTTAGTGTAACGAGACGTGTGTATCGTTCAGGTGATAGCGAATATTTGCTGAATAATCAGCAATGTCGCCTGAAGGATATTACGGACTTGTTTATGGATTCAGGGCTAGGGAAAGAAGCATTTTCAATTATTTCACAAGGACGCGTTGATGAAATTTTAAACAGCCGTCCAGATGATCGCCGCAGCATTTTTGAAGAAGCTGCTGGCGTATTGAAATACAAATTACGAAAGAAAAAAGCCGAGCATAAGCTTGTCGAAACAGATGAAAATTTAAATCGCGTACTCGATATTTTACATGAAATTGAAGTACGTTTAGAGCCATTAAAGATACAAGCCTCTAGTGCGAAAGATTATGTGCGCATGACAGAAGAGCTGAAAGACTTCGATATTGCGTTAATGGTCCATGATTTATTGGCACATGAAAAAACACTTCAAAAGTTTGAAGCAGAGCATAAAGAACTTTCAACTTCTGAAAAGAAACATGCAGCAGAAATTACTAATCTTGAACAAAGTGTGCGCAAAATCCGAACTGATTTAAAAGCTATTGATGGTGTACTTGATGCATCTCAAGAGCAACTCGTTGAAGCAAGTGCAGAGGTGGAACGTTGGGAAGGCCGTCGTGCGTTATTTAACGAAAAACGTTCGAATGCTGAAAAGCAAACCCAACAATTAAAACTCAATTTACAACAAGCGACTCAATCAGTAAATGAACTTGAATTAGAACAGCAAGAAAAGCGTCAGCAATTTACTGAAAAACAAAAAGTTGTACAAGAAATTCGCTCTTCATTAAAGCAAATCGAACAAGCATTAACTCGTAGTGCTTCAGAAATCGAACAAGAGATTGAAGACGCAAAAAATACGTATATTAACTTATTAAACGAAGAAGCAACCGTTAAAAATGAATTAAAACATATTGATCAGCAGTTATCGCAAGAACAAGCTTCTGTTGAACGTATGACAGGGCGCTCTTCAGAAATGCAAAAAGAATTAACTACCGTATTAACATCAAAAGAAGTAACGGAACAAGCGTTACAACAGGCAGAGCTAGCATTGCAAGATCAGCTCGGCCGATTTGACGTTGTACAAATGCAGTTGAAATCATCAACGGCTGATTTAGATGAAAAGCAGGACCTTTTATATAAAGCCTATCAACATCATCAACAGCTAAAAGCACGTAAAGAAACATTAGCTGAATTAGAAGCTGATTTTTCAGGTTTCTTCCACGGGGTTAAAGAAATACTATTAGCGCGTGACCGCAAAGAGTTAGAAGGTATTGAAGGTGCTGTAGCTGAATTAATTCAAGTTGATGCGAAATATTCACAAGCAATTGAAACAGCATTAGGTGCTGCGTCTCAACATATCGTTACAGACAATGAACAACATGCACAAAGAGCAATTGGCTGGTTAAAGCAAAAACGTGCAGGTCGTGCAACATTTTTACCAAAGACTGTTATGCGTTCTCGTAAAATTCAACATCAACAATTAATGGATATTTCATCGCATCCAGCATATGTTGCATTAGCATATGAATTGGTACAATATGCACCTGAAAATCAAACGATTATTGAAAATCTTTTAGGTAATGTACTTGTCGCTCAAAACTTAGAGGGAGCAAGTCAAATTGCCCGTTTATGTGGCTTTAAGTACCGTGTTGTAACATTAGAAGGCGATATCGTCAATGCAGGTGGTTCGTTAACGGGTGGTGCGCTAAAACAACAAAGTTCCTTATTCTCTCGAAAAGCAGAACTAGATAAATTAGTGACAACTTTAGCGGATATGGAAGCGACCATTCAAAAAGCCGAGAAAACAGTCGCTGTAAAAAAAGAAGAAATTGTTCAATTACGTCATTCGTTGGAAGAACTAAAATTACAAGGCGAATCATTGCGTGAACAAGAGCAAGTTCATCGTTCAAAGGCTTTAGAACTAGATATGACAGCGAAAAGCCTAAAAACAACGGTATCAATTACGCAATCGGAGCAATCCTCTTTATCAACGCGAAAAGAATCGTTAGCAGAACAACAACAAGTCGCACATAAACGTTTAGAGGAACTTCGTACGGAGTTACAGGACATTCAGCAAACTGTTGATGAGCTTACACTTGCAAAAACACAAAGTGAAACACAAAAAGATGTGTTGCGTGAACAATTAGCGCAGAAACGCTCTGAATTAGCAGTAGCACAAGAACAACTTACACAAGTGCAGGCAGCCATTGCAGGTATTGAGTTGAATTTAACGAAAGCTCAAAACTTAGTCGAAAAGATTTCCCAGGAAATTGAATGGGTAGAATCAGAGGATGGCTTAAATGGCCCTTCTTCTGAAGAATTGGCTCAAACGATTTTAGACTGGTCGACGAAGAAAGATGCGCTAAACGAAACAATTCAAAAAAATCGTGCGTCACGTACTGTGTTACATGAGCAAATGACTGAGGCAGAAATTCAGTTGCAAGAAGTACAACGTGTACATAAAAGTTATATGGATGCATTGCGTACGCTAGAAATTAAGCGTAGCCGTATTGATTTCGAAATGAATAGTATGCAACAGCAATTGCTTGAACAGTATGAATTAGACGTTTTAACAGCACAAGAGGAAGCAATTGGAATTGAAGATGAAGAGCAAGTTCGTCGAAAAGTGAAATTATTAAAGCAATCGATTGAAGAGCTTGGTCCGGTAAACTTAAATGCAATTGAAGAGTTTGATCGCGTACAAGAACGCTATGCCTTTTTAAGCGAGCAACGTGAAGATTTAGTTGAGGCAAAAGATACATTGCATAAAGCGATTGGTGAGATGGACGAAGAAATGACTGAGCGCTTTAATGATACATTTAAGCAAATTCGTCAGCAATTCTCAGTTTCATTCCGTGAATTATTTGGTGGTGGTGCAGCTGATTTAGTACTTCTAGATCCAGAAAATTTACTTGAAACAGGAATTGAAATTATTGCGCAACCACCAGGTAAAAAATTGCAAAATTTAAGTCTATTATCAGGAGGAGAGCGTGCATTAACGGCGATTGCTTTATTATTCGCCATTTTAAATACACGTCCAGTACCATTCTGTATTTTAGATGAAGTTGAAGCTGCGTTAGACGAATCAAACGTTGCACGTTATAGTGATTATTTGCGTAAATTTAGTGAAGACACACAATTCATCGTGATTACACACCGTAAAGGAACGATGGAAGGTGCCGATGTTCTTTATGGTATTACGATGCAAGAATCCGGTGTATCGAAACTTGTATCAGTTAAATTAGAAGAACAATCTGAATTAGTAGGTCAAGGGAGTGGCAAGTAATGAGCTTTTTTAAGAGACTGAAAGAAAAATTAATGGGTGGCGACGAGGATAAGGAGCTACTTGAACAACAAGCAAAAGGTGAGGAACAAGAAGGGGAAGAAAATTCACTTCTTGATACACCAATAGCTGAGATTGAAACAACTGTTGAAGAAAAGCAAGAACAAGAGGTTGAGCAAGTAGAGGAAATTATCCAAGAAGCACAGCCTGAGGTTATTTCTGAATCGATTGAAGAAGAAAAGCAAGCGTTTGAACAAGTAGAAGATAATTTAGTTGGTACAGCCCCTGTTGAGGAACTAGAAAACGTATATGAAGTTGTACAAACAGAGGAAGAACCGAAAAAACAATCAGCTTGGTCGATTACTCAAAAATTCAAAGCGGGTCTAGAAAAAACGCGTAACTCATTCACTTCGAAAGTAAATGATTTAGTTGCACGATATCGTAAAGTGGATGAAGACTTCTTTGAAGAGCTTGAGGACGTATTATTACAAGCAGACGTAGGCTTTGAAACCGTTATGGAATTAATGGATAAATTGCGTTTCGAAGTACAACGTCAAAATATTAAAGATACGAGCGGTATTCAAGCTATTATTTCAGAAAAGCTTGTTGAAATTTACGAATCAGGCGAAGATAAATTAACAGAGTTAAATATCCAACAACAAGGGGATTTAACGGTTATTTTATTCGTTGGGGTGAATGGTGTTGGTAAAACAACGACAATCGGTAAATTAGCCCACCGTTTAAAATCAGAAGGTAAAACTGTTATGCTAGCTGCAGGTGATACATTCCGTGCAGGTGCCATTGAACAACTTCAAGTATGGGGCGAGCGTGTTGGTGTCGAAGTCATTGCGCAATCTGAAGGTTCTGATCCAGCAGCAGTGATGTATGATGCCATTCGCGCGGCAAAAACTCGTAATGCGGACGTCCTTATTTGTGATACAGCAGGTCGCCTACAAAATAAAGTTAACTTAATGAACGAACTTGAAAAAGTGCATCGTGTTATTTCACGTGAGATTCCTGATGCACCGCATGAAGTGTTATTAGCATTAGATGCGACAACAGGTCAAAATGCGCTTGTACAGGCTCAAATGTTCAAAGAGGTTACAAATGTAACGGGTATTGTATTAACGAAGCTAGACGGCACAGCAAAAGGTGGAATCGTTTTAGCTATTCGCAATAAATTACACATCCCTGTGAAGTTTGTTGGGCTAGGTGAAAAAATGGATGATTTACAGCCATTTGATGCAGAACGTTACGTATACGGACTCTTTGCAGAGGGTTTAGAAAAAGAATTAAATGAGTTAGAAGATTAAATTAGAGGTGAGCTGCAAGAGTTTTTTGCGGCTCATTTTTTTGTCACAATCTTAGTCTGAAGACAAGGAGATTACCTTGACAGTAATCGTTTACGCGATTATGATAAGGTAGACAAAATATGATTGGAGAGATTAAGATGCTACTTGAAAAAACAACACGCATGAACTTTCTCTTCGACTTTTATCAAGCGCTTTTAACTGATAAACAGCGTAGCTATATGGAACTCTATTATTTAGATGACAATTCATTAGGTGAAATTGCGGGAAGCTATAGCATTTCGCGTCAAGCTGTTTACGATAATATTCGTCGTACCGAGGCGATGCTTGAAGAATATGAAGAAAAATTAAATCTTTTTGAAAAATTTCAACAACGTCAAGAAGTGTTAAAACAATTGACGAATGCGATACAAGATGAGACTTCTACTATAGAAGCAAAACTTGCATTAGTTGAACAATTGAAGGAAACGGAGTAGGAGGCGAACGAGTTGGCTTTTGAAGGTTTAGCAGAGCGACTCCAAGGTACGATCCAAAAGATTAAAGGTAAAGGGAAAGTTACGGAACAAGACGTAAAAGAAATGATGCGTGAAGTCCGATTTGCCTTAATCGAAGCGGACGTAAACTTAAAGGTAGTAAAAGAATTCGTTAAAAAAGTTAGTGAGCGTGCTGTCGGCGTAGATGTCATGAAATCATTAACACCTGGACAACAAGTCATTAAAATTGTACAGGAAGAATTAACTACATTGATGGGTGGAGAACAAAGCCCGATTAAATTTAGCAACCGTCCACCGACTGTTATTATGATGGTTGGTTTACAAGGTGCTGGTAAAACGACGACAACAGGTAAGTTAGCAAATGTTTTACGTAAAAAATACAATAAAAACCCGCTATTAGTAGCAGCCGATATTTATCGTCCAGCAGCTGTTCAGCAATTACAAACATTAGGAAAACAGTTATCATTACCAGTATTTTCATTAGGTACGGATGTTTCTCCTGTTGAAATTGCACGTCAAGCAATTGAACATGCAAAAGAAGAACATTTAGACGTTGTATTAATCGATACAGCAGGTCGACTTCATATTGATGAAACGTTAATGCAGGAATTAAAAGATATTCGTGCGTTGAAAGAACCAGATGAAGTATTCCTAGTTGTCGATGCCATGACAGGTCAAGACGCTGTAAACGTTGCACAAAGCTTTAATGAAGCTGTTGGCATTACAGGTGTCGTTTTAACAAAATTAGATGGTGATACACGTGGTGGTGCGGCGCTTTCAATCCGTTCTGTTACTGAAAAACCAATTAAATTTGTCGGGATGGGCGAGAAAATGGACGCATTAGAACCATTCCACCCAGAACGTATGGCATCACGAATTTTAGGTATGGGTGACGTCCTTTCATTAATTGAAAAAGCGCAAGCAAACGTCGATATGGAAAAAGCGAAAGAGCTTGAAGAAAAGTTCATGACGCAATCTTTCACATTTGATGACTTTATCGAGCAATTACAAGCCGTGAAAAAAATGGGACCACTGGATGAATTATTAAAAATGATTCCAGGTGCGAACAAAATGAAGGGCTTAGACAATGTCAAAGTCGATGAAAAGCAAATGGGGCGTATTGAAGCGATTATTTATTCAATGACACCAAAAGAAAAAACAACCCCTGATATCATTAGTGCAAGTCGTAAAAAACGTATTGCTACAGGGTCTGGTACAACGATTCAAGAAGTAAACCGCTTATTGAAGCAATTTGAAGAAATGAAAAAAATGATGAAGCAAATGACGGGCATGACGCAAGGTAAGGGCAAGAAAAAAATGAAAATGCCAGGCTTTGACTCATTATTTAAATAAAAAATATAGGTGTTAAGAAAAAACACTTTACAAACAACCAAGACATTGCTAATATAATATCTTGTGTGAAACTTATTCGGAGGTGCTATTAAAATGGCAGTAAAAATTCGCTTAAAACGTATCGGAGCTAAAAAATCTCCTTTCTATCGTATCGTAGTTGCAGACGCTCGTTCACCACGTGACGGTCGTCAAATCGAAACAGTTGGTACTTACAACCCACTAACTCAACCAGCTACAGTTCTAATCGATGAAGAGAAAGCTCTTAAATGGTTAACTGATGGTGCAAAACCATCTGATACTGTACGTAACCTGTTCTCAGAACAAGGTATCATGGAAAAATTCCATAACGCTAAATACAGCAAATAATTCAATTAATAATTCGGAGGTGGCTTTATGCAGCAGCTGATTGAAGCGATTGTTAAACCATTAGTCGATTATCCAGAAGACGTTCGTATCGAGACGGATGAAACTTCAAATCGAGTTGTTTATAAGCTTTTTGTTCATCCAGAGGATCGAGGGAAAGTGATAGGCAAGCAAGGACGTGTTGCGAAAGCAATTCGTACGATTGTGTACTCAGCAGCAGGCGGTCACCAGAAGAAAAAGACTTACGTCGATATATTGGATTAAAGAAAAGGAGGGTAGCTACTTGCTGTCCCTTCTTTTTTTCATATAATAAACTTATAAAACATAACGAGGTGTTAACACAATGGAATGGTTTAATGTTGGACGTATTGTAAATACACATGGAATTCGTGGCGAACTACGAATTTTATCGACAACTGATTTTGAAGAAGATCGCTTTGCAGTCGGTTCAAAATTAGCAGCATTTAAAAAAGATGATAAAAAGCCAACTTGGGTAACAATCGGATCATCTCGACGCCATAAAAACTTTATTTTGGTAACCTTCGAAGGAATGGAGAACATCAATTTGGTGGAGCCTTTCAAGGAAGGGCTGCTAAAAATAACGATGGATCAATTAGAAGAAGATGTACTAGAAGAAAATGAGTACTATCACTTTGAAATTATGGATTGTGAAGTATTTTCTGAAGAAGGCGAACTAATCGGTGTCGTAACAGATATTTTAGAAACTGGTGCTAATGATGTATGGGAGATTAAAGCTAAAGGCGGAAAAAGTCATTACATCCCGTACATCGAAGACATCGTTAAAGAAATCAATGTAGATGAAAAGAAAATTATCATTCATGTCATGGACGGCTTATTGTAATGCAAATTCATGTACTTAGCCTATTTCCAGAAATGTTCTCGGGTGTATTTGGCTCATCGATTATAAAAAAGGCACAGGAAAAAGGTGCTGTTGAATTAGCGGTAACAGATATTCGCGAATACAGTGAAAACAAACACAAACAAGTTGACGATTATCCGTACGGGGGAGGCGCGGGGATGGTACTTAAACCAGAACCGATGTTTAAAGCCGTAGAAGCTATCACAAAGGATCGTAAGCCTCGTGTAATCTTAATGTGCCCACAAGGAGAACGCTTCAATCAGAAGAAGGCAGAGGAGCTTTCTAAGGAAGATGATTTAGTATTCCTTTGTGGTCATTATGAAGGGTATGACGAACGAATTCGGACACACTTAGTAACGGATGAAATTTCCATTGGCGATTTCGTTTTAACGGGTGGAGAGCTACCTGCGATGACAATCATTGATTCAATTGTTCGTTTGTTACCAGGTGTACTTGGTCAGCAAGATTCACATATTCAAGATTCTTTTTCAACAGGGTTGTTAGAGCACCCTCATTATACACGACCAGCTGAGTTTAGAGGGATGAAAGTGCCAGATGTACTGTTATCAGGCAACCATGCGAAAATTGCTGAATGGCGCGAGGAACAGTCGTTTAAACGGACATTAGAACGTCGTCCAGACCTTATAGAAGCGCTCGAACTAACGGACAAGCAATTAAAAATTATTGCCAAAATAAAGTCTGAAATGTAAAGCAAAACTACTTGCAAGCTAAAATTTTATATGTTAAGATTCAATTTGTGCTTCTATGTAAAGCACTGAATTACGGTGTTCCGCTGTGGCTAAGATTTAGCGTGCAAGAGCATCTGTCTAAGGAGAGAAAATAATGTCAAACATTATCACAGAAATCACAAAAGACCAACTACGTTCTGACCTACCTACATTCCGTCCTGGTGACACTGTTAAGGTACACGTTAAAGTAGTTGAGGGTACTCGTGAGCGTATCCAATTATTCGAAGGTGTAGTTATTAAACGTCGTGGTGGCGGAATTAGCGAAACTTTCACAGTACGTAAAATTTCTTACGGCGTTGGTGTTGAACGTACTTTCCCAGTACACACTCCAAAAATCGCTAAATTAGAAGTAGTTCGTAAAGGTAAAGTACGTCGTGCTAAACTTTACTACCTACGTAACTTACGTGGTAAAGCTGCTCGTATTAAAGAAATTCGATAAGAACGATTTAGGAGGGGACTTGTTTTTACAAGTCCCTTTCTTTCATGAAAATAATAACTCGGTCTTTACACTAGATCGAGTTCTATTTTATGAACATAGAAACACGTGCAAGTGTAGATTATATTTTTGCTTGAAATACATATTTCGTATACAATAAGTTTGATAAGCAAGGGGGATAGCTACGTGGAAAAAACTGAAAAAGAAAAAAATGAGCTTTGGGAATGGACAAAAGCGTTACTCATAGCCTTTGCAATTGCTGCATTTATTCGTTATTTTTTATTTACACCGATTGTAGTTGATGGGGAGTCAATGATGCCGACCCTTGAAAATGGAGATCGAATGATTGTTAATAAATTCAGTTATAAAATTGGAGAACCTGACCGCTTTGATATCGTTGTTTTCCATGCACCTGAAAAAAAGGATTATATTAAACGTGTAATCGGCCTTCCTGGTGATTATTTGGAATATAAAGATGATCAGCTCTATATTAATGGTGAACCAATCGATGAACCATATTTAGATGAATATAAAGAGGAAATAACAGAAGGTAATTTAACGTATGACTTTACTTTAAAGGATATTGATCCGTCCCTTGATGTGATTCCAGAAGGTTATGTTTTTGTAATGGGGGATAACCGCGAATATAGTAAAGACAGCCGCCATATCGGAATTGTTTCAATCGATGAAATTATCGGTAATACAAGTATTGTTTTCTGGCCTTTAAGTGAAATTGAAATTGTAAAATAAAAGATAAATGAGGGGGTAAGAGCGTACTCCTCATTTTTTTAGTGAATAAGAAAGTATAACTTCTCAAGGAAATTCTCATAAGAAAGACATTAATTCGCATTATTTTGCGCGAATTGTGTTTTTTTAATCGAATCCAACACGCTCGAATTTAGGAGGTAATAAAATGACAATTCAATGGTTCCCTGGACATATGGCCAAGGCACGTCGTCAAGTATCAGAGAGCTTAAAGCTTGTAGATATCATATTTGAACTTGTAGATGCTCGCCTGCCATTATCCTCACGAAACCCAATGATAGATGAAGTAATTCATCAAAAGCCACGTCTACTCGTTTTAAATAAGCAAGATATGGCTGATGAGCAAGAAACACGCCGCTGGATTCAATATTTTGATGAGCACGGATTTAAAGCCGTTGCGATCAACTCATTAGAAGGGAAAGGCTTACAAGCAGTTACAAAAGCCGCCCAAGAAATTTTAGCTGAAAAGTGGGAACGAATGAAATCGAGAGGTATGAAACCTCGTGCCATTCGTGCGATGATTGTCGGAATTCCAAACGTAGGGAAATCGACGTTAATCAACCGTTTAGCGAAAAAGAACTTAGCGAAAACCGGTAATACACCAGGTGTCACAAAAGCGCAGCAATGGATTAAAGTAGGGAAAGAAGTTGAACTACTAGATACACCAGGGATTTTATGGCCGAAGTTTGAAGATCAAGAAGTAGGTTATAAGCTCGCGCTAACTGGTGCGATTAAAGATACGATTATCAACATGGAAGATTTAGCAGTGTATGGCTTACGTTTCTTAGCTACCCATTATCCAGCACGCATGGAAGAACGCTACAAGCTTTCGAGTGTTGCTGAAGATTTAGTCGATACATTTGATCATATCGGAAAATTACGCCGCGTGTTTGGACAGGGCGGAGAAATTGATTATGATCAAGTTTCTGTTTTAATCGTACGTGATATTCGGGAGCAAAATTTAGGTAAATTAACATTTGATTTCGTTGCTGAACAAATTGAAAAAGAAAAATTAGCAGAAGCTATCGCTAAAGAAAATGAAGAGCGTCGTATAAGAAATCAAGAGTTACGTCGTCAAAAACAGCTTGAAAAAGAGTAACAATAAGGACAAAACCTTTTTCACATTTTGTGAAGAAGGTTTTTTCTTTTATAATTCAAAATAAGACCGATATAACATTTAATGACACGATTTGAGGAATAACGATGAAAACAATTAAAGAAATTACATTAGCATTAAAAGAAGCAACAAAAATGGAACCGTGGATGCAGGAATTTGCTGAAGATGAGCGGAACGGTGTCGTAAAAGCTTGGGCGCAGTTTCAAAAACGTCTTGCCAAAACGGAGCAGTTACATGCTGCGCATACAGCAAAATTACAATTTGACGCGTCTTACTTGCCACACGAACAGGCACTGGTAGCTGGTACTGATGAAGCAGGGCGTGGTCCACTAGCTGGTCCAGTCGTGACAGCGGCGGTTATTTTACCGAACTACTGTGAGGAATTACTTGGTGTGAATGACTCGAAACAGCTTTCAAAAAATAAACGCAATGAATTTGCTGCGCGTATAAAGACGCATGCCCTATATTATGCCGTGCATTTTCAAAGTGTTGAAGAAATTGATAAGCACAACATTTATGAAGCAACACGCCAGTCAATGTTAAAAAGTATTGAAACACTCGAAGTGAAGCCAGATTTTATTTTAGCAGATGCAATGACACTTCATACCAATATTCCACAAGCATCGATTATTAAAGGCGATGCACAAAGTTTAGCAATTGCTGCAGCGTCAATTTTAGCGAAGACGGCACGTGATGATTATATGGAAGCGTTAGATCAACAGTTCCCTGAATATGGTTTTGCACAGCATGCTGGATACGGTACGAAACAGCATTTAGAAGCGCTAGAACAGTTTGGACCGACCGAGCATCACAGAAAAACATTTGAACCGATTAAGTCTATGATTGAATAAAAGGAGTGATGGGATGAACTTTGCATCATTTAATCCGATACAAGCAAGCAATGTCCAACAGACTGTACAAAATCAACCATTAGCACTAAAACAAGATCAAGTCTTTCACGGAACGATTAAACAATTATATCCAGATCAAATGGCGGAAGTTCAAGTTGGCGGTCAAAAATTAATGGCTAAATTAGAAGTGCCATTAAAAGTCGGAGATGCTCATTTCTTTCAAGTGACATCAACAAATCCACAAACGGAATTAAAAGTTGTTACTGGGCCAATGTCTCAATCGATGACGCCAACTCAGCAAATGAATCAACTTCTAGAAACAATGAATTTGCCAAAATCCTCGGATATGCAACAAGTATTATCACACTTTATTAAAGCACAAATTCCAATTTCAAAAGAGCAGCTAATGACTGCAGAAACGTGGATGAAAAACTTACCTGAGGGTGTTTCAAAAAACGATGCATTGCAAGCATTACAGCGTATGGTTGAATATAAAATGCCATTTACAAATACAGTTTTTCAAGCGTTAACACAAGGTGCAAAGACGGATGGTATGTCGACAAATTTAGCTAACTTAGCCCAACTATTAGCAACGCATACAGGTGGCAATGAAAGCATAAAGGCCAATTTATTACAACAAATTCAGCAATTAGCAAAGCCGTTAAACAATGAAACAGGTGGCGTATTACTTGCGCGAGCAGCGCAAGATTTACTAAATGCATCAGCTCCGGTTTCGTCAAAGTTACAAGCGTTAACCGTTTTAAAAGAAGCGGGGGTTTTACCGCAAAATGCGAACTTACAAAATTGGCAATCTGTAAATCAACAGCCAACGCAGGTACAACAAACCATGCAAGCACCAGCAGGAATGCCACAAAACGCTTTGCCTTCACAAGCAGGGCAAATGATTCAACAGTTAATGCAAACACCACCAGAGCAAAGTAAGCAAATGATGGAGCAAGTACGATCTTGGGTAAATAATGAAAATTTACTTTCTACAGCACAAAAAGAACAAATTCAGCAATTAGTAAATCGATTTGCCCAAATTCCACCATCCAAACAAGCGGTAGAAGTATTCGTGAAACAATTACATGAGCAATTAACAAAAGCGTTTAGTGACAATGCATCTACACGTTTATTTACACAAAATGAACAAGGGATATCAGCAAAAGATCAGCTCGTTTCATTATTAAAGCCGGATAGCTCACCACAAATGATGGATCAATTACTCCGGAATTTAGTGAAAGTATCTGCAGATAGTTCGCAACCACAAGTTCAAAGTACATTGACTCAGGCAGAAGCGCAAGTACAGTCAGCAGCAGATAGCCGTGCAATGGAGCAAGCAATGAAAACGGTATTAAAGGGACTCGGTGTTAGTTACGAAGCGACGTTAGCGAGTAAAGCAGGGGATGTCCAAGCCGTTGCACAACAAATGAAACCGCAATTATTAACACTTATTCAAGATGCACAAACGCCTCCCGCACTGCGAGATGCAGCTGAAACGGTAATGGCACGTATTAATGGGATGCAGTTATTATCAAGCGAAAATGGGCATCAGCATCAACTCGTTATGCAAGTCCCATTAGAATTTTTCGGTAAGAAAATGGATGCTACACTTCAATGGAATGGCCGTATGAAAGATGATGGCAAAATTGATGCAAATTTTGCACGTATATTATTTTATTTAAATATGGAAACGCTGCAGCAAACGGTTGTTGACATGCAAGTACAAAATCGTGTCATAACGATCAATATTTTTAATGATTTACCGAATTTAGATAGTTTGGCTACTTCGTTAAAAGGTTCCCTTAAAGCCGGGTTAGCTGACAAAGAATATGTGCTATCAGGTGTCTTTATAAAACCGTTTGAAGAACGTGAGGGGAAAAACGTCACAAAAAATTCAAATCAACCCGATGAGCAGCATAGCGGGGTGGATATTCGAGTATGAGTGAAAAAAAATTTGTACGAAAAGAAGCCATCGCGTTATCTTATGATCCACAAAAAAGTACAGGTCCTAAGATAGTTGCTAAAGGTAAAGGGAAAATTGCCGAAACTATTTTAGAAACGGCTACACTAAATGATGTACCAGTTTATGAAGATCCTAACCTCGTTCAACTTTTGGGACAACTGGATTTAAACACTTCTATTCCAGAGGAACTCTATCAAGCAGTGGCTGAAGTATTTGCTTTTATTTATCACCTTGATGAAAAACATAAATCAACATTGGTAAACAACAACAGTAGACTAGATATGTAGTTTACTGTTTTTGTCGTATGCAAAAACGTCTTGAAAATGTATCTTCACATACAATTGAATGTGACAATTTTTTAAAAATTTTTGCCTATTTGATTGGAAAGAATAGCACATTATTGTGTCAGCGCGCTTTTTTCTATTTAGTAAATACTTTTTAAAAAGTTAGTAATTTTATACAGAAAGAATATTTGTTCATAAAAACATATAAAAAACGTTTTTATGACAAATATAGACATTGTCTGAATTATTGTTTAGAATAGAAAATGTTAGTAGAATAATTTCCAAATGTCCGATGGGAGGATGTATCATGAATATCCATGAGTATCAAGGAAAAGAAATATTAAGAAAATACGGTGTGGCAGTTCCAAAAGGAAGTGTAGCGTTTTCACCAGATGAAGCAGTAAAAGTGGCAAAAGAATTAGGTGCGAACGTAACAGTTGTTAAAGCACAAATTCATGCAGGCGGTCGTGGTAAAGCGGGCGGTGTAAAAATTGCAAAAAATCTTGAAGAAGTTCGTTCATATGCGAAAGAGTTATTAGGCAAAGTTTTAGTAACGCATCAAACAGGTCCAGAAGGTAAAGAAATAAAACGTCTTTACATTGAAGAAGGATCGGACATTAAAAAAGAGTACTATTTAAGTTTAGTACTAGACCGCGCAACTTCTTGTGTTGTCATGATGGGTTCAGAAGAAGGCGGCATGGATATTGAAGAGGTAGCAGAATCAAATCCAGAAAAAATCTTCAAAGAAGTCATCGATCCTGTAACAGGTTTAATGCCTTATCAAGCACGTCGTATGGCATTTAATATGAACATTCCATCTAACTTAGTGAACAAATCGGTAGCACTTATGTTAGGTATCTATAAAGCATTTATCGATAAAGATGCATCAACAGTAGAGATTAACCCACTTGTAGTAACGGGTGATGATCAAGTTGTAGCATTAGATGCAAAATTCAATTTCGATGCAAATGCATTATATCGCCACAAAGATATTATTGAATTACGAGATTTTGATGAAGAAGATCCAAAAGAAATCGAAGCGTCTAAATATGACTTAAGCTATATTTCATTAGATGGAAATATTGGCTGTATGGTTAATGGTGCTGGTCTTGCGATGGCAACAATGGACACGATTAGTTATTACGGCGGTTCACCGGCCAATTTCTTGGACGTTGGGGGCGGCGCGACAGCTGAAAAAGTAACAGAAGCATTTAAAATTATCTTATCTGACAAAAATGTTAAAGGAATTTTCGTTAATATTTTTGGAGGTATTATGAAATGTGACATCATTGCATCAGGTGTTATCACTGCTGCAAAAGAAGTTGGTTTACAAGTACCGTTAGTTGTTCGTTTAGAAGGAACAAATGTAGATTTAGGTAAACAACTATTAAATGAATCTGGCTTAAATATTGTAGCAGCTGACTCAATGGCAGACGGCGCACAAAAAATCGTTGAATTAGTAGAGGCTGAAGGCGGGGTTATGGCATGAGCGTGTTCATTAATAAAGAAACAAAAGTAATTGTACAAGGTATTACTGGGGAAACAGCCCTATTCCATACAAAGCAAATGATAGAATATGGTACAAAAATCGTTGCAGGTGTAACACCAGGTAAAGGTGGTCTTGAAATCGAAGGCGTACCAGTATTCAATACAGTGCAAGCAGCAGTGGATGCTACAGGTGCAAACGTTTCAGTTATTTATGTTCCAGCACCATTCGCAGCAGATGCAATCATTGAAGCAGTGGATGCTGATCTTGATATGACAATTTGTATTACAGAGCATATTCCAGTGTTAGACATGGTAAAAGTAAAACGCTATATGGAAGGTAAAAAGACTCGTTTAGTTGGTCCAAACTGTCCAGGTGTTATTACAGCAGATGAATGTAAAATTGGTATTATGCCAGGTTACATCCATACAAAAGGGCATGTAGGTGTTATTTCACGTTCTGGTACATTAACATATGAAGCGGTACATCAATTAACACAAGCAGGTATCGGTCAAACGACAGCTGTAGGTATTGGTGGAGATCCAGTAAACGGGACAAACTTCATTGACTGCTTAAAAGTATTCAACGAAGATCCTGAAACATATGCAGTCGTTATGATTGGTGAAATCGGCGGCACAGCAGAAGAAGAAGCTGCTGAATGGATTCAAGCAAATATGAAGAAACCAGTTGTAGGCTTCATCGGTGGTCAAACGGCGCCTCCAGGAAAACGTATGGGTCACGCAGGTGCCATCATTTCAGGCGGTAAAGGTACAGCGGCTGAAAAAATTAAAGCCATGAATGCAGCGGGTATCGAAGTAGCACCAACACCATCTGTTATTGGTGAAACTTTAATTAAAGTGATTAAAGAAAAAGGGCTATACGAAGCTTGTAAAACACATTAAAATGAAAGATGTAGCGTCGCCATGCGCTACATCTTTTTTATCATGAATTACTTCACGCTCTTTCAAAAAAATATGCGGTCATTCTAATTTCTTCTATTAAAAATAAGGAGTGTTTAAATGACAACTATTTTTACTCAGCAATTACTCGTGCTTCATTATATTTCCCCTCTCTCTTGGCATAAAATTCAACGATTATTAAATGTTTTAGGCGATTTAGATGAATTAATGAATCGTTCAGCATATGACATCGCTCATTGTTTAAATATAAAACAGGAAAAAGCTTTATACTTAATGACGCATTATAGAAAAATGCGTGATATGTCGATGACGGCGTATTACGAACAGCATAAAATACACGCCATTCCGTATGATGATGAGTGGTACCCGTCTGCATTAAAAACAATCTATGACCCACCAGCCGTTCTTTATGTTAAAGGGAATAAGGATTTATTAAAGGCGTCTAAAAAAATAGCAGTGATCGGTTCGAGAGCGGCCACGTCTTATAGTGAAGAAGCATTAAAATTAGTAATACCACCGTTATTAAATGAACAGTTTGTCATAGTAAGTGGATTGGCTAAGGGGGCAGATCGTTTTGCCCATGAAGCGACGATTCTTTATGGTGGGAAAACCATCGGGGTGCTCGGACATGGGTTGTTTCACTTATATCCAAAACAAAATCAGCAACTTGCCGAACAAATGGCAATTGATCATTTACTCGTAACGGAATACCCACCCTATGTAGGTGTACAAAAATGGCATTTTCCTGCTCGAAATCGTATTATTAGTGGGTTAAGCCAAGGATTAATCGTAACGGAGGCCTCGCTAAAAAGTGGAACGCTTATTACGACGGAGCTTGCATTGGAGCAGGGAAAAGATGTATTTGTAATACCGGGTAATATTTTTTCTGAGCAATCAAGAGGGCCGAATAAACTGATAAAAGAAGGGGCAATTCCAGTATGGGATGGTTATCAAATACTTGAGGAATTGCAAATGTTTTCAAGTTTTCGTTGAAAAAAAGTTGCATTATCTGCTAATCTGTTATACATTTTGCAACAGGAAAAGCTTTGAAAAAACATTGACAAATTCTCTATAGGGAATTTTAGAAAATAACAAACCTCTCTAAGGAGGAAAAAAAGATGGCAGATTATTTAGTAATAGTAGAATCACCTGCAAAGGCGAAAACAATTGAACGCTATTTAGGAAAGAAATATAAAGTAAAGGCTTCTATTGGACATGTACGTGATTTACCACGTAGTCAAATGGGGATTGATACAGAACATGATTATGAACCAAAATATATTACGATTCGTGGTAAAGGTCCCGTTTTACAAGATCTAAAAACAGCAGCGAAAAAAGCAAAAAAAATCTATCTCGCGGCCGATCCAGACCGTGAAGGGGAAGCAATTGCCTGGCATTTAGCTACAGCTTTAAATATTGATGTAGCATCAGATTGCCGCGTTGTCTTTAATGAGATTACAAAAGAAGCCATTTTAGAAAGCTTTAAAAGTCCTCGACCAATTAATATGGATTTAGTGGATGCACAACAAGCTCGACGTATTTTAGACCGTCTTGTTGGATATAATATTAGCCCGATTTTATGGAAGAAAGTTAAAAAAGGTTTATCAGCAGGCCGTGTACAATCGGTTTCACTACGTTTAATTATTGATCGTGAAAATGAAATTAAAAGCTTTGAACCAGAAGAATATTGGTCAATTGATGCGTCGTTTGAAAAGGGAAAAAAACCATTCGAAGCATTTTATTATGGAAATGGCAAAGAAAAAATTAAATTAACAAATGAAGATCAAGTACAGACGATTTTGAAAAAAGTTAAGGGATCCGATTTTGAAGTAATGAATGTTGTGAAAAAAGAACGTAAACGTAACGCAGCACCTGCTTTTACGACATCTTCACTTCAACAAGAGGCAGCACGAAAATTAAATTTCCGTGCAAAGAAAACAATGATGCTTGCACAACAACTTTATGAAGGTATTGAGCTAAGTAAAAAAGAAGGCGCTGTTGGTTTAATTACTTATATGCGTACAGATTCAACACGTATTTCACAAACTGCAAAAACAGAAGCAATTTCATATATTGAAGGCAAGTACGGCAAAGAATTTGTATCACAAGAAGTGAAACAAGTAAAAGCAAAAGCAAATGCACAAGACGCGCATGAAGCTATTCGTCCGACGAGTGCAATGCGTACGCCAGAAGAGTTAAAGGCGATTTTAAGTCGCGATCAACTACGCTTGTACCGCCTAATTTGGGAGCGCTTTATTGCAAGTCAAATGTCATCCGCTGTACTAGATACCGTAACAGTAGATTTACAAAATAATGATGTCGTATTCCGTGCAAATGGCTCACAAGTGAAATTTGCTGGTTTTATGAAGTTATATATTGAAGGTACAGACGATCAAACAGAAGAAACAAATAAACTATTACCAGAAATGGAAATTGGTGATAAAGTAAAATCATTAGAAATTGAACCAAAGCAACATTTCACACAGCCACCGCCACGTTATTCAGAGGCACGTTTAGTAAAAACGTTAGAAGAACTAGGTATAGGTCGTCCGTCTACGTATGCTCCAACATTAGATACCATTCAAAAGCGCGGTTATGTTCAATTAGATACAAAACGCTTTGTACCAACAGAGTTGGGCGAAATTGTTCATCAAGCAACATTAGAATTTTTCCCGGAAATTATCAACATCGAATTTACTGCACAAATGGAACATAATTTAGATGAAATTGAAGAAGGTATCACACGTTGGGTGAGCGTTATTGATAATTTCTACAAAGATTTTGAACCACGTGTAAAATATGCAGATGAAGAGATGGAAAAAATCGAAATCAAAGATGAACCAGCTGGCGAAGATTGTGAAAAATGCGGTGGGCCAATGGTATTCAAATTAGGACGATATGGTAAGTTTATGGCGTGTTCCAACTTCCCAGATTGCCGTAATACGAAAGCGATTGTGAAGTTAATCGATGTGAAGTGCCCGACATGTAAAGAAGGCGAAATTGTTGAACGTAAGTCAAAAACAAAGCGTGTATTTTATGGATGTAATCGCTACCCAGAATGTGATTTCGTTTCATGGGATAAACCAATCAGTCGACCTTGTCCAAAATGTAGTACTTTATTAGTAGAGAAAAAATCAAAAAAAGGTGTTCAAATTCAGTGTACAAATAGCGAATGCGACTATGAAGAAACACCGTCACAATAAGATAATGAGGTAACAACAATGACACAACAAATTGTAAATGTAATTGGTGCTGGTCTTGCAGGATCAGAAGCAGCTTGGCAAATTGCAAAACGAGGCGTAAAAGTTCGATTATATGAAATGCGTCCAGTAAAACAAACGCCAGCTCACCACACAGATAAGTTTGCCGAGTTAGTATGCTCTAACTCATTACGTGCCAATGGTTTAACCAATGCAGTAGGTGTAATTAAGGAAGAAATGCGCAAGCTTGATTCTGTCATCATGACTGCCGCAGATAACTGTTCCGTACCAGCTGGTGGAGCATTAGCAGTAGACCGCCATGAGTTTGCTGGTTATGTAACAGAAAATGTTAAAAATCATCCATTAATTGAAGTCATCAATGAAGAAGTAACAGAAGTTCCTGAAGGGATTACAGTAATCGCAACGGGTCCTTTAACATCTGAAAACTTAGCGAAAACTATTCAAGGGCTAACGGGTGAAGAATATTTATACTTCTATGATGCAGCAGCACCAATTATTGAAAAAGATTCAATTGATATGGAAAAAGTATATTTAAAATCACGCTACGACAAAGGGGAAGCGGCTTATTTAAACTGTCCGATGACGAAGGAAGAGTTTAATGCATTCCGTGAAGCATTAATTACAGCGGAATGTGCACCGTTAAAAGAATTCGAAAAAGAAAAGTATTTCGAAGGATGTATGCCTATTGAAGTAATGGCAGCACGCGGTGAAAAGACGATGTTATTTGGTCCAATGAAACCTGTTGGACTTGATGATCCTAAAACAGGAAGACGTCCTTATGCGGTTGTTCAATTACGTCAAGATGATGCAGCCGGAACGCTTTATAATTTAGTAGGGTTCCAAACACATTTAAAATGGCCAGAACAAAAACGTGTATTATCTATGATTCCGGGATTAGAAAATTTAGAAATCATTCGCTACGGCGTTATGCACCGTAATACATTTATTAACTCGCCGAAAGTGTTAAATAATACGTATCAATTACTCTCAAATCCAAATATTTTCTTCGCTGGTCAAATGACGGGTGTTGAAGGGTATGTAGAATCAGCAGGTAGTGGCTTAGTCGCTGGTATTAATGCGGCTCGCTTAGCGTTAGGCGAACCGTTATTACATTTCCCAGCTGAAACGGCATTAGGGGCGATGGCACGTTATATTACGGAAGCAGATTCGAAAAACTTCCAACCAATGAATGTTAACTTCGGCATTTTTCCTAATCTAGGGGAACGTGTTAAATCAAAAGCCGAACGTGCAGAACGTCATGCTAATCGAGCGTTAGAAACAATTCAAAATTTTATTAATATTCAAGCAATTTAATTGCAATAAGCCCTTAAAGATTGATATACTTTAAGGGCTTTTATTTATGCATAATACATTTATTGAAATATTAAGGAAATCTAAACAATTTTTTTGCGATATTTATTTGAATGAATTAAAAAATACAAGAAAGCTACATAAATAAAGAGTTTTACACTTGAAATCTTTCTGTGATAAGTATAGTGTCAATATGTGTGTTTTAATTGTTATTATCAGTAGTCAAAAATTTCAAATTTACTTAAGTTATATTCTTTGGAGGTAAGCCAGATGAACTCTTTGTTAAAAGAAGCGTTAGATCAATATATTCGCTATGTACAAATCGAAAAAAACTTTTCGCTGCATACCGTACGCGAATATCAATCTGATTTAATCGATTTTTTTGCATTTATAGAGTCTGAAGGCATACAGGATATTACAGAAGTTGATTATATTCATGCACGATTATACGTAACCAAACTTTATGACGAACAAAAAGCAAGAACTTCTATTTCAAGGAAAATCTCATCGATTCGTTCTTTTTTTCGATTTTTAAATCGAGAACATAATATTGATGATGCTCCGTTTCGTTCCCTTTATCATCCGAAAAAGGAAGAGCGATTACCGAGCTTTTTTTATGAAGAAGAGTTGCAACAGCTTTTTGAAAAGAATAAAGGGACAGAACCTATGCAAGTCCGAAACATGGCGTTATTAGAATTACTTTATGCAACTGGGATTCGTGTAAGTGAATGCGTAGCAGTTGAACTAGGGGATATTGATTTTCATTACAGCATTATCCGGGTAATGGGTAAAGGGCGTAAAGAAAGAATCGTACCTTTTGGACAATATGCGCACGATGCACTTGTTTTGTACATAGAACAAGTACGATCACAGTTGATGAAAAATAAAAATCATCAAAAAGTATTTGTAAATATGCGTGGGGGCGAACTTACCGCTAGAGGTGTGCGTTATATATTAAGCGAGATGATTGAGAATGCAAGTATGCATACGAAAATCTATCCGCATATGTTACGTCATACGTTTGCTACTCATTTATTAAATAACGGGGCAGATATGCGAACTGTTCAAGAATTACTTGGACATGCGAATTTATCTTCTACTCAAATTTATACTCATGTAACGAAAGAGGCGCTTCGGAAGACTTATATGAATAGTCATCCTAGGGCATAAATAAGGAGGAAGAGCGAATGGGTCAAATTCATGCAACGACAATTTTTGCGATTCATCATAAAGGTGAATGTGCGATGGCGGGCGATGGTCAAGTTACACTAGGGAATGCAGTTGTCATGAAGCATACGGCACGAAAGGTCAGACGTCTGTTTAATGGGAAAGTTTTAGCAGGTTTCGCTGGCTCGGTTGCAGATGCATTCACGTTATTTGAAATGTTTGAAGTGAAATTAAATGAATACAATGGAAATTTACAAAGAGCGGCTGTTGAAGTAGCAAAACAGTGGCGTGGTGATAAAATGTTACGTCAATTAGAGGCAATGCTACTTGTAATGGATCAATCGACTTTGTTACTTGTTTCAGGTACAGGAGAAGTAATTGAACCTGATGATGGTATTTTAGCAATTGGTTCAGGCGGTAACTATGCATTATCAGCAGGTCGAGCTCTTAAGAAACATGCGGGGGATCACTTAACGGCAAAAGAAATTGCAGAAGCTGCATTAACGACTGCAGCGGATATTTGTGTGTTTACGAACCATAATATTATCTTGGAGGCATTATAATGACAACAAATAATTTAACGCCAAGACAAATTACGGAACACTTAAATCGTCATATTGTTGGTCAAGAAACAGCAAAGCGCGCGGTTGCTATTGCACTTCGTAATCGATATCGCCGTTCATTACTTAGTGAAGAATTGAAAAATGAAGTCATTCCAAAAAATATTTTGATGATTGGGCCAACCGGTGTCGGGAAAACGGAAATTGCACGTAGAATTGCCAAATTAACAAATGCGCCATTTATCAAAATAGAGGCGACAAAATTTACTGAAGTAGGTTATGTTGGCCGCGATGTTGAATCGATGGTGCGTGATTTAGTAGAAGCTTCACGTCGTCTTGTGAAAGAAGAAATGGTTGAAGCTGTGCGAGAGCAAGCAGAACGTAATGCGAATGACCAACTTGTAAAATTATTAGCTCCATCAAAAGTTAAAGAAAAACTGACTCAAAATCCTTTTGAAATGTTATTTGGACAAAAAGAAACTACGTCGGAACAAGAAACGGATCAAGTAGAAGATACTGAAGTTCGTTCAAGACGAGCGCAAATTGCCAAAGACTTAAAGGATGGTAAGTTAGAAAATCAGTGGGTTACGATTGAAGTTGCTGAAGCAGCTCCAGCATTATTTGATGCAATGCCAGGTATGCATATGGATATGAATGCG
Source organism: Lysinibacillus sp. 2017 (assembly GCF_003073375.1). Taxonomy (NCBI): domain Bacteria; kingdom Bacillati; phylum Bacillota; class Bacilli; order Caryophanales; family Bacillaceae; genus Lysinibacillus; species Lysinibacillus sp. 2017. The sequence goes on from NZ_CP029002.1 coordinate 980,254, forward strand.
GGTGGCATGCAAGATATGCTTTCGAATTTAATGCCGAAAAAGACAAAAAAACGTAAGCTACAAGTAAATGATGCTCGTCGTATTTTAATACAAGAAGAGGCTAATAAATTAATCGATGCAGATTCGTTATCGAGTGAAGCGATTCATCGTGCAGAACAAGCGGGAATTATTTTTATTGATGAGATTGATAAAATCGCAAGCAAAGGCTCATCTACTGCAGATGTGTCACGGGAAGGCGTACAACGTGATATTTTACCGATTGTCGAGGGATCAACTGTAACGACGAAATATGGCCCAGTGAAAACCGATTATATGTTATTTATTGCGGCTGGTGCGTTTCACATGTCGAAACCTAGTGATTTGATTCCTGAGTTACAAGGGCGCTTCCCGATTCGTGTAGAATTAGAAAAGCTGACAAAGGACGATTTTGTACGTATTTTACAAGAACCTGATCAATCGTTAATTTTACAATATAAAGCCTTATTGGCAACAGAAGGTGTAACGATTGAATTTTCTGATGCGGCTATTGAACGTATTGCAGAAATTGCGACAGAAGTAAATCAAGAAACAGATAATATTGGCGCACGTCGTTTGCATACGATTTTAGAACGCTTGCTAGAGGAATTATCGTATGAAGCCTCTGAAATTGCACCTGCAAATATTGAAATTACGCCGAATTATGTCGATCAAAAATTGGCGAATATCGTAAAAAACAAGGATTTATCACAATTTATTCTTTAAATGAAGTTGAAATAGTATCTTTAAATTATAAAAACCTTTAGAATATTGAGTGAATTAATAAGCGTTCCGTAGGAGGAAAATTAGAATGAATTTATTACAGAAAACAAGAAAGATTAATGCAATGCTTCAAGCATCTGCAGGTAAACCAGTAAACTTTAAGGAAATGGCCAATACATTAGGTGACATTATCGAAAGTAACGTATTTATCGTTAGCCGTAAAGGTAAACTATTAGGTATTTCAATTCACCAACAAATCGAGAACGAACGTATTAAAAAAATGTTTGAAGAACGTCAGTTCCCTGAAGCATATACACAAAATTTATTTAACATTACAGTAACATCTCCAAACTTAGATATTAATAACGAACACACTGCATTCCCAATTGAAAACAAAGACTTATTTGCATCTGGCTTAACAACAATTGTTCCGATTATCGGTGGTGGAGATCGTTTAGGTACATTAATTTTAGCTCGAATTAGCGATCAATTTGAAGATGACGATTTAATTTTAGCTGAATACGGTGCAACTGTAGTTGGTATGGAAATTTTACGTGAAAAATCAGAAGAGATTGAAGAAGAAGCACGTTCGAAAGCTGTTGTACAAATGGCGATCAATTCTTTATCTTATTCGGAGCTTGAAGCAATCGAACATATCTTTGAAGAATTAGACGGCAACGAAGGTTTATTAGTAGCTTCTAAAATTGCAGACCGTGTAGGTATTACACGTTCAGTAATCGTAAATGCATTACGTAAATTGGAATCAGCTGGTGTAATCGAATCTCGTTCATTAGGTATGAAAGGAACTTATATTAAAGTATTAAATGATAAGTTCTTAACAGCTTTAGCTGAAATTAAAATGAAATAACCCTTTTTTTGATAGCGCGGTAAAACGAAATTTCGTTTTACCGCTTTTTTTGTAGAATCATGTAGAAAAATAGTTGATGGAAAATTAATATTTTTCGAGAAGGCTATTATTATTGAATGGATAGATGCTAATGTTACAAATTTATGAATAATCTATAAAAATACACTTATTTCCAGTGGTATAAGCTAATATTAAGGTTGTAAATCCTACTCAATTGCGAATATTTCGTACATAAATAAGTAATATATAACGATTTATTGATAGTAAATTTATCTGGTTATTTGGGAATTTATAGATTCTAATGGATTATATAAATACGGAAATTGAGCAAATAATAACCGATTTTAAAATATCCCGACGAAATTAATCGAAAAAATAGTTCCTAAAGACTAGCAAAAAGTGCCAAAAGACAATAGACACTTGGATTCATTATAATTACAATTGTATTATTAGGTTGTTGCTTGGAGGATTTTACAAAAAGTAAAAGAGGTGAAAAAATTTGGATTTGTTTGGTGGTACGATTCGTAGACTAGAAAATGGACTTTCTTTTGCTACGTTGAAAAATAAAACGATCGCACAAAATATAGCAAATGTAGATACACCTAATTACAAAACAAAGGAAGTTAGTTTTAAAGATGTATTGAATGATGCAAAAAGTGCTACGATTTCAGCAAATCGCACGGATGCGAGACATTACGATTTTAATATAGAAATTGGTAGTAATGGTGTTTACTCTAATGAAAATTTCCGCTCACGTCCAAATGGCAATGCAGTTAATATGGACACTGAGCAAGCAAAGTTAGCCGAGAATACAATTTACTATAACGCCTTAATTGAACGAATGAATGGGAAATTTAGTACGTTAAATGCAGTTGTTAAAGGAGGTCGTTAGTAATGTCTATTTTTCATAGTATGAACACAACAGCTTCGGCATTAACATCGAACCGTTTACGTATGGATGTTATTTCTTCAAACATTGCAAACGTAGATACTACACGAGCAAAGCAAGTCAATGGCGAATGGGAGCCTTATCGTAAAAAATCCGTTACTTTGAAAGAAGAGCAAGGCCAGTTTTCAAACTTTTTGAATATGGCAATGGGTAAAACGGTTAAAGCAGGTGTAGGTAATGGAGTAAAAGTCACTTCAATTAAAGAAGATACTGAGACTCCGTTTAAACTCGTATATGACCCAACCAATCCTGACGCAAATGAAGATGGATATGTACAAATGTCTAATGTAGATTTATTGAAGGAAATGGTAGACCTAATCTCAGCTTCACGTTCTTATGAAGCAAATATAACAGCCTTTAACGCAAATAAAAGTATGTTAATGAAAGCGTTAGAAATTGGGAAAGGATGATAATTAATGGCGATTAATCCAGTATCGTTTATGTCTCCGACACAATCTGTGAATGAATTAAACACAGGCAATAAAGTCACTTCGGCTGATGCACAACAACAATTCGCAGAAGCTTTAAAAGATGCGATTGCAGGTGTTAATGAACAACAAAATACATCGGATATGATGACACAAAAATTAATTAGTGGTGGAGATGTTGATTTATACGAAGTAATGGTTGCTTCTCAAAAGGCAAGTATTACTTTAAACACAACAATTGAGATTCGTAATAAAGCAGTGGAAGCTTATCAAGAAATTATGCGCATGAGTGTATAATTATTTTGTTTGACGAATAATTAATTGTTGGGCATTCACTATAACCGGAGGATTCATAATGAATGAACGACTTACAAAAATTAAAAGTGACTCCACTAGTTTCTGGAGGAGTCGAACTAAAAATCAAAAGGGTGCTGTAATCGGTGCGGTTGTAGCTATTATTGCACTTGCGGCTATTCTTACATATTATTCAACACGCACAACGATGGCGCAGTTGTTCCCTGAACTTCCTATAGCAGAGGTTGGGAGAATTACAGAGGTTTTATCTGCACAAGGTGTACCGTATGAAACAGCAAATGGTGGCACAACAATTTTAGTGCCTGAAGAGCAAGTAGATGACTTGAAAGTGTCATTGGCAGCTCAGGGTTATCCAGATTCAGATGAAATTGACGCATCCTTCTTTACAGAAAATGCTGGTTTTGGTATGACGGACAATGAGTTCAATGTCATAAAAAAAGCAGCGACTGAAACAGATTTAGCTAATTTAATTCGTAAATTTGACGGAGTAAAAGATGCGAGCGTTGTTATTACATTACCAGATGAAGGAATTTTCCTTAAAGATGAAAAAGGTTCAGCGCAAGCGGCCATCGTCTTAAAAACAGCAGCAGGACATAAATTTACAGATGAACAAATTAAGGGACTCTTTAATTTAGTGTCAATGAGTATTCCCAATTTGCCTAAAGAAAACATTACGATTATGAACCAATATTCTGAGTATTATGATCTAGCGGCTGCTGAAAGTGGTAGCAGCGGTGTTGATTCTGTAACGGGTCAAATGGAAGTTAAGAAAACGATCGAGCGTGACTTACAACGACAAGTTCAACAAATGTTAGGTACATTAATAGGACAAGATAAAGTAGTTGTAAACGTTTCAGCTGATGTGGACTTCAAAAAGGAAAACCGTGAAGAAAATTTAGTGAAACCTGTTGATGAAGAGAATATGACAGGTATTGAAATTAGTGCACAGCGTATTACTGAGACATATTCAGGTTCAGCGGCGGCTGATGGCTCTCCAGAGGCTGGAAATGTTACAGATAACTTCGTAGATTACGTTGAAGGTTCGTCAGGTGACGGAGACTATGAACGTGTTGAGGAAACAATCAACAATGATGTCAACCGTATCAAACGTGAAATTCAAGAAAGTCCATACAAAATTCGCAACTTAGGTATCCAAGTTATGGTAGATTCACCGGAAACTGAAGGGATCAATGACAGTGTTCGTTCAGATATCGAACAAATTTTATCGACAATTGTTCGTACATCAATTGATCAAGATGCAGCTGGTATTTTAACAGATGAGGAAATTGCAAATCGAATCGTTGTATCTGTACAAAAATTCCAAGGAAATGACACAGATGCTACAGACCCTCAATCTGTAATACCTTGGTGGGTTTGGGTTATTGGCGGTATCCTACTAGTAGCCATTATTCTTCTAGTAATTTATGTACTACGTGCTCGTAAACGTAAGCAAGAAGAGGAAGAGCTAGAAATTATCGAAAAACAACAGCAATTAATTGAAGTAGAAGATATTTCTGAAGAAAAAGAAACTGAAGCGACTGTACGCCGTAAGCAACTAGAAAAAATGGCAAAAGATAAGCCAGAAGATTTTGCGAAGCTATTGCGTAGTTGGATTGCTGAAGACTAATAGGAGGTTCAGCTGTGTCCAAGAAAGATAAAGACCTATCAGGAAAGCAAAAGGCTGCTTTACTGCTAATTTCTCTAGGGCCAGAAGTTTCGGCTTCTGTATACAAGCATTTAAGTGAAGAAGAAATTGAACGTCTAACGTTGGAAATTTCAGGTGTAAAAAAAGTGGAATCTTCAGTGAAGGAAGAAATCATTGAAGAATTCCATCAAATTGCATTAGCGCAAGACTATATCACACAAGGTGGTATTGGTTATGCGAAAACGGTACTTGAAAAAGCTTTAGGCGCAGAACAAGCACAAGCTATTTTAAATCGACTAACTTCATCCTTGCAAGTGCGTCCATTTGACTTTGCTCGTAAAGCCGATCCAGCACAAATTTTTAACTTTATTCAAAATGAACATCCCCAAACAATTGCCCTTATCCTCTCTTATTTAGAGCCAGGGCAAGCGGGTGTCATCCTATCATCATTACCACAAGAAGTACAAGCAGATATTGCTAAACGTATTGCCATTATGGAATCAACTTCTCCAGAGGTAATTAGTGAAATCGAATCCGTACTTGAACGTAAATTATCATCTACTGTTACACAAGATTACACGGAAACTGGTGGCGTAGATGCAGTAGTCGAAGTTTTAAATGGTGTAGATCGTCAAACAGAAAAAACGATTCTCGATGCACTCGAAATTCAAGATCCAGAGCTTGCAGAAGAAATCAAAAAACGTATGTTTGTATTCGAAGATATCGTTACACTGGACAACCGTTCAATTCAACGTGTCATCCGCGATTGCGAAAACGAAGACTTATTATTATCTATGAAAGTTTCTTCAGACGAAGTAAAAGATATTATTTTCCGCAATATGTCACAACGTATGGCTGAAACATTCCGTGATGAAATGGAAATTATGGGACCAGTTCGACTACGTGATGTAGAAGAAGCTCAATCTCGTATCGTTGCAGTTATCCGTCGCTTAGAAGATGCAGGTGAAATTATTATTGCACGTGGTGGAGGAGATGACGTAATTGTCTAGAATCATCCGTTCAACAAATGCACAACCAGCTGAAGAAGCTGTTGTAGAAATTAAACTTCAAAGTTTCTTCGAGCCGATTCATTATGTGGACGCGGAGGAAGATACACTAGATAATACAACTCAATTAACGCTGGAAGATATTGAACAAGAGCGTCAAATGATGCTACAGCAAGCAACACGTGAAATTGAACAAAAACGTGAGCAATTTGAGGAATTTCGCAACGAGCAATTAGCTGCAATTGAAGCGTTAAAACAAACATGGGAAGAAGAAAAAGTGATTCTTCAACAACAAGCTCATGAAGAAGGATTTGCACAAGGCTATGAAGAAGGCATTCAGAAGGCAAATTCTGATATGACAGAGGCATTACAAGTTGCAAATACAACTATGAAAGACGCGCAAAATAATGCTCAGCAATATATTGAATCTCAAGAAACAGTCATATTAGACATTGCATTAACAGGAGCAGAGCGAATTTTAAATGCTTCCCTTGATCGACAAGATGAACTATTCGTTTCAATTATTGAGCGCGGATTAAAAGAAGCAAGAGAAATGAAAGAAATTAAACTTTATGTTTCACCAAAATATCATGCACTCGTTTCGCAGCATCATAACGAACTAGCTGAAATGTTCCCCGCAAACGTACCATTTATGATTTTTGTCAATGAAGACTTAAATGATACAGAGAGTTACATCGAAACGAATCATGGAAGAATTGTTGTCTCAATCGATGAGCAATTAAAAGAATTGCGTCAACAATTGTACGAATTAATAGAAAGTAAGGAATGATACGGATGAAAATGACTCAATTAGTTGAACAAATTCCTAATCTTAATACATTCAAAAAGTATGGAAGAGTGACGAGAGTTGTCGGTTTGATGATTGAGTCTCAAGGTCCGGAAAGTTCGATCGGTGACGTTTGTAAAATTCATATCCAAACAGCTAAAAATGGTACACAAGTAATGTTAGCTGAGGTAGTTGGGTTTAAGGATGAAATTGTCATCCTTATGCCATACTCCAGTTTAAAAGAAATTTCGATTGGGTGTCTTGTAGAAGGTACTGGAATGCCGCTTGAAGTGAAGGTTGGTCCTGAACTTATTGGTAAAGTATTAGATGCGATGGGTAACCCGTTTGATGGGCAATCGTTACCAAAAGGTTTAACTTCTGTTCAAACGGATAAAGAACCACCAAATCCTTTGCACCGTCCGCCAATCGATGAGCAATTAGAAGTAGGGGTCAAGGCAATTGACGGAATGTTGACAGTAGGTAGTGGTCAACGTGTAGGTATTTTTGCAGGTTCTGGTGTCGGGAAAAGTACGTTACTCGGTATGATTGCACGTAATACAAAAGCAGAGATTAACGTCATTGCGCTTGTAGGGGAACGTGGACGTGAGGTTCGAGAGTTTATCGAACGAGATTTAGGCCCTGAGGGATTAAGTCGTTCAATTGTTGTTGCAGCTACGAGTGATCAACCGGCTTTGATGCGTATTAAAGCGGCCTTTACCGCAACAGCCATTGCAGAGTATTTCAGAGATCATGGAAAAAACGTCATGCTTATGATGGACTCCGTAACACGTGTTGCGATGGCCCAGCGTGAAATTGGTTTAGCAGTAGGGGAACCACCAGCAACACGCGGTTATACACCTTCTGTATTTGCTATTTTACCAAAATTACTCGAGCGCTCTGGTACGAATATTCACGGAACGATTACCGCATTCTATACAGTACTTGTTGATGGTGATGATATGAATGAACCAATTGCAGATGCAGTTCGAGGAATTCTTGATGGACATATTGTATTGGATCGTAACTTGGCAAACAAAGGACAATATCCAGCAATCAATGTGTTAAAAAGTGTCAGTCGTCTAATGAATCATATTGCGGATCCAGAGCATGTGAAAGCGGCCAGTCGTTTACGGGAGCTGTACTACACGTATTCTAAGTCAGAGGATTTAATTAATATCGGAGCATACAAACGTGGTACGTCAAAGGAAATCGATGAAGCCATTCAGTATGAACCATTAATTACACAATTTTTAAAGCAAGGATTTAAGGACAAAGTTTCAATCGATCAAACAGTCAATGAAATCATTTCATTATCAAATGGTGGTGCGAAATAGTGTCAAACTATATTTATCGCTTTGAAAAAATACTCAATGTCAAAGATCAAGAAAAATCTGAGGCAGAATTAGTTTTTAAAGAATCGGTACAAGTTTTTGAGGAAATAGCGACGAAGTTATATGACCTATTAAAGAAAAAAGAAGATTTAATTGCATACCAATTAGAACGTTTAAAAGTTGGTTCTTCAATTGATGAAATCAATCACTACTCGAAATTTATCGATAGTATGGAAAAAACAATTGCCGATGTACAACAAAAAGTAGTACAAGCGCGTGCCAAGATGAATTGGCATGAACAAAAATTATTAGAAAAAAACTTGGAAGTACGTAAGTATGAAAAGATGCGAGAAAATGATTTTGAGCGATTTAAAGAAGATCAACAACGTATTGAAGCGATTCAATTAGATGAGCTTTCCACAATTGCGTATTACAAGAAGGAAATCAGGTGATTTCGTGGCAAAAAAAAATAAAGAAGAACTAGAATTACTAAATAATGAGGTAGAACTAGAACATAAACCAGTTGGATTTTTCAAAAAGCTATTCTATTTATTTATTATCCCGTTAATGTTTATAATTGCTATTTTACTAATTATCACAACGAGAACGGATTTTAATGTATTTAAAATGGCAGATGATGTCGTAGAAAAAATTCCATTTATACAGTCTGATGAAAATGAAGTTTCAGAAAACAGTTCATTAAACGAACAAAAAGTAGTTGAACTACAAGCAGAAATTCAAGAAAAAGAAATTCAAATCACACAGCTACAATCGAAAATGGATTCCTCAGCACTTGAAAAAGAGGAATTGTTAGCTGAACAAGAACGTTTAGTATTCGAAATCGAAAAATTAAAACGTAATCAAGAAGAAACACAAAAAGAATTCAAAGAAATTCTTTCAACCTTCGAGAAAATGTCAGCTAAAAAATCCGCACCAATTTTAGTTCAAATGAGTGATACAGAAAGCTTACGGATTATGTCGAGTATGAAACCCGATACATTATCGGAGATTTTCTCGAAAATGACACCAGCAGATGCAGCACGTTATACAGAACTTTTATCTCAACAATAATGCAACTATTGAAAGGAGGTGGAATGAATGAATATCGCAATGTTACAAGCAATGTCAGCAACAAAAGTCCAACAACCTACAGTGAAATCGAATTCAGTAGAAACTTCAACACCAGATGCAAATGCTTTTGGTAGTGTCTTTCAATCGATTATGTCTACGTCGAAACCAGTAACACCAACTGAAACGCCGAGTACAGATTCATTAGCAGAAGGCGTAACAGCCATTTTATCTACGGATTCATTAGAAAGTTTACTAGATGAATTAGGCGTTGAAATGGATGAGGCAGGACTTTTCATCTTTGTCGGTGAAGAGGGCAATCCAGTGCCAGTTGATGAAATTCTAACGTTAGAAAATTTAACTGAATTACTTGGAACAACTGAAGAAGAATTGACAAAAATTGTTCAGCAATTGTTAGGTGAAACGGAGCAAGAAATTACGGATGTATGGTCAATTATTGAACAAGCACCTGCAATTTTAAGTGAAATACTAGCTATGATACAAGGTACACAGCAAAATCAGCAGTTAGACGTGCAGCCAAAAGAAGTACAACAAGTTGTCCAATTTTTAAAATTAGCACAGCTGTTCGGTAACAAAGTCGATACAGTATATCAACAAGAAGTACAATTAAATCAATTAACAGAAGCATTGGCAAATTTAGCTACTCAGGCTCAAGCGGTAGTAACTACACAGCAGCAAGAAGCGCCAAAAGCTACATTCCAACAAGTTGTACAGCAAGTAATGCAACAAGGGTCTACTCAACAAACAACAGTAAAAACTGAAACAGAAACACAATCAGGAGTAGGATTACAACAACAAACAACGCAGACAAAAACGGTAACAGTTACATTACCAGCAGAAAAACCTGCACAGTCTGAGGCGTTAGTAAAAGAAATCCAAAACTTAATTAATCGTAGCCAGATTTCAGGTCAACAAGGCAATATGAAGCTATTTTTAAAACTATTCCCTGAAAATTTAGGACAAATTCGTATCGAATTAGTACAAAAAGATGGCGTATTTACAGCACGAATATTAGCAACAACAGCCCATGGTAAAGAGCTATTAGAAAATAACTTAAACCAATTAAAAGCTGGATTTGTAGCTCAAAACATCCAAATGGATCGCATTGATGTTGCGCAATCTTTACAAGATGCAGACCGTAACACACGTGATCAAAGCTTCTTAAATAACTTCTTTGGTCGACAAGAACAAGACGAAGTAGATGAAAATGAAGAAGACAATGAGGATGAAAAAGTTTCGTTTAAAGATTTACTAAGCGAGGAGGTAGAATAGATGGCAAACGGCATTTCAAATGATTATTATTTACCAGCTAATAATCCGAATTTCAAAGTGACGGATAAGGCAGACAATGGTGCTTTAGGAAAAGATGCGTTTTTAAAAATCTTAATTACACAACTTCAAAACCAAGATCCAACAAGCCCAATGGATGATAAAGAATTTATCTCGCAAATGGCACAGTTCTCTTCTTTAGAGCAAATGCAAAATATGACAAAAGCAATGGGAGATTTACTCGCATCACAGCAACAGTCTCAGCTCATGAATTATTCAACATTTGTAGGTAAAGAAGTAAAATGGCATGAACTAACGGATAAATTAGATGACAAAGGTACTCCAATTTATAATGATGGTACAGGTCAAATCAAAGAATTAAAATTCATTGATGGTGAAGCAGTATTCGTGTTAGCAGATGGAAAAGAAATTAAACCTGGTAATATTTCTTCGATTTTGGGTGGTGGTGAGGCAACATCTACGACACCGAAAGTACCAACGAATCCATTGGTACAGGCGAGTGAAATGCTTGGAAAAACGGTTGCGTACACATCAGCAACGACAAGTGAATTAGTGCAAGAAATTATTGAATCAATTGTCAATAAAAGTAATGGTGAAATTGAATATCTATTAGCTGATGGTTCACGTTTAACGAAAGATCAATTTACAGTTGTTGAAAATTCAACAGAGACGAAGGACGATGAAGAGCAAGTAGCTGAGTCAGAGACCGTTACTGAATAAGAGGTGATTTAGATGAATCGAGTGAATATTCAACATATACCGTATCATCCACCTATACAACCAACTGCAAAATCAAGTTCATCACAAGTTTCTAAGCAATCGTTTATCGATCATTTAAAACAAGCAACAACGCAAGAACTAAAGATTAGTAAGCATGCCTCGGTACGTCTAAATGAACGTAATATTTCCATTTCAGATAGTGAGTGGCAAGAAATTACTGAAAAAGTATTCGAAGCGAGAGACAAAGGGGTTAATCAACCTTTAGTGATTTTAGATCAAGCGGCTTTAGTTATAAGTGCTAAAAATGCAACCGTTATTACCGCATTAGATCGTGCAGAAGCAAAACAGCAATTGTTTACGAATATTGATGGAACGATCGTATTATAGGCTGGACCTTCTGAAGTAAGGGAGCCTAGAGTTGTTGAATGATAGAGACAACTAAAATCACGTTACACGTGAATTTGAAAATTGAAGGGAGAACGACATACAATGTTACGTTCAATGTATTCAGGTATTTCAGGGTTAAAAAACTTCCAAACAAAATTAGATGTAATTGGTAACAACATCGCCAACGTAAATACGTACGGTTTCAAAAAGGAACGTACGATTTTCAAAGATTTAATTTCACAAACACAATCAGGTGCATCTGCTCCATCAGCAACTCGCGGTGGTACGAATGCGATTCAGGTAGGGTTAGGTGCTCAATTAGCTGCGATTGATACAATTCACAACTCAGGTTCAATGCAATCAACAGCTCGTACATTAGACTTAGCGGTTTCAGGTGAAGGATTCTTCATGGTTGCTGATGGTACTGCTCCTGATGATGAAGGGGTTATTGAGGAAACTGGTGAGGATGCATTTTCTAATATCATGTACACACGAGCTGGAAACTTCTATATGGACCGTAATGGTTATGTTGTAAACGCTGATGGTAAATATTTAGTTGGTGTTCGTGCTGATAATTATTCAGTTAGCGAAGATGGTGATGAAGGTGTTCTATTCGATAGTGTGGATCGTCCAGTTGCTTCAGGAACTGAGGGTGCAAATTTAGATGTTGATGGTGTACTAACTCCGGAGGATGGAGAAGTAGGCGCAATTCGTATCCCGACAACTGCTCAAAGTATGAGTATTGGTAAAGACGGAACAATTAGCTATGTTGACTATAAAGGCGATTTAATGTTTGCTGGTCAATTATTAATGGCAAAATTCCCGAATGCTTCAGGCTTAGAAAAAACTGGCTCAAACTACTTCCAACAAACTTCTAACTCAGGTGACCGTTATGTTCAAGTAGGTACTGTTGCTGGTATCGGTTCAATCAACTCTGGCTTCGTCGAAATGTCCAACGTTGACCTTTCAGAAGAATTCACAGAAATGATTGTTGCACAACGTGGTTTCCAAGCAAACTCTCGTATTATCACAACTTCGGATGAGATTCTGCAAGAGCTTGTAAACTTAAAACGATAATTAGTTAGCTTTATAGTTTTCAAAATAATTCATTGTAAGGGAGGGTCGGGCCGGCTCTCTGAGGAGGTCCGGCCCCATTTTCAATGATTGAAGTAACGCGCCTTAATGGCAAACCATTTACTTTAAACGCTCTATACATAGAAACAGTCGAAGCTTTTCCAGACACACAGATTACGCTGACGACTGGGCGTAAATTCATTGTTTTAGAAACTGAGGATCAGGTGCGACAAAAGGTAAAGACCTTTTATAACCATATACAAGTTTTATCAAACCCGCATCTAAGAGGTGAAGAAGATGAAGAACAATAAACTATTAACAATTATGCTCATAATTTTAGTGACGATTACATTAATTGGTGTTATTGTAGTTGTGTTATTAACACAACTAGATAAAGGTACAGCTACTACTGGACCAACGATTGATGAAATCGTTGAATCATCTGTTGATATTCCAGAAATTACAACAAACTTAGCAGATGGAAGCTTCGTAAAAGTTACATTAAAAGTACAAGCTTCTGATAAAAAATCTGGAGAAGAGCTACTAAAACGTGATTTCCAAGTGAAAAATATCGTTATTCAAGAGTTATCAGAAATGGAAAAGGAATCATTAGAAGGTAAGCAAGGGAAAGTTGCATTCCAAAATGCTATCAAATCGCAAGTAAATGAATTGATGCAATCAGGTGAAGTAACGCAAGTGTATATTACCTCCTACGTTCTGCAATAACAAAACTAAGTACACATTTTGAAACATCATGAAATGGAGGTGGGCAAATGGCAGGAGATATAATGTCTCAATCCGAGATTGATGCGCTTTTATCAGCGATTTCGACCGGAGAAATGTCTGCAGCAGACATGAAAAAAGAAGACGAGACGCGTAAAGTGAAAGTTTATGACTTTAAACGTGCGCTTCGCTTTTCAAAAGACCAAATCCGAAGTTTGACCCGAATACATGAAAACTTTGCACGACTGTTAACGACATTCTTTTCAGCGCAATTAAGAAGTTATGTACAAATTACAGTAGCATCGGTAGACCAAATTCCATTTGAAGAATTTGTACGTTCCATTCCGAATATGACATTAATTAATGTTTTCGAGGTACCACCGTTAGATGGCAATATTTTAATGGAAATTAACCCGAACATTGCTTATTCAATGTTAGATCGATTAATGGGCGGTACTGGTGCAAGTCATAGTAATGTTGATAATTTAACAGAGATTGAAACAAAAATTATGACTAATTTATTCGAACGATCATTTGATAACTTAAGAGAGGCATGGGAAAATGTCGCTGAGATTGATCCAATGCTTGTGGAATTAGAAGTAAATCCACAATTCTTACAAATGATTTCTCCAAATGAAACAGTCGTAGTTATTTCGTTAAATACGATTATTGGTGAAACAACAGGTATGATTAATATATGTATTCCACACGTTGTTTTAGAACCAATCGTGCCTAACTTATCTGTACGTTACTGGATGCAAACGAATACGAAAGAAATTTCTCCAGAGCAAACAAAAATGTTAGAAACACGTGTTAAACAAGCCAAACTACCTGTCATTGCTGAGTTAGGTACAACAGATATTACGATTGAAGACTTCCTCACTATGGCAATTGGTGATGTAATTGAATTAGATCAAAAAATTGAAAATCCACTAACATTAAAAGTGGGTAATTTACCGAAATTCACAGTTCAGCCAGGTAAATTAAATAAAAAAATGGCTATCCAAATTATCGACCCTTTGAAAGGAGGAGACGAACATGAGTGATGAAATGCTCTCCCAAGAAGAAATTGAGGCTCTATTAAGGGGCGAGACATTGGAGGATATTCCTGCCAATTCAGAAGTTAAAGAAGTAGAAGAAATTAAAGTAGATGACCACTTAAGTGCTATGGAGCAAGATGCGTTAGGCGAGGTGGGGAATATTTCCTTCGGTAGTTCGGCTACTGCGTTATCTGCATTATTAGGACAAAAGGTTGATATTACAACACCAAGCATTTCGATGATTAATCGAAATCGTTTAGAAGAAGAGTTTCCTCATCCATATGTAGCTGTACAAGTAGAATATACAATTGGATTATCAGGCATGAATTTACTAGTAATCAAGCAATCAGACGCAGCTATTATTGCGGATTTAATGCTTGGTGGTGACGGATTAAATCCTAAACCCGAGTTAAGTGAAATCCAATTAAGTGCTGTTCAAGAAGCAATGAATCAAATGATGGGTTCAGCTGCTACATCAATGTCAACGATCTTTAACCAAAAAGTGGATATCTCACCACCTTCAATTGATTTAATGAATATTTCTCAAAATGAGGGAACAGATAATATCCCACAGGATGATTTATTAGTTAAAATTTCATTTAGATTACGTATTGGTGATCTAATCGATTCAAATTTAATGCAATTATTACCTTTAAAATTTAGTAAAAAAGTAGTAAAGTCATTAATGGGAGAGGTTGATGAACCAGTTGCTGCAACTACACCAACACTAAGTCAACCAGTACAACCAACTCAACCTATGCAACAGCCTGTTCAACAACAAGCGCAGCCGATGCAACAGCCGATTCAACAACCGATGCAGCAACCAATGCAGCAGCCGATGTATGAACAACCAATGTATCAGCAGCCAGTATATCAACAACCAGTATATCAACAGCCAACGTATGTTGCGCCTCAAGCAAATGTACAACAAGCCCAATTCGCAAGTTTTGAGTCTGCTAACATTTCACAAAACGAAGCGCGTAATTTAAATATGTTGCTAGATATTCCTTTACAAGTAACAGTAGAATTAGGTCGTACAAAACGTTCTGTAAAAGAAATTCTAGAATTAACAAGTGGTTCTGTTATTGAATTAGATAAACTTGCTGGGGAACCTGTAGATATTTTAGTGAACAGTCGTTTAATCGCAAAAGGTGAAGTTGTAGTAATTGATGAGAACTTCGGTGTTCGAATCACAGATATTTTAAGTCAAGCTGATCGCTTGAACAATTTAAGATAGTTTTTAATTGGAGGAATCAGAATATGTCTAAAAAGATTTTAATTGTTGACGATGCAGCATTCATGCGCATGATGATTAAAGACATTTTAACGAAAAATGGGTTTGAAGTAGTTGGAGAAGCAGCTGATGGACTTCAAGCAATAGAAAAGTACAATGAATTACGTCCAGATCTAGTAACAATGGATATTACAATGCCTGAAATGGATGGTATCGCAGCTTTAAAAGCAATTAAAGGTACAGATCCAAGTGCTGTAGTTATTATGTGTTCTGCAATGGGTCAACAAGCGATGGTAATTGATGCAATTCAAGCTGGCGCAAAAGACTTTATTGTTAAACCTTTCCAAGCTGATCGTGTAATTGAAGCAATTCAAAAAGCTTTAGGTTGATCTGATGCAAGCAAAAAAATCATTTCGATTTTGGCTAGTTGTTGGAATAGTATGGATGTCTATATTGTTCGCACCAATTTCAAATGGAACTTTTGCATCGAATAATACATTTATAGGCGATTGTATAGAAAGCCCAGATCAATGTGAAGATACAAATACTTCGGATGACGATACAGAATCTTCTGAATCGTCATCTGTTAGTATGGGGCCATGGGAATACATTAAAATTCTTTTGGCACTTGTTTTCGTCATTGGTCTATTATTATTCGTTTTAAAGTTTTTAAATAAAAGAAACATAAAATATCAACAAAACTCCGTTATTAAAAACGTCGGAGGGATGTCAGTAGGACCGCAAAAGTCTGTACAATTACTATTAATTGGTAATAAAATTTATGTTGTAGGTGTGGGCGAAGATGTTCATCTCCTTAAAGAAATTGATGCACAACAAGATGTTGAACAATTAGTCAAACAAATTGAAAGTAACCAATCAACAGCAATGACAACTCCTTATATTGCGGAATTATTTAAGAAATTCAATAAGAAAGATCAGCCTAAGGATATTTCTGATAATACCAAATTTAATGATATGTTTAATGAAAAAATTGGTCAATTAAAGCAAGAACGTAGCGATGAAATAGAGCGCTGGAAAGAACAGGAGCGTGACAAAGAGTGACAGATATTCTTTCCGTCTTTTCAGAAAGTGATCCGGGGAATGTATCCTCATCGGTTACACTTTTATTCCTGTTAACCGTATTATCATTAGCACCAAGTATTCTAATTTTAATGACGTCATTTGCACGAATTGTCATTGTTTTGTCATTTACACGTACAGCGCTTGCGACAAACCAAATGCCACCGAACCAAGTAATTGTTGGGTTAGCATTATTTTTAACGTTCTTTATTATGGCGCCAACATTTTCAGAGGTAAACGAGCAAGCATTACAGCCATTATTCGACGAGGAAATTAATTTAGAAGAAGCCTATGAGCGCGCAACAATTCCTTTTAAAGAATTTATGGCACAACATACAAGGCAAAAGGATTTAGAGCTGTTTTTAGAATATAATCAGTCGGAATATCCAAATACGATTGAAGAAATTCCATTAACACTTTTAGTTCCAGCATATGCTTTAAGTGAAATTAAAACAGCATTTCAAATGGGCTTCATGATCTTCATCCCATTTTTAGTAATTGATATGGTTGTCGCAAGTACACTGATGTCAATGGGTATGATGATGTTGCCTCCAGTAATGATTTCGCTACCATTCAAAATTTTGTTATTCATACTGGTCGATGGTTGGTATTTAGTAATGAAATCTTTACTTCAAAGTTTTTAGGGGATGATACATAATGACACAAGAAATGGTCATTTCAATTGCAGAGACCGCCATTTATACAGTTTTGATAGTTTCAGGTCCATTATTACTCGTTGCATTAATTGTGGGTTTGGCAGTAAGTATTTTTCAGGCTACCACTTCAATTCAAGAGCAAACATTAGCGTTTGTTCCTAAAATTGTAGCAGTATTAGTGTCAATCGTATTTTTTGGGCCGTTTATGATTTCAAAAATGACAAATTATTTTCACGATATTTTAAATAATTTAGTCCGATATATTGGGTGAGCGGATGACGGAATTACTACCTAATATTTCGATATTATTGTTAATTCTGGTGCGAGTTTCTGCATTCTTCGTATCAGTCCCTTTGTTTTCTTATAAAACGATTCCCCAACAAGTTCGAATTATTTTAGCCATTGCCCTTGCGTGGATGATGTATTACACATTTGATATGGACCCAATTGAAATTAATGGTGAATATATATTATTGATTTTAAAAGAAGTCGTTGTTGGCTTAATGTTAGGGTTAGCAGCAACCATTGTTATGTCTGCTGTGCAAATTGCTGGTGGATTTATCGACTTCCAAATGGGATTTGCCATGGCAAATATTATTGACCCGCAAACAGGTGCACAGACACCGTTAATGGGACAATTTTTAAATTTTATAGCATTACTATTATTACTTGCAATTAATGGACACCATCTCATATTAGATGGGATTTATTACAGCTATCAATTTATACCGATGGATCAGTTTTTCCCGAATTTTGGTGATGAAGCCACCGCTCTATTTATAATTAAACTATTTGTTTCTGTTTTTGCCATTGCATTTCAAATGTCAGCTCCAATAGTTGCAACACTATTTTTAGTTACGTTAGCGTTAGGGATTACCGGAAAAACAGTTCCGCAAATGAATATTTTCGTAATCGGTTTTCCAATTAAAATTGCCGTTGGTTTCCTTGTATTAATAGTGACAATGGGTGTATTAGTTGGAGTGATGAAGGAATTAATTGAATTGATGATTTTTTCTTTACGTGACTTAATGGTCATTTTAGGTGGTGAATAGCATGCAGCTATTAGTAAAATTAGATATCCAATTTTTCGCAGGTGAAAAAACCGAAAAAGCGACACCGAAAAAGCGTCAAGATGCTAGGAAAAAGGGACAGGTTTTAAAAAGTCAGGACGTTACAGCAGGTGTATTACTGTTAGTTACCTTTTTCTTTCTAATGTTCTTTGCACCGTATATGTATGATGGCGCAAAAGGATTTTTATTACAGGCACTTGAACGGAATATGTTGATTGAAACGGTAAGTTCAGAAACTGTGATGGATATGTATGTTGAATCCATAAAAGAAATGGCAATGATTGCACTACCGATAATGGTTGTCGCGATGATTGCAGGTATTGGAGCTAACTTTTTTCAGTTTGGCTTACTCTTTACAACAGAAACATTAAAGTTTGATTTAAAAAAAATGGACCCTATTAAAGGGGTTAAAAAAATTATTTCCGTACGTGCCATTGTGAATTTAATAAAATCATTATTAAAAGTAACATTAATTGGAGCAGTTACGACAATGGTTATTATTATATATTTAGAAGATGTTTTAGCTTTAGCCATACATAGTCCAGCAGAAATATTAGCAACCGTCGCAAAACTTTCAGCGATTATGGGAATAGCGGCTTCCTTTATGTTAGTTGTTATTGCATTATTCGATTATTTATATGAACGATTTGAATATGAAAAACAATTGAAAATGTCAAAGCAAGATATTAAAGATGAATATAAAAATGCTGAAGGTGACCCGTTGATTAAATCAAAAATTAAACAACGTCAACGTGAAATGGCAATGCGAAGAATGATGCAAGAAATTCCGTCAGCAGATGTTGTCATCACGAACCCAACCCATTTTGCAATAGCACTTAAATATGATGAAAATCAAATGGACGCACCGAAAGTAGTCGCAAAAGGGACGGATTTTGTTGCGCAAAAAATAAAAATGATTGCGAAAGAGCATGACGTCATTATGGTTGAAAACAGGCCACTCGCTCGCGCAATGTATGATCAAGTGGAAGTCGGACAAGCGGTTCCAGAAGAATTTTTCAAGGCAGTTGCAGAAGTTCTTGCGTATGTATATCGTATCAAACGCAAAATTTAACGTAGAAAAGCAGGAGGGACATCAATGCAAATACGCGATTTAGGGGTTTTAGCTGCAGTAATTATGGTTGTAGCGATGCTCATTATCCCTCTGCCACATTGGTTACTGAGTTTTTTAATTATCATTAATATTACATTGGCATTATTAGTTTTATTAACTGCAATGAATATGAAGGAAGCATTAGACTTCTCAATTTTCCCAACCATCATTTTATTACTAACACTTTTCCGTTTATCCATCTCTGTATCTACGACTCGTGCAATTTTAGCAGAAGGTGATGCAGGTGATGTAGTTGAAACGTTTGGTAATTTCGTAACAGGTGGGAATATTTTAGTAGGTTTAGTAATCTTCTTATTACTTGTAATTATTCAATTTATCGTAATTACAAAAGGTTCAGAGCGTGTTGCTGAGGTAGCTGCACGTTTCACATTAGATGCGATGCCTGGTAAGCAAATGAGTATTGATGCTGATTTAAACGCAGGGGTCATTTCGGAAAAAGAAGCACGCGAACGTCGTGAAAAAGTATCTGGAGAAGCAGATTTCTACGGAGCGATGGACGGTGCGACAAAATTCGTAAAAGGGGATGCTATTGCCTCTATTATCATGGTCGGAATCAACCTTTTATTTGGGATGATTATCGGGATGTTACAAATGGATTTAGGCTTTGCAGAAGCAGCATCACAATATTCAATTTTAACAGTCGGTGATGGTCTTGTATCACAAATTCCAGCACTTTTAATTTCAACTGCGACTGGTATCGTTGTAACACGTGCTGCATCGAAAGGTAACTTAGGCTCGGATATTACAGATCAGTTATTCGCACAATCGAAATTATTATATGTCGCTGGTGGGACAATTCTCCTGCTGGGTTTATTCACACCAATTCCATTATGGATTACAGTCCCTATTGGGGGTGCTTTAATCTTGGGTGCGTTCTTGATGGATCGTAAAAAAGACGAGACACCAGAAGAAATTATGGAAATCGAGGAAGAAGTGGCTTCGGATACAATGAAGAGTCCAGAAAATGTTATTAACTTATTAAATGTTGACCCAATTGAATTTGAATTTGGGTATGGACTGATTCCTTTAGTAGACGCTGCACAAGGCGGTGACCTTCTAGACCGAGTCGTTATGATTCGTCGTCAGTTAGCGCTTGAACTTGGGATTGTCATTCCAATCGTGCGTATCCGTGATAATATCCAACTTCAGCCGAATGAGTATCGTATTAAAGTTAAGGGCAATGAGATGGCCCGTGGTGAATTATTACTCGATCATTATTTAGCAATGAGTCCTGGAGATGATGATTCAATTGAAGGAATCGATACAATTGAGCCGTCATTTGGTTTACCAGCGAAATGGATTACAGAGCAAGTAAAAGAAGATGCCGAAATGTATGGCTATACAGTAGTGGATCCACCAAGTGTAGTTTCAACGCATTTAACAGAAATTATTCGTGCAAATGCGCATGAGTTATTAGGTCGTCAAGAAACAAAGCAATTAATCGATCACTTACGCGAAACACATGCGATTTTAGTAGACGATTTAATTCCAACTCCATTATCTATTGGTGAAGTTCAAAAAGTATTGTCGAGGTTATTACGTGAAAATGTATCAGTACGTAACTTACCGATTATATTTGAAACTTTGGCTGACTATGCGAAATTGACAAGTGATACCGATATTTTAACAGAATATGTACGCCAAGCATTAGCGCGTCAAATTACATCACAATTTGTTGGTGGACAGTCAACGCTGAAGGTTATTACAGTTTCTGCTAAAATAGAAAAAATGATTGCAGATAGTATTCAACAAACCGATCATGGTAACTATTTAGCAATGGATCCACAAGAATCACAATTCGTATTAGAAGCGATTGCAAAAGAAGTAGAACGCGTTTCTTATATGGAACAATCTCCAATTATCTTATGCTCACCAGGTGTGCGTCTGTATTTAAGACAATTAACGGAGCGTTATTTCCCTCAAGTTCCAATTCTTTCGTATAACGAATTGGATGCAGCGGTAGAAATTCAAAGTGTAGGGGTGGTGAATGTTGAATGAAGATGAAAAAATACAATGCACCTTCTATAGCTGAAGCGATGAAACTTATTCGTGCTGACTTAGGTGATGATGCCGTTATTCTAAATTCAAAGGTCGTTATCACCAAAAAGTTTTTAGGATTAGTTAAAAACAAGAGCTATGAAGTTGTAGCAGGGTATGAGCGAGTGGAGAAAAAGCCTTCATTACCATCTTTACAAGACATTTCATCTATTACTAAAACAATCAATAAAGAACCAGTGAAATTTCAAAATCAGCCAATGTATCAATCTGTTGAACCAGTAATGGTTCCGCAGGCTGATCAATCGGATACTTTAGTAAAAGAAATTGCAGATTTAAAATCAATGATGCAAGCAATGCAACGTATGTCGACACAATCTCTATATCCAGATGAACTCTTACCATTTGTCGATTCTTTAAAACAGCAGGAACTTGGCGAGGAGCTTGTCACAGCAATTAGTGATGAGCTTTTTGTGCATTTTAAAAATGGTGGGCATCCACTACATTGGACAGATATGCAAAAAGTTGCAAAAAATTATTTAAAAAACCAATTAAAAGATTTACCAATCGATGGTTTGTCGTATGAAAAAAAGTATATTAATGTACTTGGTCCTACAGGTGTTGGTAAAACAACGACTATTGCAAAAATGGCGGCTAGGTCTGTACTCGAAAAGAAAAAGAAAATTGGCTTCATTACGACAGATACGTATCGTATTGCAGCGATTGAGCAATTAAAAACATACGCCGCACTATTACAAGCACCCGTAGAAATTGTATATAGTGCTAAAGACTATGAAGAGGCGATTAAAAAGCTTTCATATTTAGATTTAATTTTTATTGATACAGCTGGACGTAACTATAAAGAAGCAAAATATGTTGAAGATTTACAAGCATTAATTAACTTTAATGAAGACGTAGAATCCTATTTAGTGTTAGCTTTGACAGCTAAGCAAAAAGACTTAGAATCCATTATTGAACAATTTAAGGAATTAAAAATTGAAAAATTCATCTTTACAAAGCTCGATGAGACAAATTCTATTGGCACTATGTTTAATTTAATGATTAAATATAAGAAAGGACTCGCTTACTATACTAATGGTCAAGAAGTACCAGAAGATATTGAACAACCAAGTATAGAGAGTTTATTAGAGCTTTTCTTCAAGGAGAATTTAGATGAAAGATCAAGCTGAAAAACTTCGACTAAAGATGTTGGAAAGTCAAGAAACACTAGGGAGATCAATTGCGGTAGTGAGTGGAAAAGGTGGCGTAGGCAAAAGTAACTTTACGACCAACTTCGCTACACTTTTGGCAAAATCAGGTAAGAAAGTGGTTATATTAGATATGGATATTGGTATGGGAAATGTTCATATTTTAATTGGAAAATCCGCGAAATATAGTTTGAAAGATTATTTAGATGGTAATTTAGCATTAGAGGATGTTATGTTCGAAGCACCTGGAGGCGTCAATTATATTTCAGGTGGTTCAGGAATGTCCTCGTTAATGGAATGGTCAGGTGCTACTTTTGGTCGTTTAATACTTGCCTTAGAAACACTTCAAAAGAACTATGATTTTGTGTTGTTTGATATGGGTGCCGGAATTGCAGATTGGTCTTTAGATTTATTAACTTCTGTAGACGAAATCATTGTGATTTCAACCGCCGAACCTACATCAATTATGGATGCCTATTCAATGATGAAATACATTCATTTAAAAGATGGGGATAAAACATTTTATTTACTTTGTAATCGTGCATTTACCGTTGAAGAAGGACTAGATACAACGAAACGACTGAAAATGGTTATGGAACGATTTTTAGAAAAAGATGTTATCGTTTTAGGTTCACTCCCTGAAGACGGGGTTGTTCGAAAAGCTGTACGTCAGCAAGCTTTATTTTCTACGCTTTATCCAGATGCGCCCATTACAAAAACATTAAACAAAATTGTGGAGCGCTTTTTAAATCAACTAACTGAAGAAATTCATGTGGAAGTGCCTACGAATAAGTTTCTATCAAAATTAAAAACGATCTTTTCGAAAGGGCGTGAGTAAATGGACAACACGAAGAAGAGTAAGTTATTAGTTGTTGATGATTCTGCATTTATGCGGAAATTAATAAGTGATTTTTTTGCAGACCATTTACAAGTTGAAGTGGTTGGGTCAGCACGTAACGGAAAAGATGCAATAAAAAAAATTCAACAGTTAAATCCAGATGTAGTGACAATGGATGTTGAAATGCCAGAAATGAATGGTCTTGACGCGTTAAAAGAAATTATGCAAGTTTGTCCTGTGCCGGTCGTCATGCTTTCAAGTACGACGCAGCAAAATGCTGATAATACTTTAACGGCCATGGAATATGGAGCAGTTGATTTTGTTGCTAAACCAGGTGGTACAATTTCTTTAGATTTACATAAAATTCAAGATGAGTTGGTACGTAAAGTTGAAGAAGCAGCAAAGATTCCGATTGTTAAGTTAAAAAAAACATTTGCTAAATCATCAACATTTACAAAAGATTTAGTAAAACCAGTTGCACCTGTTGCAGTGACAGCAATCACTAAAAAAACTGTTTCAACAATGGAAAATCTAACAAAAAAAGTAGATTGGAATAAAGCTTCTAAAAAGATCATTTTAATTGGTACTTCAACGGGTGGTCCTAGAGCGTTACAAGAAGTGATTACAAAAATTCCGTCTACTGTGGATGCACCCATTTTAATTGTTCAACATATGCCAGCAGGATTTACAAAGTCTCTCGCTACCAGATTAGATCAATTAAGTGAAATTCATGTAAAAGAAGCAGAACAGGGCGATATATTACAAAAGGGTACCGCTTATATAGCGCCAGGTGGCTATCATCTGAAACTACGAAAAGTAGGCTCTAGTTATGCTGTTGTATTAGATCAAACCGAACCTCCTCGTTCTGGACATCGACCATCAGTTGATGTCATGTTCGAAGATGTTAGTCAGTATTCGGATTTTGATAAAGTTGCCGTTATTATGACGGGAATGGGCTATGATGGTTCAAAAGGATTAATCGCTTTAAAGAAAACAGGAAATGTCATTGCAATTGCTGAGTCAGCAGAAACATGTATTGTTTATGGAATGCCAAAAGCTGCCGTGGAAACGCAGCTTGTAGATGAAATGGCAGATGTTGACGATATCGCACAAACGATTATGAAATATATGCCTTAAAAAGGGGTGCCTTCTAAATGGAATTAAATCAATATTTAGAAATGTTCATTGAAGAAAGTAAAGAACATTTACAAGCATGTAGTGAACACTTATTAGAATTAGAAAAAAATCCTGAAGATTTAACGATTGTTGGTGAAATTTTCCGATCTGCACATACACTTAAAGGTATGTCTGCAACGATGGGGTTTGAAGATTTAGCGGATTTAACACATAAGATGGAAAACGTGTTAGATGCGATTCGTAACGAAAAAATTAAAGTTACAGCAGAAATTTTTGATGTTGTATTTGAATCAGTTGATCACTTAGAAGCAATGGTATATGACATTGCAGACGGCGGAGACGGAAAACGTAACGTACAGTCAACAGTTGAACAACTAAAACGCATTGAGTCTGGAGAAACAACCCCAGCTAAACAAGTTGTTACATTAGCAACACAAGAAACGGTGGCTACTACTGCTGAACAAGTTGATTTTAAATTAATGTATGATGATTTTGAAAAAACAGTTTTACTACAGTCATCTGAACAAGAATTTAATGCGTATGAAATTTCAATTACTTTACGTGATGATTGCTTATTAAAAGCAGCACGAGTATATATGGTATTTGAAATCTTAGAGAAAAATGGGGATGTTATTAAATCTTCACCAACAGTTGATAAGTTAGAAGAAGAACAATTTGATAATGAATTCCATGTTGCTTATATTTCTAAAGAATGCGCAGAAGATTTACAAAAAATGCTAATGAAAGTTTCAGAAGTTGATTTAGTAGTAGTAAATGAAATTAATCAAGATGTATTTTTAGCTGCTTCAGGTGTTAAACAAGAACAAGAAGTACCACAAACAACTGCAACAGTTTCAAATGAGGCAACGCCAGTACAAACACCAAAAGCTGCATCAACTAGCAATGGAAACGGTAACGGTAAAGCGAATCATGCAACAAGTAAAACAATTCGTGTAAATATTGAACGTCTTGATATTTTAATGAACTTATTTGAAGAACTTGCAATTGACCGTGGACGCTTACTTTCGATTGCAGCAGACATAAAACATGGAGAGCTAGATGATACAGTTGAACGTATGAGCCGCACGATGGGTGAATTACAAAACATTGTATTAACAATGCGAATGGTTCCAGTTGAAACAGTATTCAACCGCTTCCCGAAAATGGTACGTCAATTATCTCGTGATTTAAATAAGCAGATTACGCTTAATATTGTCGGTGCGGAAACAGAACTTGATCGTACAGTTATCGACGAAATCGGTGATCCACTTGTTCACTTAATTCGTAACTCAGTTGACCATGGTATCGAAAGCCCTGAAGTGCGTCGTACAAAAGGGAAGCCTGAAGAAGGTACTGTTGAGCTTCGTGCATACCACAGTGGAAACTATGTATTTATCGAAATTGAAGATGATGGTGCGGGCATTAACCGTGATAAAGTACTTGCAAAAGCTCTTTCAAAAGGTGTTGTAACGCAAGAACAATCATTAACAATGACAGATAAACAAATCAACGAACTGATTTTAGCATCTGGTTTCTCAACTGCAGATGTCATTTCGGACGTATCAGGCCGTGGTGTAGGTTTAGATGTTGTTAAAACAACAATTGAATCATTAGGTGGGAATATTTCAATTGAATCTACACAAGATGTGGGTTCTGTATTCTCCATTCAATTACCATTAACATTATCGATTATTTCTGTCATGTTAGTTGAAATTGAAAGTGAAATTTATGCGATTCCACTATCATCAATTATTGAAACATCGATTATCCGTAATTCAGATATTTTAAATGCTCATAATCAAAAAGTAATTGATTTCCGTGGCAAAGTTGTTCCACTTGTATTCCTAGAAGAAATCTTTGAAGTGCCACGTCAAGAGAAAAATGACGATGGATTCTATTCAGTAGTCATCGTTCGTAAAGGCGATAAACTAGCAGGCTTAGTTGTTGACTCATTTATTGGTCAGCAAGAAATTGTATTGAAATCTTTAGGTAATTATTTAACAAATATTTTCGCTATTTCAGGTGCAACAATTTTAGGCAACGGTAAAGTGGCGTTAATTGTAGACTGTAACGCACTGTTGAAGTAAATAGGATAAGAGGTGTAAATTATGACGAACGCTTTAGAGCAAAAAAATCTGAAAGTTATCGTATTCCAATTAGCAGATAAAGAATATGCAATTCCAGTTTCGCACGTAAAGGGTATTGAAAAATTAATGCATATTACACGTGTACCAAAAACAGTACGTTATGTAAAAGGAGTAATCAATTTACGTGGTGTTGTAACGCCTGTAATTGACTTACGTGAACGATTCAATTTACCGATTTCAGGTAATGAAGATACAACGCGTATCATTATTATTGCGCTTGAAACAATGGAAGTTGGATTTGTCGTAGATTCAGCAAATGATGTATTAGATATTGATGCGGATTCAATTGAGCAACAACCAGAAGTAGTAGGTTCTTTAGAAGAGGAATTTATTGCAGGTGTGGCGAAATTGGAAAACCGTTTATTAATTTTACTTCACTTAGATAAAGTGTTGAATCCACTAGATTAACAATAATTTTCTAGGCAAGTGCGTCTTGCCTAGAATCTATTAAAGTAGGGATCACAAATGAACTTTAGTGACAATATCACTTCGCTCCATTTAGATGTCTTAAAGGAAATCGGTAACATTGGGGCTGCACATGCTGCAACGGCATTATCAGATTTATTACAAAAGAAAATTGATATGCGCGTACCAAATGTTGAAATGGTTTCATTTAATGACATGATGGAACTAGCTGGTGGTTCAGAAAATGTTGTAGTCGGAATATTTTTACGCATTGAAGGTGACACGGAGGGTAGTATGTTTTTCGTATTACCAGTGGAACAAGCCAATCGTTTTATTCGACGTTTAATTCGTGATGAATCATTTGATTTCTATTCACCAGATACTGTTTCTGAATTAGGTTTATCAGCAATGCAGGAAATGGGAAATATTTTATCGGGATCGTATTTATCTGCGTTATCGGATTTTACAGGTCTTAAAATTTTTCCAACTGTACCAGGCTTGAGTGTTGATATGTTTGGGGCAATCATTAGCATTGGTTTAATCGAATTATCACAAGTGAGTGATACTGTAATTGTAATTAATACATCCATTTATGAAGACGCCATTTCTGACAATGAAGAAGTACGAGGCCATTTCTTTTTACTACCAGATCCAGATTCGTTTGAAGCTATTTTTAAAGCATTAGGAGTACCAACTACATGATACTCTCTAATCTAAATGAAGTAGTTAAAGTAGGGATTGCTCAAATGGATGTAGTAAGGGTGCCGAAAACAATCCGTACTTCAGGATTGGGATCGTGTGTAGGTGTTGTCATTTATGATGAATCGAAAAAGATTGCTGGTATGGTCCATGTGATGTTGCCAGATTCAAGTTTAGGTAGAACAGAAATGGTGAATGTTGCAAAATTTGCAGATACAGGTGTTAGTTCACTTGTTGATTTATTGAAACGTGAAGGCGCTCAAAGCTTTAAACTAAAGGCAAAAATCGCTGGTGGTGCACAAATGTTCCAATTTACGTCACATAAGGATTCAATGCGTATCGGACCAAGAAATGTGGAAGCTGTAAAAGCACAATTAAAAAAATTAAGTATTCCAATTGTTGCGGAAGATACAGGTGGAAATAGTGGTCGTACCATTGAATTTAATCCGGATACAAATATGTTGAATATCCGAACAGTTAATCAAGGAGTGAGTGAAATTTGATGAATGGTTCAATTTTTTATAACTTTTGGGCAGCATTGTTTTCATTCGCTGTATACTTTATTTGGGCAATTCAAGACCCATATGCAATGCCATGGCCAACAATTGGGATAGCGTTAGTATTCGCTGCTGTAGGTTATGTTGCAATGTATGTTATTCGATATTTCATGGGGTATGTATTTTATACACCGGAAGCATTTGTGTATTCTGAAATAGAAGATGAACAAATCAATATGGAAGCAATGAGTGAAAATCAAAATCAGTTTGTGCCACAAAATGAACGTTCAACTGTTGAATTTGAAGAGGATAATACGGAAGAAATTGCAAAAGTAGTTCGTACGATGTTACACGGACAAGACGAAGCGGTTTCTAGATAAAAGAGTCGTATCTTTCGACTCTTTTTTTTTATGAAAAAAAGATATGTATATGTTGTGTCTCATTCTTCAGTCACATGTATATTTGTGGTCTTTTTGGTATAATGAATAATAATTATGCTTACATTTCGAAGAGAGGTGGATACGAGTGACTGAACAAGGACAATTAGATGAACAATCACTATGGAATCGTTGGATAAATGAAAAAGATCCAGATGCAGGTGATATATTAATAAAAAAATATAAGCCACTCGTTTCGTATCATGTTCAGCGTATTGCCGTTGGATTACCTAAAAATGTTTCACGAGACGATTTAGTTAGTCTTGGGATGATGGGATTATTTGATGCGCTAAATAAATTTGATATTAATCGAGATTTGAAATTTGATACATACGCATCGTTTCGTGTCCGTGGTGCGATTATTGATGGACTAAGAAAAGAAGATTGGTTGCCACGTTCTGCACGAGAGAAGGCGAAAAAGCTCGATGCTCAAATTGAAAGTCTAGAACAAAAGTTAATGCGCCATGCCACGCCTGAAGAATTAGCAGAACATATGAATTTACCAGTTGAAGAGATTTACCAAACATTTCATGAGCATTTCTTTTCAAATGTACTATCAATTAACGAACAATTGGATCAAGAAGACAGTGAAGGTAAAGCTTTTGTGATTCGTGATGATCAAACGAAAACACCAGAACAACACATGGTACATTCCGAGCTTTTAGGAGATTTAGCAGAAAATATTCAAAAACTTAATGAAAAAGAACAGCTTGTCATTAGTTTATTTTATACAGAAGAAATGACGCTGACAGAAATCGGTGAGATGTTGGAATTATCAACTTCACGAATTTCACAAATTCATTCAAAGGCGTTATTTAAATTACGTAAATTATTATCTTCTGAAATGATTAATGCGTAAGGAGAGATTTATGTGAGTTTAAAGGGAGTAGAATTACAAATAGCAATCCCGAAAACATTTGATGCTGGAAAAATTGCGGATCAGCATCAACAAAATACGATCAATCAACAATTACATGCGAATGAAGCATTAAAGCGTGAAATTGAACGAAAGCAATTTGCTGTGAACGAGTCAGAAGAATTGAATGCGATTAGTGAGGATGAGGACGAAAAGCGTTCAGGCTCCGACCACGATTCAGACCAAAAACAGAAGAAAAATAAGCAACAGCTAGAACAAAAAGCACAACATCCTTTTAAAGGGAATTTTTTCGATTTTAGCGGCTAGGAGAAATAATGATAACAGCATTAATAATTACTTTATTTCTAATTCAACTTATTATGATATTTATTATCGTAATCTTAAATAGCAAAATTTCGAAGTTTAAGGATTTAGAACTTCGTCAAAATCAACTCATTGAAGAAATGGACAATACAATTAGTGTTTATTTATTAGAAATGAAAGAAGAAAATGATCGCTTAATTGATGAATTAAAAAAATCAAATGTATCGGTTCCTAAAACCTCACGCTATGAAGCATTACCTATTGAAAAATTGGCTGATTCTGTGAATGAAAATAGTCAACCTATGTCATTTTCTGAACCAGTTAATGTTGAGGAATCTCAAGAAGTCGAAACACCTCATGTCTATGTACCAGTGAAGCATGCTGCAAGTGCATATACGAAACAAAAAGCGCATGTGGCTATGGATCAAGAGATGGAAGAAGTACAAGCGGAACTTTTATCGATTAAAGAAAATCCACAACCCGTGAAAAAAGAGCAAACATACGAGCAACAAGTAGTAGCTCTTTATAAAGAAGGAAACAGCATTGAGGAGATTGCAAAGCTCATGCAACGTGGTAAAACTGAAATAGAATTACTCATTAAGTTTCATGCGTAAAGTAGTTGCACTTGCCACTTGAGTATGCTATATTAACAACTGGTGTTAAACCAAATCACACGTATTCTGATGTAGTAAGTGGTGCTCACATGCTGTGGGTAGCTTGTTGCAGGTGAGGAATACGGAGGAAAAAAACCAAACATATTAGGAGGAAACACTCATGTCAGTAATTTCAATGAAACAATTACTTGAAGCTGGTGTACATTTCGGTCACCAAACTCGCCGTTGGAACCCAAAAATGAAGAAATATATCTTCGTTGAACGTAACGGTATCTATATTATCGATTTACAAAAAACGGTTAAAAAATTAGAAGAAGCATACGATTTCATGCGTCAAGTTGGTCAAGACGGTGGTAAAGTTTTATTCGTTGGTACGAAAAAACAAGCACAAGAAGCGATCAAAGATGAAGCAGAACGTTCAGGTAACTACTACATCAACCAACGTTGGTTAGGTGGTACGTTAACTAACTTCGGTACGATTCAAAAACGTGTTAAACGTATGAAAGATATCGAAAAAATGGAAGAAGATGGCACTTTCGCTGTACTTCCTAAAAAAGAAGTTATCCAACTTAAAAAAGAACACGAACGTTTAGTGAAATTCTTAGGCGGTATCCGCGATATGAAAGGCATTCCGGACGTAATGTTCGTAGTAGACCCTCGTAAAGAGCGTATCGCTGTTGCAGAAGCAATCAAATTAAACATCCCTCTAGTTGGTATCGTAGACACTAACTGTGATCCAGATGAAATTGATTACGTAATCCCTGCAAATGATGATGCTATCCGTGCTGTTAAATTATTAACTGCTAAAATGGCTGACGCTTTATTAGAAGCTAAACAAGGTGAAGAAGAAGCTCCAGTAGCAGAGTCTGCTGAGTAATTCACATCTAGAAAAGGTGATAAGTGGATAATACCCTTATCACCTTTTTTTGAGAAAACTTTAATGAAATCAATGAATCGTTGAAAAATCGTTCAAATTCACTTAAAGTATGTAGAGTAAAAGTAAATTTAATATATATCTTAGGAGGAAACTCACATGGCAAACATTTCTGCACAATTAGTAAAAGAATTACGTGAAAAAACTGGCGCAGGTATGATGGACTGTAAAAAAGCGTTAGTACAAACTGAAGGTAATTTAGAAGCTGCTATCGATTTCTTACGTGAAAAAGGTTTAGCTGCTGCTAACAAAAAATCAGACCGTATCGCTGCTGAAGGTACAACTTACATTTTAGAAAACGGTAACGAAGCAATCCTTTTAGAAGTAAACGCTGAAACAGATTTCGTTGCAAAAAATGACAAATTCGTAGTATTAGTTGAAGAATTAGCTGCACACCTTTTAGCTACTAAACCAGAATCAGTAGAAGCTGCTTTAGAAACTACAATTGGTGATGTTAAAGTTGCTGATTACATCTCAACTGCAATCGCGACAATTGGAGAAAAAATCTCATTACGTCGTTTTGAAATTAAAACAAAAACAGATGCAGATGCATTTGGTGCTTACTTACACATGGGCGGCCGTATTGGTGTATTAGTAGTTCTTGAAGGTTCTACTGATGCTGCAGCTGCTAAAGATGTAGCTATGCACATCGCTGCTATTAACCCAACTTACGTTTCTCGTGATGAAGTTTCTGCAGAAGCAGTAGAACACGAACGCAAAGTATTAACTGAGCAAGCGTTAAATGAAGGTAAACCTGAAAATATCGTAGCGAAAATGGTAGAAGGTCGTCTTGGTAAATTCTTCGAAGACGTTTGTCTATTAGACCAAACTTTCGTTAAAAACTCTGACCAAAAAGTACGCACTTTCGTAGAATCAACTGGCGGTAAAGTAACTGGCTTCGCACGTTACGCTGTTGGTGAAGGTATCGAAAAACGTGAAGATAACTTCGCTGAAGAAGTTATGAGTCAAGTAAAAGGTAACTAATTAAATTATCACTTAAATTATAAATTTGAGTAAAAAGAGTAGGGAGCACCATTTGCGTGTTCCCTATTTTTACAGAACGGTACTTTCTTTGAAATTCATTTTAAAGAAAGTGCGTTATAATGGGTGTGAGTGGAATAGTGTACATATGGAAATTGATGTATAGTATTTCCTTTTAAATAAATGAGTAACGGAGGTTTACTATGAGTGTGTCACAATACAAACGAGTAGTAATTAAACTAAGTGGTGAAGCATTAGCAGGAGATTTAGGCTTTGGCTTTTCACCTGAAATGATCAAATCAATCGCAGGTGAAATTAAAGACGTAATCGATTTAGGCGTAGAAGTCGCTTTAGTAGTTGGTGGCGGTAATATTTGGCGTGGTAAAATTGGTGCTGAAATGGGAATGGAACGTGCCAATGCGGACTATATGGGGATGTTAGGTACAGTTATGAATGCACTAGCGCTTCAAGATTCACTTGAAAATCTAGGTGTTCCAACACGTGTTCAATCATCAATCGTGATGACACAAGTGGCAGAACCTTATATTCGCCGTAAAGCAGTTCGTCATTTAGAAAAATCGCGTGTTGTGATCTTTGCAGCAGGAACAGGTAATCCTTACTTCTCAACAGATACAACAGCAGCATTACGCGCAGCAGAAATTAATGCCGATGCAATTTTAATGGCAAAAAACAATGTTGACGGTGTTTATTCTGCAGACCCTAAACTAGATGCAACAGCTGTTAAGTACGACACACTTACGTACTTAGACGTTATTCAACAAGGTTTACAAGTAATGGATTCAACGGCTTCAACATTATGTATGGATAATGATATTAAGCTAGTTGTGTTCAATTTATCAGAAGCTGGTAACATTAAACGTGCCGTTATGGGCGAAAAAATTGGAACAGTTGTTAGGAGAGATGCATAATGACGAAACAAGTATTAGATCATGCTCAAGAAAAAATGACAAAATCAATTGGTGCGTTCTCACGTGAATTAGCATCAATTCGTGCGGGAGTTGCTAATGCATCATTATTAGACCGTATTCAAGTAGACTACTATGGTGCACCAACACCAATTAACCAACTTGGTGGTGTAGCAGTACCAGAAGCACGCCTTTTAGTAATTACACCTTACGATAAATCAGTTTTAGGTGAAATTGAAAAAGCAATTATGCGTTCTGATATCGGTATTACACCAACAAATGATGGTAATGTAATCCGTTTAGCAATTCCTGCTTTAACAGAAGAGCGTCGTAAAGACTTAGTAAAACAAGTGAAAAAAGAAGCAGAAGAAGCAAAAGTTGCAATCCGTAACGTGCGTCGTGATGCTAACGATGATCTAAAAAAATCAGAGAAAAATGGTGAAATCACAGAAGACGAATTACGCGGCTTTGGTGAAGACATCCAAAAAATTACTGATAGCTCAATCGTAAAAATAGATGAGTTAGTAAAAGAAAAAGAAAAAGAAATTTTAACAGTATAATTTCTTGAATACAGATTGTTTTCGCGCTATCAATAAAAAATAGCGCGAAATCTTTTTCTACTTGTAAGCGAACTTTAAATGGATTCAGACGTCCTGCTAGTAAGGACGTTTTTTTTAGTGAATAAGAAAGTATAGCTTTTCGAGGGAATTCAAATAAGAAATGACATCAATTCGCGCTATTTTGGCGGTAACTATGTTTTTTAATTAAATATAAATAAAACTACTTTCTAAACAAAGTACATATATATTAGTAACAAATTATTCTAAACACGTTGTCTATCAAGAAGTTCATGAATTAATCAAGGACAGGACTACCCTTTTTTGATATGATGAATTAGAAAATAGTCCGATTTGTGCAGTTGGGGGAATTAACTATGTTTAAAAAACTTTTAAAAAGAAAAACAAATAAAGAGCAACAAACAGTTAACGAAAGTGTGGACTTAGTTAAAGGTGAAGAAATCCCTACCCATATTGCAATAATCATGGACGGGAACGGTCGTTGGGCGAAAAAACGTTCTATGCCTCGTGTAGCAGGACATCACGAAGGTATGAAAACGATACGTAAAATTACGCGTTGTGCAGATGATTTAGGGGTAAAGGTATTAACGCTTTATGCATTTTCTACAGAAAATTGGAAGCGTCCTAAAGCAGAAGTTGAATTTTTAATGCGTTTGCCAGAGCAATTTTTAAATTCATTTTTACCGGAGCTAATGGAGCGTAATATTAAAATTGAAATGATTGGTTTAATGGAAACATTACCAGAGTATACGCAAAGAGCTTTGAAACATGCGATGGAAAAAACGAAGGAAAATACGGGGTTAATTTTAAATTTTGCCATGAATTACGGTGGACGTGCGGAAATTGTGATGGCAATGCAGCAACTAATGAAAGAAGTTGAAGCTGGGAAATTAGCAATTGATGAAATTAATGAGCAACATCTTTCACAGTATGTGATGACGGCTCACTTACCTGAACCCGATTTGTTAATTCGAACAAGCGGGGAAGTACGTATTAGTAATTTCATGTTGTGGCAGCTCGCATATACGGAGTTTTGGTTCACAGATACGCATTGGCCAGATTTTGATGAAGTTTGTTTAAAAGAGGCGATTAGCGTGTATCAAAATCGTAACCGTCGTTATGGTGGGTTGAAAGGGGAAGAAACAAAGTGAAGCAACGCATTATTACTGGAGTAATAGCTGCGGCGTTATTTATTCCATTTGTTATATACGGAGGCGCTCCATTTGCAGTGGTTATTTCAGTATTAGCTATTATTGGTTTTTATGAAATACTTAAAATGAAGGGCCTTTCGATTTTTTCAGTGCCAGGTATTTTGGGTACGCTAGCGCTACTTATCTTAGTTATTCCAGATGAATGGTCGGCGAAAATGTTAGAGCTATTTCAATATGAATCGAAATTAATGATTGTTTACGGCATTGCTGCATTATTATTAATTTATATTGTACTTGTAAAAAATAAAATGACGTTTGATGAGGTCGGCTTTATTTTATTAAGTGCATTTTATGTGGGGCTAGGTTTCCACTATTTCATTGAAACACGCTTTATCGGTGTTGAGTTTGTTATCTTTGTGTTATTAGTTGTTTGGACGACGGACTCAGGGGCCTATTTTGTTGGACGTAAATTCGGGAAACATAAGCTATGGCCAGAAATTTCACCTAAAAAGACGGTGGAAGGATTTGTCGGTGGGATTGTCATTGCCGTACTATTTGCCATTGCTATGCAACTCATTTATCCGTTTGCACAGGGTTGGGTACAACTAATTCTTGTGACGATTGTTGCATCGATTGTTGGCCAAATGGGTGATTTAGTTGAGTCAGCGATCAAGCGTCATTATGGCGTAAAAGATTCAGGTAATATTTTGCCTGGACATGGTGGGATTTTAGACCGCTTTGACAGTTTATTATTTGTTGTCCCATTACTGCATTTTTTACATTTCTTTGGTGGATGATAAAAGCTATTTTTTCATGAAATTCACTTAAGAAAAGACACCATTTTACTCGATTCAGTGTGAAATGTGTTTTTTAATGTAAATAAAAGAGGGGAAGTATTGTTGTGAAGAAAATTAGTTTATTAGGTGCGACTGGGTCTATTGGGTGGCAAACATTTGATATTTTACTTGCACACCCAGAAGAGTTTCGTTTAGTGGCATTTTCAGCAGGGCAAAATATTGAAAAATCGCGCGAAATTATTGAAAAGTTACAGCCTGAATTAGTATCGATGCAAACAGAAGAAGCGGCACGTGTTTTACAAAAAGACTATCCGCATATTTCTTTTACATATGGCGCAAAAGGATTAGTGGACGTTGCAACACATCCAGATTCGAAGGTATTAATTAATGCAGTACTCGGTAGTGTTGGGTTAGAGTCAACATTAGCCGCAATTCGCATGGGCAAAACAATTGCCATTGCCAATAAAGAAACATTAGTAACGGCTGGTCACCTAGTAATGGCCGAAGCAAAAAAATATAACGCACCGATTTTACCAGTTGATAGTGAACATTCAGCAATTTTCCAATCGATGAATGGGGAAAATAAAAAGCGAATTGAACGCATTATTTTAACAGCTTCTGGTGGATCTTTCCGTGATAAAACGCGTGATGAATTACAGGGTGTGACGGTTAAAGATGCATTGAATCACCCGAACTGGTCGATGGGGGCTAAAATTACAATTGACTCAGCAACGATGATGAATAAAGGGCTAGAAGTAATCGAGGCACATGTCTTATTTGATATGCCGTATGACAATATCGATGTATTATTACATCGTGAAAGCATTATTCACTCAATGGTTGAATACGAAGATACAGGTGTCATCGCACAGCTTGGTACACCAGATATGCGCGTTCCGATTCAATATGCACTTAGCTATCCAGATCGTTTGCCACTTAAAAATGGGCAACGTTTAAATTTAGCACAAATTGGACAACTTCATTTTAAAGAAGTCGATTTCGATCGTTTCCGTGCACTGAAGTTTGCATATGATGCAGGACGTATGGGTGGTACAATCTTGACGGCAATGAATGCTGCAAATGAAGCGGCCGTTGCACTTTTCTTACAAGAAAAAATAACATTTTTACAAATTGAAGAATGTATTGAACGCATTATGAATAGTCATAACAATATCTTGGTACCAGATTTGCAAACGATTTTACATGTAGATGGCGAAACGAGAAAAACCGTTGCGAGCATGGTAAAATAGTGAAATATAAGAGATAGTGAGTAATCTTTGCTTTGTTTACTCATGTGAAGGTGGGAGATTATGCAAACAGTTATTGCCTTTATCGCAATCTTTGGCTCACTTGTATTTTTCCATGAGCTAGGTCACTTTATCTTTGCAAAACGTGCGGGCATTATGGTACGTGAATTTGCAATTGGGATGGGGCCAAAAATTTTTGGTATGACGAAAGGTGAAACAATTTATACGTTACGTCTTTTACCAATCGGTGGTTACGTTCGTATGGCTGGTGAGGATGCTGATTCAGTAGAGTTACAGCCCGGTTACCGCGTAGCACTTGTAACAAATGAAGAGAATATTGTTGAAAAAATTGTGCTAAATCAAAAAGCACAATATCAAAATGTGATTTTTTTAGAAGTTGAACGTGCAGATTTAGAGCGTGACCTTTGGATTGAAGGATATGACGAAGAAGAAAAACTCGTTCGTTATAATGTGTCACGTACAGCGACAATTGTTGAAAATGGGACGGAACAATTAATCGCACCACTGGACCGTCAATTTAACTCGAAATCAGTTGGCGCACGTGCGATGGCGATTTTCGCAGGTCCATTATTTAACTTTATTTTAGCTTTCTTCATTTTCTTGATTATCGGGTTAGTGCAAGGGGTTCCTTCAAATGATCCAATTATTTCGAAAGTGCAGGAAGATTCACCAGCAAGTTCAGCTGGTTTACAAGATGGCGATAAAATCGTGAAAATCGATGGCGTTTCTATCAAGAACTGGGAAGATTTATCGATTAAAATTCAAGATAACCCAGCAAAACCAATTGACTTTGAAGTAGAGCGTGATGGTGCGTTAACGACAGTTGAAGTAACACCTAATAGCGTTGAACAAAATGATGGTACCAAATATGGTCAAATCGGTGTTATGCGTCCAATAGAATCGAACCCGTTAAAAGCGGTTGCCTACGGTGCCAAGGAAACATATAACGGGACTGTATTGATTGGTAAACTTGTAGGTAAGTTAGTAACTGGTCAGTTCTCAATTGATGCACTTTCGGGTCCAGTTGGGATTTATAAAGCGACTGAAACCGTTGTAACATTTGGTTTATATAATGTTTTATACTGGGCAGCGATGTTAAGTATTAACTTGGGAATTATGAACTTACTCCCATTACCAGCACTTGATGGTGGACGCTTGCTGTTCTTCTTATTTGAAGCATTGCGCGGAAAACCAATTGATCGTCAAAAAGAAGGAATGGTTCATTTCGTTGGAATTGTGTTGCTCATGATCTTAATGGTCGTAGTAACATGGAATGATATTCAACGATTCTTCTTCTAAATTGAATCATGTTTTAATATGACAGCTTTGAGCGTTTTGTATGAATAATACTAGCGTTCAAAGCTAAATTTGTTTAGTATAGTAAGAGTAGAAATTCAATTTCATGGGTTCGAAAGGAAGGGCTATGTGTAAAAACAAAGCCGAATCCAGATGCAATTGTGCAAAGGCACAATTGGTTATATATGATTCTTAAAATAAAAAGGTGGCACTACTTATGAAACAAAGCAAAACATTCATCCCTACTTTAAGGGAAAATCCAGCTGATGCGGATGTAAAATCACATCGTTTATTATTACGTGCAGGTTTTATTCGTCAAAATGCAGCAGGTATTTATTCATACTTACCATTAGCTCGTAAAGTATTAGCAAAAATTGAGCAAGTAGTTCGTGAAGAGATGGAAGCGATTAATTCTATCGAGTTATTAATGCCAGCACTACAAGCAGCTGAACTATGGCAAGAATCTGGCCGTTGGGAAGCATATGGTCCAGAATTAATGCGTTTAAAAGACCGTAACGATCGTGATTTCGCATTAGGTGCTACACACGAGGAAGTTATTACAACATTAGTTCGTGATGAAATTAAATCATATAAAAAATTACCGTTAACATTATTCCAAATTCAAAATAAATTCCGTGATGAAAAACGTCCTCGTTTCGGATTATTACGTGGTCGCGAATTTATCATGAAAGATGCGTATTCATTCCATGCATCTCGTGAATCTTTAGATGCGACTTATGATGATATGTACCGTGCATATTCAAATATTTTCTCGCGTCTTGGTTTAAACTACCGCGCAGTTATCGCGGATGCGGGTTCAATTGGTGGTAAAGGTACACATGAATTCATGGTGTTATCTGAAATCGGTGAAGATACAATTGCTTACTCGGATACATCAGATTACGCAGCAAACATTGAAATGGCTGAGGTTGTTACAGAATATACGCCATCAGACGCACCAATGAAAGACGTTGAAAAAGTAGCAACACCTGATCAAAAAACTATTGAAGAAGTATCAGCATTCTTAAATGTAGAAGCTTCTAACATTATCAAAACATTAGTATTCGATATCGATGATGAGTTAATCGTTGTATTAGCACGCGGAGATCACGAAATTAACGATATTAAATTAAAAAATGCTTTAGGTGCTACTTCAGTAGAGCTTGCTGAGGATGCAGCAATTAAAGAATTATTAGGTTGTACACCTGGTTCAATCGGTCCTGTAAAATTACCAGTGAACGTGAAAGTTATTGCGGATAAAG
The DNA here is from genome assembly GCF_003073375.1 of Lysinibacillus sp. 2017. Taxonomy (NCBI): domain Bacteria; kingdom Bacillati; phylum Bacillota; class Bacilli; order Caryophanales; family Bacillaceae; genus Lysinibacillus; species Lysinibacillus sp. 2017. Next base: position 1,020,167 of record NZ_CP029002.1, read on the forward strand.
CAATTAAATCAATTCATAATGGTGTAGCTGGTGCAAACGAAGATGGATTCCACTTATTAAATGTGAATCCAGAACGTGATTTTGCAATTAGCTCATACGAGGATATTCGATTCGTTCAAGAGGGAGACCCATCTCCAGACGGACAAGGTATCATCAAATTTGCTGAAGGTATCGAAGTTGGGCATATCTTCAAATTAGGTACAACTTACTCAGCGAAAATGAATGCGACATATTTAGATGAGCAAGGGAAAGCACAACCGTTCATCATGGGTTGCTACGGTATTGGGGTTTCTCGTTTACTTGCAGCCGTTGCAGAACATTTCCAAGATGACAATGGTTTTGTATGGCCATCACAACTTGCACCATATGATTTACACTTAGTACCAGTTAATACAAAAGACGAAACACAAGTTCAATTAGCAGATGAGCTTTACGGTGTATTAAAATCGTACCGCTACGATGTGTTATATGATGACCGTGCAGAACGTGCGGGAGTTAAATTCGCTGATGCTGATTTAATTGGTTTGCCAGTTCGTATTACAGTTGGTAAAAAGGCTTCTGAAGGACTAGTAGAAGTGAAGTTCCGTTCAACTGGTGAAACAGCTGAATGGGCGAAAGAGGAAGTTGTAGATCGTTTAAACGAATACTTCCGTCAAAACAATTAGTTTTTCTATAGAAAGAAGAGGAAAGTACAAAAACGATGTACTTTCCTTTCTTTTTCATATTGGTGGATTAGAAAGTATAAGTTTTCAAGGCAATCCACATAAGAAAAGACTGGATTTCGCGCTATTTGACGCGAAATCTGTTTTTCTAATTAGAGAGGGTGAAAAAATTGTCAAAACAGGAAGGAAGACAAAAGTTCCTACTATTATTACAGCAGCTAGAATTAACGGATGATGTCTACATGTCCTTTTTTGAAAATGGCGCTCTAGAACGCGTAACGGTTCATAAAAAGAAACGTGTATGGCATTTTAATATTACCATTGAAAATATTTTACCTTTTCAAGTGTATCAATTACTTCGTTTACGGATGGCTGAGAAATTTTCACATATTGCTAATGTTTCATTAACGGTTACTTCGAATAACCCTGTTGTAACAGAACAGCATTTGCTTGAATATTGGCAGGCAGTTATCGAACAAATGGCTGATATGTCACCGCTACTTCGTGAAAATTTAATGAAACAAACACCGAAATGGACAGGACATAAGTTGATTGTGACTTCGATGCTAGAAGTGGAATATTTATCATTAAAAGCGAAGTATACGGATAAAATTGCCGATAGTTACAAAGTATTTGGCTTCTCTCATATTCCGGTTGAATTCCAAATGGTGGAGGAGTCAGCGGAGTTTATCGCACAACAAGAAGCATTTTATCAACAGCGCAAAGAAGAGGAAGAACGTCTTTCAAAACAAGCGATGGCTGATTTTGCTATGCGTGAAAAAGAAAAAGCAGAAAATCCATCAGCTGTGCAAAGTGATGTACCATTCCAAATTGGTTCATTTATTAAAAACGCGGGGCCCGTGGAAATACGTACGGTTTTAGAAGAAGAACGCTCGATTGTTATTGAAGGCTTTATCTTCTCCTCAGAAGTAAAAGAATTGCGCAGTGGTCGTTCTCTATTGGAAATCAAAATGTCTGACTACACGGATTCATTACTCGTTAAAATGTTCTCGAATGGGGATGAAGATGTTGCGAAAATGAACCAAATTAGTAAAGGCATGTGGGTACGGGTTCGTGGTTCCATTCAAATGGATACATTCGCACGTGATTTAGTTATGATGGCGAAAGATATTAATGAAGTTAAACACGAACCACGAAAAGATACGGCTCCTGATGGTGAAAAACGTGTAGAGCTTCATTTACACACACCAATGAGTCAAATGGATGCAGTAACGCCTGTTGATAGATTAGTTGCTCAAGCTGCTAAATGGGGTCATCCAGCGATTGCTATTACCGACCATGCAGTTGCACAGTCATTCCCAGAAGCCTATTCAGCTGGGAAGAAGAATGGCATTAAAGTAATTTACGGTGTAGAAGCGAACTTAGTGGACGATGGGAAGCCCATTGTTTATGACCCACGAGAACAAGTACTAGAAGATGCAACGTATATCGTTTTCGACGTAGAAACAACGGGATTCTCGAATGTTTATGATACGATTATTGAACTTGCAGCAGTTAAAATTCATAATGGTCAAGTCATTGACACGTTTGAACGTTTCTCAAATCCACACCGTAAGTTAACGGCTAAAATTATTGAATTAACCCATATTACAGATGATATGCTTGTCACGGCTCCTGAAATTGAAGATGTCATTCGTGAGTTCCATGATTTCATTGATGATGGAATCGTCGTTGCCCACAATGCATCATTCGATTTAGGTTTCTTATATGTGGCGTATCAAAAAGCTGGAATTGATGTTCGACACCCAGGTATCGATACCGTAGAACTTTCGCGGCTAGTCAATCCAGGTCAAAAATCGCATAACTTAAAGACATTAACAAAAAAATACAATATTGATTTAACACAACATCACCGTGCAATTTATGACACGGAAGCAACGGGCGAATTATTCCTTCATTTATTAAAACAAGCAGATGATTTAGGTATCAAAAATCTGATTGAAATGAATGATCATGTTGGTGGTGAGGAAGGTTACAAGCAAGCACGTCCAAGTCACTGTACAATTTTAGCTGTTGATAATGCAGGCTTGAAAAATTTATTTAAATTAATTTCAATTTCACATACACAAACTTATTATCGTGTGCCACGTATACGTCGTTCAGATTTACAAAAGCTACGAGAAGGGTTAATTGTTGGTTCAGGATGTTCGAATGGTGAATTATTTGAAACGATGATGAACAAAACCCCCGAGGAAGCAGAACGTATTGCGCGGTTCTATGATTATTTAGAAGTAATGCCAAAACCAGTGTACTCTCCGCTTGTAGATGGGGGAACGGTGCATGATGAATGGGCATTAGAAGATATTATTCGTCGTATTGTGAAACTCGGTAAAAAGTTAAATTTACCGGTTGCTGCAACGGGGAATGTTCACTATTTACATGAAACCGATGCGAAATTCCGTCAAATTTTAGTTGGTTCGATGGGTGGAGCCAATCCGTTAAATCGTAATCCATTACCAAAAGTACATTTCCGTACGACCAATGAAATGTTGAAGGAATTTGATTTCTTAGGTCCGGATTTAGCGAAGGAAGTTGTTGTAACAAACCCGCAACTTATTGCAGACCGTATTGGCGATGTAAAACCAATTAAAGATGAGTTATACACGCCGAAAATTGAAGGTTCAGATGATGAAGTAACGAATTTAACGTATGAAATGGCACATCGCATTTACGGTGAAAACTTACCAGAAATCGTTCAAGCTCGTATTGATAAGGAATTAAAATCAATCTTAGGACATGGTTTCGGTGTAATTTATTTAATTTCAGCGAAGCTTGTAAAAAAATCATTAGCGGATGGCTACTTAGTAGGGTCACGTGGTTCGGTAGGATCGTCTCTTGTTGCCACGTTCATGGAAATTACTGAAGTAAACCCATTAGCACCACATTATATTTGCCCAAACTGTAAACATTCAGAATTTATCACGGATGGTTCTGTAGCATCAGGCTATGATTTACCAAACAAAGATTGTTCAGAATGCGGCACGGCTTATAAAAAAGATGGACATGATATTCCGTTCGAAACTTTCCTTGGGTTTAAAGGAGATAAAGTTCCCGATATCGATTTAAACTTCTCTGGTGAATATCAACCACAAGCGCATAACTATACAAAAGTATTGTTCGGTGAAGATTATGTATTCCGTGCTGGAACAATTGGAACCGTTGCTGAAAAGACTGCTTATGGTTATGTAAAAGGTTATGGTAGTGATAACGGTGTAACCTATCGAAATGCTGAAGTAGACCGACTTGTACAAGGGTGTACAGGCGTTAAGCGAACTACAGGTTCTCACCCAGGGGGAATTATTGTAGTTCCAGATTATATGGATATTTATGATTTCTCACCAGTCCAATTCCCAGCAGATGCGCAGGATTCAGAGTGGAAAACGACACACTTTGATTTCCACTCGATTCATGACAATATTTTAAAGCTCGATATACTTGGACACGATGATCCGACTGTAATTCGTATGCTGCAAGATTTATCGGGTATTGATCCGAAAACGATTCCAACAGATGACCTATTTGTTATGAAAATTTTCAGTACGCCGGAGTCTCTAGGGGTAACAGAGAAACAGATTGGTGCAAAAACAGGAACGCTCGGAATTCCAGAGTTTGGTACAAAATTCGTTCGCCAAATGCTAGAAGAAACGAAACCGACAACATTTAGTGAACTTGTACAAATTTCAGGTCTTTCTCATGGTACAGATGTATGGTTAGGCAATGCAGCAGACCTGATTAAAGATGGAACATGTGTGTTAAAAGAAGTAATCGGTTGTCGTGATGATATTATGGTGTATTTAATTTATCAAGATTTAGATCCATCATTTGCGTTTAAAATTATGGAGTCTGTACGTAAAGGGAAAGGCTTAACGGATGAAATGGAAGCAGAAATGCGCGCGAAAAAAGTTCCAGAGTGGTACATCGATTCATGTAAAAAGATTAAGTACATGTTCCCGAAAGCCCATGCAGCAGCTTATGTATTAATGGCGGTACGTATCGCTTGGTTTAAAGTACATCATCCAATCGTTTATTACGCAGCATACTTTACAGTGCGTGCATCAGACTTCGATTTAATCGCAATGACGCAAGGCTCTGTAATGATTCGCAAAAAAATTGATGAGATCAACATGAAAGGGCTAGATGCCTCTCCGAAAGAGAAAAGTTTATTAACGGTTATGGAAATTGCACTTGAAATGACAGAACGTGGTATGAATTTTAAAAAGATTGATTTATATCGTTCACATGCAAGTGAATTTGTCATTGATGGCAATAGCTTAATTCCACCGTTTGATTCGATTCCAGGATTAGGTACAAACGTTGCGAAACAAATCGTTGAAGCACGTAAAAATGGGGAGTTCCTTTCAAAAGAAGATCTGCAACAGCGCGGGCGAGTATCAAAAACTTTGATCGAATACATGGACCAACTTGGCTGCCTAGAAGGTATGCCAGATGCCAACCAACTTTCATTATTCTAATGCCTATTGAACGTAAATAGGCAAAATTTGCATTCAACTAGTGTTTATGCTATGCTGAATGTAATAATTTGTTGATAGTTCGCCAGCAAAAGAGTGGGATTTCCCGCTCTTTTCTGTTGTTTACACCACTATTTATACAAATTTTTCAATGGAAAACTCGTCTTTTGTATAGGGAGACATTGCTGTTGAACGGTTCGTACAAAGACGCAAGGAGGATACGATGAACAAAGTAACGTCGATCATTGAAGAGCTAGTGACACCGATCGTTGAAGAACTTGAGTTAGAATTAGTTGATATCGAGTTCGTAAAAGAAGGACGCGACTGGTTCCTTCGTATTTATGTTGACACACCGTCTGGCGGCATTGATATTTTACAATGTGCGCAAGTAAGTGAAATGTTGAGCGAGAAGTTGGATGAGAATGATCCAATCGAGCAAAACTATTATTTAGAGGTTTCTTCTCCAGGTGCTGAACGTCCTCTTAAAAAACAACAGGACTTTGAAAAGGCAATGGGCAAATATATTTATGTGAAAACTTATGAACCAGTAAAAGATTTAAAAGAATTCTATGGATATTTACGCGCATATACTGAAACAGAATTAGAAATTGAAATCCGCATTAAAACACGTAAACTAACAGTACAAATTCAGAAAGAAAAAATTGCGCAAGCACGTCTTGCCATCGATTTTTCAGATAAGCAAATTTAGGAGTGAAAAAAATGAGTAGTGAATTACTAGATGCCCTAACTGCCCTTGAGGAGCAGAAAGGTATTTCAAGAGATGTATTAATTGAGGCAATTGAGGCGGCTTTAGTGACGGCATACAAACGTAACTACAACCAGGCACAAAACGTTCGTGTAGATATCAACCTAGGTACAGGTTCAATGGTTGTCTACTCTCGTAAAGATGTTGTAGAAGAAGCAGAAGATGAGCGTTTAGAAATCTCATTAGAAGACGCGAAATATATTAATGAAGCTTATGAAATTGGGGACATCGTTGAGGAAGAAGTTACTCCTCGTAATTTCGGACGTATCGCAGCACAAACTGCAAAACAAGTTGTGACGCAACGTGTACGTGAAGCAGAGCGTGGCCTAATTTATGCTGAATATGTAGATCGTGAAGACGATATTGTTTCAGGATTAATCGAACGCCAAGATGCACGTAATATTTACGTGAGTATCGGTAAAGTGGAAGCTGCATTACCTGTAAACGAGCAAATGCAAGGCGAAGTTTACAAACCACAATCTCGTATTCGTGTTTACATTACAAAAGTTGAACGCACTACGCGTGGTCCACAAGTAATCGTATCTCGTACACATCCAGGATTACTACGTCGTCTATTCGAGATGGAAGTACCAGAAATTTTCGATGGCACTGTTGAGATTAAATCAATCGCACGTGAAGCGGGAGATCGTTCAAAAATTTCAGTTTATGCACATAACGAAGAAGTAGATCCAGTAGGTTCATGTGTTGGTGCTAAAGGCGCGCGTGTTCAAACAATTGTAAACGAATTAAACGGTGAAAAAATTGATATCGTTGAATGGTCAGAAGATCCAGTTGTATTCGTAGCAAATGCACTTAGCCCATCAAAAGTATTAGATGTTCAAGTAAATGAAGAAGAAAAATCAACGACAGTCGTAGTACCAGATTATCAATTATCATTAGCAATTGGTAAACGTGGTCAAAATGCACGTTTAGCAGCAAAATTAACTGGCTGGAAAATCGACATTAAGTCGGAAACAGATGCTCGTGAATTAGGAATTTATCCTTCTGAAACAAGCACATTTGTTCCTCGTGAAGAGTCAGAAGCAGTTGCAATTGATTTATATGGTGACGACGAAGAGTAAATCATCATTTGGAATAGTTTTGCAAGGAGGGTGAGCAAAATGGTTGTAAGTAAAAAAATTCCTTTACGAAAATGCGTTGCAACGGGTGAAATGTTACCAAAAAAATCAATGATTCGTGTCGTTCGTTCAAAGGAAGGCGAAGTGAGCGTTGATATAACAGGTAAAAAATCTGGTCGTGGGGCTTATGTTTCCAAATCTGAGCAGGCTGTTGAAAATGCGCGTAAAAAGAATATTTTAGATCGCCAACTTGATGCAAAAGTGCCGGATGAGGTATATGAAGAGTTACTAACTCTTATCCGCAGGGAGTCGATTCTATGACCAATCCTGCATTGCTACAGCTATTGGGTTTAGCGGCACGTGCACGAAAAACAATCTCTGGAGAAGAACTAGTTATTAAAGAAATCCGTAATGGAAAAGCAAAGTTAGTATTGCTTTCATCGGACGCCTCTAAAAATACTAGTAAAAAGATTCAAGATAAATGTACGTATTACAACGTTGAGTATCGTGTTTTTGGAGATCGATATGATCTTGGACATGCTACCGGGAAGGAAGCCCGTGTAGCGATTGCTATTATTGATAGCGGATTTGCTAAAAAAATGTCTAGTCTACTCAACGAAAATTAGTCGGGGGTGAGCAGATGAGCAAAGTAAGAGTTCATGAATATGCGAAAAAGGTAAATAAAACAAGTAAGGAAGTTATTGAACAGTTAGCAAAAATTGATTTGCCTGTGAAAAATCATATGGCGGTTATTGATGAGCAAGCTGTTTCAAAACTTGATTCTGTCTTTAAGCAAGCAACAGAGCCAACGCAAGCAGCAAAAAAACCTCCTGTAAAATCACCTGTAAAAACTGCCAACGTAACTCAAAAAAAAGAGCAGTCTACAGTCAAGCAACAAGATCAAAAACAGGAGCGTCAACAATCTGCTTCAATTAATCAGCAACCGAGAAAGACAAATAATGCCTCAGGGCAATCGCAATCGCAGCAAGGCGAAAAACATAAGAATGAAAAAGGTAACCAAAATCAAAATATGACTCAAAATACTAATAACAACCGCAACGGCGGCAATACTCCAAGTAATAACAGCAATAACAGCAGTAAAGGTGGCAATACACCAAATAGCAATAACAGAAATAGTAGCACACCAAATAGCAATAACAGAAATAGTAGCACACCAAATAGCAATAACAGAAGTAGTAGCACACCAAATAGCAATAACAGAAGTAGTAGCACACCAAATAGCAATAACAGAAGTAGTAGCACACCAAATAGCAATAACAGAAGTAGTAACACACCAAATAGCAACAACAGAGGTGGTAACACACCAAATAGTAACAACAGAGGCGGCAACTCACAAAATAACAAGGGCGGATACCAACAACGTCGTAAACCAGGTATTAATGGTGGTAAACGTCGTACGCACCGTCCAGCACCACAACCAATGGTACAAAAAGAATTACCTGAAAAAATTACTTTCTATGAAAGTTTATCAGTTGCAGAACTTGCGAAGAAATTATACCGTGAGCCATCTGAAATCATCAAAAAATTATTCATGCTTGGTGTAATGGCAACAATTAACCAAGAGCTTGATAAGGATGCAATTGAATTAATTTGTGCAGACTATGGTGTAGAAGTAGAAGAAGAAATTCGTATCGACAAAACAGATTTAGATACGTACTTCGATGAGTCAATCGTAGAAGTGGATGAAGATGCTTTAGAAGAACGTCCACCAGTTGTAACAATCATGGGTCACGTTGACCACGGTAAAACAACATTACTTGATTCAATTCGTAATACAAAAGTAACTGCTGGCGAAGCAGGTGGTATCACACAACATATCGGTGCTTACCAAGTTAATGAAAATGGCAAAAAAATTACGTTCTTAGATACTCCTGGACACGCAGCATTCACAACTATGCGTGCGCGCGGTGCATCTATCACAGATATCGCAATTATCGTAGTTGCAGCTGATGATGGTGTAATGCCTCAAACAATAGAAGCAATCAACCACGCGAAAGCAGCAGAAGTACCGATTATTGTAGCTGTTAACAAAATGGATAAACCTGCAGCAAATGCTGACCGCGTTCAGCAAGAATTAACAGAGCATGGTTTAGTACCAGAAGCATGGGGTGGAGATACAATCTTCGTTCCAATTTCAGCACTTAAAGGTGACGGAATTGATGAATTATTAGAAATGATTCTTTTAACTGCAGAAGTAGGCGAATTAAAAGCCAATCCAACTCGTGCTGCAATCGGTTCAGTAATCGAAGCACAACTTGATAAAGGCCGCGGTGCCGTTGCAACATTATTAGTTCAAGATGGTTCATTACGTGTTGGTGATCCAATCGTAGTTGGTCACGCATACGGTCGTGTACGTGCAATGGTAAACGATTTAGGTCGTCGCATTAAAATTGCAGGTCCATCGACGCCAGTAGAAATTACAGGTTTAAATGAAGTACCACAAGCGGGTGACCGTTTCGTAGTATTCCAAGATGAGAAAACAGCTCGTCAAGTTGGTGAGTCTCGTTCAATGACAGCAATTCAAGCCCAACGTTCTGAAAAACAACGTGTAACACTTGATAACTTATTCGAACAAATGAGCCAAGGTGAAGTAAAAGAATTAAACTTAATCGTAAAAGCTGACGTACAAGGTACTGTGGAAGCAATGGCTTCATCATTAATGAAAATTGATGTAGAAGGCGTTAATGTAAAAATCATCCACACAGGTGCTGGAGCAATTACTGAATCGGATATCTCCCTTGCAGCAGCTTCAAATGCCATCGTAATCGGCTTCAACGTTCGTCCAGATACAAATGCGAAACGTGCAGCAGATGAAGAAGGCGTAGATATTCGTTTACACCGTATCATCTACAAAGTAATTGAAGAAATCGAATCAGCGATGAAAGGGATGCTTGATCCAGAATTCGAAGAAAAAATTGTTGGTCAAGCGGAAGTTCGTCAAACAATTAAAGTATCTAAAGTTGGTACAATTGCAGGTTCTTACGTAATCGAAGGGAAAATCGTTCGTGATGCAGGCGTACGTATTATCCGCGAAAACGTTGTTATTTTCGAAGGCGAGTTAGACTCATTAAAACGCTTCAAAGATGATGCAAAAGAAGTAGCAAAAGGTTATGAATGTGGTATTACAATTAAAAATTACAACGACGTTCAAGAAGGCGACATTATTGAAGCCTACGTAATGGAAGAAATCGTTCGTAAATAATGATTGTATACGCAGAAATTGAATTTATGATTCAGACTGCCCATTCATTAAAGGAAAAGCGTGCTGTTCTTCAACGAATGGTGACGCGAACAAAACAAAAATTCAATGTATCTGTTGCGGAAATTGATCATCAAAATGTTTGGCAACGTACAAAAATAGCACTTGTTTCGGTTGCTTCTTCTACAGAAGCGGCTGAACGTGAGCTTATGCATGCCGTGCACTTTTTGCAGTCAAATCCACAGTGGGAGCAGCTGGAATTTTATCGAGAATATTTATAACAGCCCTATGAGGCAAGTTGGTAGTAAAATGAGGTGACTTTTATGTCTCTACGTTCAAATCGTGTTGCAGAGCAAATGAAAAAAGAGATTACGGATATTATTGCACGCAAACTTAAAGACCCTGCTGTTGGTTTCATTACAGTAACGGAAGTAGCAGTAACAGGAGATCTTCAACAAGCGACAGTATATATTACATCTCTAGGTAATGAACGTGAGCGCAAGGAATCGTTAAAAGCTTTAGAAAAAGCTTCAGGATTCATGCGTTCAGAAATCGGTTCACGCATTCGTTTACGCCGTACACCAGAATTACTTTTCGAATTCGATACAGCTATCGAATACGGAAATAAAATTGATGCATTACTTCGTGGCTTAAACGAAGACAAATAGTTTTCACACAGAGACCTTCTCTCGTGAAGTACTAAAAAATGGAAGGCAGGAATGTTGTGTAAACAATATTTCTGTCTTTTTGTTTGCCTATTAAAAAAGAAGAAAATGCATCTTTGACAACAATACATTTAATAAAAATAGTCGATTGGAATGGAGGGGAGGCGACTCCTACGGGAACAGCGCGAGCGGAAAATCAACTTATTTCAGAAGTTCTTCCGAAATAAGTTAGTTGAAGCCGTGCCCGCGGAAAGCGTCCGACCCATAATAGAAATCGACATCCAGTGAGAGAGGGGCAACACTATGAACGGTATTCTTCCATTATGGAAAGAGCGTGGAATGACGAGTCATGACTGCGTGTTTAAGTTACGAAAGATTTTAAAAACGAAAAAGGTTGGCCATACAGGGACCCTTGATCCAGGTGTAGAAGGCGTATTACCAATTTGTATCGGACAAGCGACTCGTATCGCTGAATATTTAACTGATGCAGGGAAAACATATGAGGCGGTTGTGTCAATCGGTCGTACCACAGCGACAGAAGATGCAGAAGGCGAAACAGTTGAAGAAAATACGGATTACAAATCATTCTCGCGTGAAGAAATCCAACAAGCACTTATTTCTTTAACTGGTGAAATTGAGCAAACACCACCCATGTTTTCAGCCGTTAAAGTAAACGGTAAAAAGCTATACGAATATGCACGTGCAGGTCAAACGGTAGAACGTCCAACACGTAAAATCACAATTTATGAGCTAGAGCTTTTAGATGACGCAGAAACGTTTGAAGGTGAAACAGTAACGTTTTCTATTCGAATTAAATGTTCAAAAGGTACATATATTCGTACATTAGCTGTGCAAATTGGGGAAGCCCTAGGATACCCAGCACATATGCATGAATTAGTACGTACAGCTTCAGGAACATTTACAAAAGAAAATTGTTTTACATTAGCTGAAATTGCGGAATTAATGGACAAAGGCGAGCAAGAGAAGTTTTTATTGCCAGTTGAGTATGCCCTATCAAATTATCCGTATGTTGAAATTACGCCAGATGTTGAAAAGCAAATTTTCAATGGACAAGTACTACCAATGCATGCATTATTAAAAGAACATGATAAAATGGTGTATGGTGTAGACGGGCGAGCATTTGCGGTATATATCGCACATCCGATAAAGATTGGGCAAATGAAGCCTGATAAAATGTTTCCCGAACTAGATTAGGAGGCAAATTATGAACGTTATTCATTTAAAATATCCGCATCAATTAGCGCAAGAAACAAATAAACTGGCCTTTTCATTAGCAGTTGGTTTTTTTGATGGTGTACATAAAGGACATCAAGCGGTCATTAATTCTGCTAAAGAAAAAGCACAGCAATTAGGTGTTCAAAGTGCAGTGATGACGTTTGATCCACATCCTTCAATTGTTTTAGGCAGACGTAATGAAAAAGTTTTTTATATTACACCGCTTACACAAAAGTTAGATACACTTAAAAAATTAAATGTCGATACAGTTTTTGTTGTTAATTTCACATCGGATTTTGCAAAGCTAACACCAGAGGAATTCATCAAACATTTCATCTTAGATTTAAATGTGAAGCATGTAACAGCTGGCTTTGATTTTTCATTTGGGGCATTTGGCAAGGGGAATATGGAAACGATGAAACAGCTATCTAATGGACAATTTGGTGTGACAATTGTTGAAAAGCAAGCCGATACGGAAGAAAAGATTAGTTCAACTCGTATTCGAAACTATTTACAAGACGGTCAAATGGAGCAAGTGCGCACATTGTTAGGACGTGCTTTTGAAGTGCCAGGTATTGTCGTACATGGTGATAAGCGAGGACGTACAATGGGCTTCCCTACAGCAAATGTTCAAGCAATGGGAGGATGCTATATACCAGCAACAGGTGTGTATGCTGTCAAAATTTTAGTACAAAATGAATGGTATAACGGGGTTTGTAATGTAGGCTATAAACCAACATTTAAAAATCCAGATGAAAAGCAACTATCGATTGAGGTTCATATTTTAAACTTCGATAAAAATATATACGGTGAAGAAGTTGTAGTCGGTTGGTACAAACGAATCCGTAGTGAACGTAAATTTGATGGAATAAATGCACTGATCGAACAAATTGAACTAGATAAGCAAGAAGCTATCGAATATTTTAACCAGCTATCGTAATAGTTGCGGATTTGTGCCTTTCTATGGTAGTATTTATAAGTACGAAAATCTCGTATGATCCATAGCTCGGCTTTCCGCGACTCCAGCGTTTGCTGTGCTATCGGGGATATTAATTATTATTAGGAGGTCATTTCAAATGGCAATTACACAAGAACGCAAAAACGAAATCATCGCTGAGTACCGCACTCACGAAAGCGACACTGGTTCTCCAGAAGTACAAATCGCTGTATTAACTGCAGAAATCAACGCTTTAAATGCTCACTTAGCTACACACAAAAAGGATTTCCACTCTCAACGTGGTCTTCTTAAAATGGTAGGTAAACGTCGTCACTTATTAAAATATTTACGTGAAAACGATGTTGCACGTTACCGTACATTAATCAACAAACTTGGATTACGTCGTTAATCTGACAATAAAAAGCGGGATTTATCCCGCTTTTTATTATTGTTTAGAGAACAAAAAGAGCGAATCCACTATTAATTATTATGCACAATGATGTGCTCCTAATTTTAAATTTGCAAAACATGAATATTTTATTGAAAAAATTTAGCATAGATATAGCTTTTTTGATACACTAACTATGGTACATAAAAAGTTACGTAGAGTGTTTCAATAAGAAAGGGGTTCATTTAATGAACGAAAAAAAAGTCTTTTCGTATGAATGGGCTGGCCGTCCACTTGTAGTAGAAGTAGGACAGTTAGCAAAACAAGCAAACGGTGCTGCAATGGTTCGTTACGGCGAAACAGCAGTATTAGCGACAGCAACAATGTCAAAATCACCAAAACCATTAGATTTCTTCCCATTAACAGTTAACTACGAAGAACGTCTATATGCAGCAGGTAAAATTCCAGGAGGCTTCATTAAACGTGAAGGCCGTCCTTCAGAAACAGCGGTATTAACATCTCGTTTAATCGACCGTCCAATTCGCCCAATGTTCCCAGATGGCTTCCGTAACGAAGTACAATCAATCTTAATGGTTATGTCAAATGATCAAGATTGCCCATCTGATGTAGCAGCGATGTTCGGTTCTTCATTATCGTTAGCCATTTCAGACATTCCATTCGATGGACCGATTGCTGGTGTTCATATTGGATATATCAACGGTGAATTCGTTGTTAACCCAACACTTGAACAATCTGCAAAATCAACAGTACACCTAACAGTTGCTGGTAATAAAGATGCTGTCAACATGGTAGAAGCAGGTGCTTTAGAAGTACCTGAAGAAATCATGCTTGAAGCGATCATGTTCGGTCACGAAGAAATTAAAAAATTAATCGCCTTCCAAGAACAAATTATTGCGGAAGTCGGAAAAGAAAAAGTAGAAGTTGTACTGTATGAATTAGATGCAGAATTAACAGCTGCTATTAAAAAAGCTTGTGAAGTAGACATGAACGCAGCTATCCAAACAGTGGACAAGCAAGAGCGTGAAGAAAACATTACAGCTGTAAAAAATCGCATTATTGAATCTTATGAGGCCGAAGAAGCTAACGAAGAAACAATGAAGCAAGTAAAATCAATTTTAGACAAAATGGTGAAAGACGAAGTTCGTCGCTTAATCACTGAAGATAAAATCCGTCCAGATGGTCGTAAACAAGACGAAATTCGTCCGTTATCATCTGAGGTTGATTTATTACCACGTGCACATGGATCAGCAATGTTCACACGTGGACAAACGCAAGCACTTTCAATTTGTACACTAGGCGCATTAGGCGACGTTCAAATTATCGATGGTCTTGGTGTTGAAGAGTCAAAACGCTTCATGCACCATTATAACTTCCCAGCATTCTCAGTTGGGGAAACAGGTCGTTATGGCTCTCCAGGTCGTCGTGAAATCGGTCACGGTGCTTTAGGTGAGCGTGCTATTTCAGCAGTACTTCCTTCAGAAGAAGAATTCCCATATGCAATTCGTTGTGTAGCAGAAGTATTAGAATCAAATGGTTCTACTTCTCAAGCATCAATTTGTGCATCTATTATGTCATTAATGGCTGCAGGTGTTCCATTAAAAGCTCCAGTTGCAGGTATTGCAATGGGTCTTGTTAAAAAAGACGAACACTATACAGTATTAACAGATATACAAGGTATGGAAGATCACCTTGGCGATATGGACTTTAAAGTTGCTGGTACAGCTAAAGGTGTAACAGCACTTCAAATGGATATTAAAATCGATGGATTATCTCGCAACATTTTAGAGGAAGCTCTAACACAAGCGAAAATCGGTCGTATGCAAATTTTAGAACATATGATGACAACTATTTCTGAACCTCGTACTTCATTATCGAAACACGCGCCAAAAATCGTGTCAATTAAAATCAATCCTGACAAAATCCGCGATGTTATCGGACCAGGTGGTAAAGTGATTAACAAAATCATCGACGAAACTGGCGTTAAAATTGATACAGAACAAGACGGTACAATCTATATCGCTTCAGCTGATGAAGGTATGATTAACCGCGCGAAAGAAATGATCGAATCAATCGTACGTGAAGCAAAAGTAGGCGAGTACTACATGTCTACTGTAAAACGTATTGAAAAATTCGGTGCGTTCTGTGAAATCTTCCCAGGTAAAGATGGTTTATTACACATTTCTGAAATCCAAGAAGAGCGTACAAAAGAAGTTGAAGACGTTCTAAAACTTGGCGATCAATTACTAGTGAAATGTATCGAAATCGACAAACAAGGTCGAGTAAACTTATCACGTAAAGTAGTAATCCAAGAAGAAAAAGAACGAGCAGAGCAAAAATAATAATAGGCGTTTAGCCTATTATTATTTTCTGCACCGAAAGCAAAGCGACAGGTGCAAAAGGTTTTCTGCACCGAAAGCAAAGCGACAGGTGCAAAAGAATGTTTTCTGTACCGAAAGCAAAGCGACAGGTGCAAAAGAATGTTTTCTGCACCGAAAGCAAAGCGACAGGTGCAAAAGGTTTTCTGCACCGAAAGCAAAGCGACATGTGCAAAAGAGGTTTTCTGCACCGAAAGCAATAGATAAGATAGTTTTAAAGAGGGGCTGTACAACACTGTACAGTCTCTTTTTAATAGATGAAACGTTAAAAGGATGGGAGCAAATTATGGTACAAGTAATTACAGCGAAAAATGGAGTGCGAATTGTTGCAGAACAAATGCCTCATGTTCGCTCTTTATCGGTAGGGGTATGGGTGAATGCAGGTTCGCGCTATGAGACACCAGAAGAAAACGGCATCACACATTTTATTGAACATATGCTTTTTAAAGGCACAAAAAATCGTACGGCTCGACAAATTGCAGAACAATTTGATCGTATCGGTGGGGAAATCAATGCCTTTACCTCAAAGGAAAATACATGCTATTTTGCAAAAGTATTAGACCATCACGGTGAAATTGCGATTACGATTTTGGCAGATATGTTTTTCAATTCACTCTTTAGTCAAGAGGATATTGAGCGTGAACGTCAAGTGGTTTTAGAAGAAATTTATATGAGTGAAGATGATCCAGCTGATGATGTGCATGAAAAATTATGGGCTGTAATGTATCCAAATGATGCATTAGGACGTCCGATTTTAGGAACAGCAGAAACACTTGAGACATTTGATGAAGCTATGATTCGTACGTATATGGCGAAGCATTATGGGCCAAAAAATGTGGTTATTTCAATTGCGGGTAATATTGAAGAAGGCTTACTTGAAAAAATAGAAGCATTATTTGGTACATATGAAGCAAGTAGCAAATCCATAGTTTCAAAGCCATCGTATCCTGAATTTACTGCTGGTGAAGTTGAAAAAACACGTGATACAGAGCAAGCACATATTGCGATTTCATTCCCGGCTATTAATGTGAAGGATCCTCAAATGTATAGCTTTGTTGCATTAAATAATATTATTGGTGGCAATATGAGCTCACGACTTTTCCAAGATGTACGTGAAGATCGTGGCTTAGCTTACTCAGTATTTAGTTTTCAATCAAGCTTTGAGGATGTTGGGGCATTTACAATTGCTGCATCCGCATCGAAACAAAATTTAGATGCACTTAAACAGCAAATGGACCAAACCTTATTTGATGTTGTGGCAGGTGGAGTAACGGAAGAAGAGCTTGAAAATGCTAAAGAGCAATTAAAGGGCAGCTTTGTGTTAGGACTTGAAGGTACAGAGGACTATATGAACCGTAATGGTGTGAACGAGCTGATTCATCAAAATCATCGCACGGTTGATGAAGTATTAGCTAAAATTGACGCCATTTCAATGGATTCAATGGATGATTTGATAACGAAGATTTTATTAAACGAACCGGCAATCGCTATTATTGGCCCAGAGAATGAATAAATGAGGAGGACAGCGCAAAAATATATGCGCTGTCCTTTTTAAAATTCTGCGTTTTCATAGTGAATTATTGATTTTTTGTAAAAATGATAAAAAATAATTAAGCTAACAATCGGCATAATAAAGCAGCCAATCAGGGGTAGTCCCATTATTGAAAAAATAAGTACAACAATGAGATGCGGGATAACTAAAGCGATTAAATAGAACATGATTGTACCAAAAGAAAAGCTTTTTGTTTTTTCACTAGGATTCGTAAAAAACTTTGTCATGGTTGCCCCGATTGCGGCAACTGCAGCAGCGAACATACCGAAATTAAAACAAAAATTAAAGAACTCTATTTGATCCGTTACATATAAATAAAGTTCTCGGCCTATAAGAGGTATCGAGACGAAAATTTCGATTAATATCCCGAAAATAAACACGCTTTTTATAAAATCTTTAACCGAAATCGGCATAATTCGAAAGGTTTGAATGAAATTATTTTCTAATAAAAAGCTCGTTGCTAATATGGGAGCCAAAAGAAAAAAATAAATAGAAATGGAACCAACTTTTATTTCACCATTTAGTAACCAGCTAAGGATAAAAACAAAAATAATTGTACAGACAATTACATATAATAATTTTCTTGATAAATAAAAGTAGTTTTTAATTAAAGCAGTCATGAAATATCTCTCCTTCCCTCATAAGTGAATGTAAGAATGGTTGCTATAATGAATAGCACTACAGATAAAGTTAAGAATAATAGGCAATGATACAAGGTTAGGCTTTTAATCGATGGAATCAAAATTGCGAAAAGGATTGGGAAAGCCAATATAGATAAATTAATATACTGTCTAAAATTAAAAGAACGTACAAAGAAAAATAGCGATGTAATGAAAAAACAAATAACCGCACTAAATATTAATTGTTTAATGGATGGTAACACAAGCGTTTGATGATAAAGAGAAGAGAGTAAAGTACTGATTGCTAAACTGTATAAGTAGTAGCCTAAAATGATACGACCAATAAATAGCAAATCAACCATGAAAAAAGTTTTGTTGGAAATTGGAAACAGGCTGGTCATTAGAATTTCCTTTTCACGTTTATCAAAATAAATGGCACAAATGGAGGTGACACAAAGAGTTAAGATAAAATAGACCGCTATTTCTACACCATCGAATAATAAAATACATCCAAACAATGTATAAACAAGAGGTGCTACATAGATCCAAGCGCTAACCTCCTGTGAATAATAGCGTAAAAGGGGATTCTTCATGCTTTACGCCCCTTAACGAAAAATAGCATGATGTCATCAATCGTTGGCTTTTGTAGTTCAATAACTGGATTTAAAAACTCACGTAGGATTAAATACTCCACACCAAATGCATAATCACGCTTCCCGATAATCGCTTGATTTGGAATGACTTCTGCCTCTTCCATTGAACCTTTCCAAATACCATAACCATAAAGTAGATCATCTTTATTTTCGCTAAATAGAATTTCCCCTTCATGAATAAATGTAATGGTATCCGCAATTTTCTCTAAATCACTCGTAATATGCGAAGAAAGCAAAATTGCATGCTCTTCTTGTTCCATAAACTGTTGCAATATGCCTAATACTTCATCGCGAACAATTGGATCAAGTCCACTCGTAGGTTCATCGAGCAACAATAATTTCGGACGATGAGCTAATGCTAAGCTTAAGGCAAGTTTTGTCTTTTCTCCTTTAGACATTGTTTTGATTTTGTCGTACTTCGGTACACAAAGCTTATCGAGTAACTGATTAAAATAGGAACGATCCCAAGATGAATACACATTTCCGTATAATACATCAAGTTCTCTAGGCGAAAAGTTTTCAGGAATATGTAATTCATCAAAAACAACGCCAATTTGTGATTTTAATTCGACTTCGTGCGCAACATGTTCTTTTCCGAAAATCAAAATATCGCCATCAATCTTTTTTAATAAATTTAGAATCAATTTCATCGTTGTCGTTTTACCTGCACCATTTTGACCGATAAATCCCGCAATTGTCCCGTATTCCACATTAAATGAAATATTATTTAAACGAAATTTCTTCATTTGCTTTGAAACATTTTTTACTTCAATCGCATACATAATCATTCCTCCAATAACAATTCAACTAATTCAATCAGTTCTTCACGTCCAACATTTGCTGTTCTAGCAATAGTTACAACCTTTGTTAAATGCACCTCTATTTGACGAATGAGCTCTTCTCTTAAAAAGTCTTGATTGCGCTCTGCGACGAAGCTTCCTTTACCAGCGACTGTTTCGATAAAGCCGTCTCGCTCTAAGTCGGCATAGGCACGCTTTGTCGTCATGACGCTAATTTTTAATTCTCTAGCGAGTGCGCGGATTGAAGGAAGTGCCTCACCAGTCACGAGCTTACCTGAAAGAATCGCTTGTTTTAATTGATCAGTAATTTGTTCGTAAATAGGTTTGTCACTTACATTGCTTAATTTAATGATCACTAGCTATTTCACCACCTGTATTTATACTGTATATGTACAGTGTATACAGTTAAGGATGAGTTGTCTACTAAAAATTCGGAAAATTCAATTTCACATGGGGAAGTTTAGATGCATATAGTATTGATGAGCCTATTTAAAAGGAGGTTAGGAATGCTGTTATCAGAGCTTGCAGAAAAGGAATTAATTGAAATGGAAAAAGGGGTACGTTATGGCTTTTTAGCGGAGACCGAATGTATTTTTGATCCAAAGACCGGTAAAATTCTAGGATTCGAAATGCCTGCGCAAATGGTGAAAATGCCGTTTCAAAGAAAGAAAGCAGGTATGGTGAAATATATTCCGTGGGAAGAAATTTTGCTCATTGGTGAAGACCGTATTTTATTTCAAAAAACAACAACAACGATGCAAAATACATTATGAGTGAACGCTTTTTAATTATAGGTGAAGATGAGCGCATGAAGTTTTTAGCGAAAGAATTATCGAATGTTTATCCAAATGTCTATTATAAAAAAACAAACACTTGGGATGAAGCGTTGAATAAGGTTGTATTAGAGTTTCATCCAACGAAGATTGTCTTACCGATTCATCCGCTTGCCATTGAAGTGGATGAGTTACTTGGCATTCGGCACGCAGAAATTTATGCAGGTCGTCTAAATGACAAGTGGGCACAACAATTGCAGCACATAAAGCAATATGATTATTTACAAGACGAACTATTTATTTGGAAAAATGCGGCACTAACTGCTGAAGGGTTACTCGCACATTTATATAAAGAACGTGTAAGTGTTCAACACAAAAAAATAATCATTACCGGTTTTGGGCGTGTTAGTAAAATGCTCGCATTATTTTTAAGTCGCTTGCGAGCAAACGTACAAATTGCTGTTAGATCAGAAGCCCAAAACGCGGAGGCTATCGCATATGGATATGACGGAATTATTATAAATGAAGCGACTGTTCATGATGCAGATTTATTGATTAATACCATTCCAACGCCTTGGCTGACAAAAGAATTTTTATCTTGGAGCACTTGTCCGATTTATGATGTGGCTTCAGCTCCAGGCTGTTTAAAAGATGTTGTACTTTCACAATATGAACTTTTGCCAGCATTACCTGGGAAATACTTTCCACAGGCAGCAGCAAAGATTTTATTTGAAACGATTGTTGCGTTAGGGAAGGATGATGACAATACTTGAAGGAAAACGAATAGGTTTAGGCATTACCGCATCGCATTGTACGTATGAGGATGTCGTCCCAAAAATTGCAAGTTTTCGAGAGGCTGGTGCGACAGTTGTACCAATTATTACACCTTCAGTACTCCACGCTGCAACGAGGTTCGGTACAGGGGAAGAATGGATAGAGAAAATTGAACAATTATCAGGTGAAAAGGTTGTTAGCTCAATCGTCGAAGCGGAGCCATTCGGACCGAAAAATCCACTTGATTGCATGGTTATTGCACCGATGACTGGAAACTCCATTAGTAAGTTTGCGAATGCTGCAACGGATAGCCCAGTTCTTATGGCGGCAAAGGCAACATTACGTAATGGTTCACCTGTTGTATTAGGTATTTCTACAAATGATGCACTCGGTTTGAATGGTATGAACATCATGAAATTACTCAACGCAAAAAATGTATATTTTATACCGTTTGGTCAAGATGATCCCATAAAAAAACCAACATCACTAATTTCGGATTTCACGAAAATGCTCGAAACGGTATCATTTGCGCTCGCTCATAAAAAACAACTACAACCGATATTTATACAATATTTTAAATAATCAAATAATCTAACACATTTAAAAAAAATTGTGATACAATATCCAACATTATATACATAACAGATTACTTTAGGAGAGATGAAAAATGACAAAACAATTGAATGTTGCAGTAGTAGGAGCAACAGGAGCAGTAGGATCAAAAATAATGGAGAAATTAGTAGAACGTAAATTTCCTATTGCCTCAATCAAATTTTTAGCATCGGCACGTTCAGCAGGAAATCCGATAGAATTCAATGGGAAAACATATACAATCGAAGAAGCAACGCCAGAAAGTTTCGAAGGTGTAGACATTGCATTATTCTCAGCAGGTGGCTCTGTCTCAGCAGCATTAGCACCAGAAGCTGCAAAACGTGGGGCAGTTGTTATTGATAACACAAGCCATTTCCGCATGGACCCTGAAGTACCACTCGTTGTACCAGAAGTAAATCGACACGCATTAAAGGTTATTCCAAAAGGGATTATCGCTAACCCCAACTGTTCAACGATTCAAATGGTCGCTGCATTGCAACCGATTCGTGAAAAGTTTGGCTTAACAAAAATTGTCGTATCAACTTATCAAGCGGTATCAGGTTCAGGTATTGCGGCAATCAATGAATTACGTGAGCAAAGCACGCAGTGGGAGCAAGGTAAAAATGTGGAAGCAAACGTATTACCAGTTAAATCTGACGCTAAGCATTTCCCTATTGCACGTAACGTCATTCCACAAATTGATAAGTTCACAGACAATGGATTTACATATGAAGAAATGAAAATGATTAATGAAACGAAAAAAATTATGGAAGCACCTGACATGAACGTTGCAGCAACATGTGTACGTGTACCCGTTGTATCAGGCCATTCAGAATCTGTATATATCGAACTAGAACAAGAAGCCACAGTTCAAGCTATTTTCGATGTATTAAAAGACGCACCAAGCATTGTTTTACAAGATGATATTACACAACAAATTTATCCTATGCCAATTTTTGCTGAAAATGAGGATCCGACATTTGTAGGCCGTATTCGCCAAGATTTAGATAACAAAAAAGGTTTCCACTTATGGATTGTTTCAGATAATTTATTAAAGGGAGCTGCACTTAACTCCATTCAAATCGCAGAAGCAATGTTAGAGGATAACCTACTATAAGAGGAGATGTATTCATGGATTTCGGACGTATTGGGACAGCGATGATTACACCGTTTAAAAAAGACGGTACGATTAATTATCCTGAGTTAGAAAGAATTATTAACCATTTAATCGATAACGGAACGGATGCGATTGTAGCGTGTGGGACGACATCAGAAAACCCAACGATGTCAACGGAGGAAAAAATTGAAGTTGTTCGTTTTACCGTCGAAAAAGTGGCAGGTCGTGTACCGGTTATCGCGGGTACAGGAGATAATGAAACAGCTTATTCCATTGCCATGACACATAAGGCTGAAGAAAACGGCGCAGATGGCATTATGCTAGTAACACCGTATTATAATAAGCCAAACCAACGTGGAATGTATGCCCACTTTGAAACGATTGCAAAAGAAACTTCATTACCCGTTATGCTTTATAATGTACCAGGTCGTACGGGAGCAAATATTTTAGCGGAAACGACCATTAAAATTAGTCGAGATGTTGAAAATATTACATGCATTAAAGAAGCGAGCGGTAATTTAGATCAAATGGGAGACATTATCGAAAATGTTGCATCCGACTTTTATGTATATTCAGGTGATGATGGGTTAACATTACCACTGCTTGCAATAGGGGGTCGCGGTATTATTTCGGTTGCCTCGCACGTTGTCGGCAAAGACATGCAACAAATGGTTCGTGCATTTGAAGAAGGACGTCATCAAGAAGCTGCTCAAATTCACCGAGCGCTATTACCACTTGTTCGTGCTCTGTTTGCACAGCCAAACCCATCGCCAGTTAAGTACGCGATGACAAAACTAGGATTTGATACATTAGATGTGCGTATGCCAATGATGGAAATGTTGCCAGAAGAAAAGCAAGCATTCGATAACATTTGGGATACGTATCAAGCAAAAGCTGAAAAATTCCGTGCCTTACAAAATAGTTAAAGATATGACGGCCACCATCTATAAACCTTGGTGGTCGTTTTATTTTATATCGGTTCATAGAACAATAAAATTTTGTTGAATCCAAATGGTATTTTTTGATTCAGCTAGAAAATCACTTTTTTTATTTGTACTAAATCCATTCTCCCCGTATAATGAAATTTAAGTGGTTGCTGTTCGGAACATTTTAGGAGGAAACAAAGTGACAAAGACAAAAAATGAATTAATCCGTGTCATTCCGTTAGGCGGAGTTGGCGAAATCGGAAAATCAATGTATGTAATTGAAATTGATGAAGAGCTGTTCGTAGTGGACAGTGGGTTGATGTTCCCAGAGGACGAAATGCTAGGAATTGATATCGTCATCCCTGATATTACGTATTTAGAAGAAAATAAAGATCGTGTAAAAGGGATTTTCTTAACTCACGGACATGAAGATGCGATTGGCTCAATTGCGTACGTGTTAAAGAAAATTAAAGCACCCGTTTACGGTTCAAAATTGACAATTGCTTTAGCAAAAGAACATTTGAAAGAATTACCTGCACCATACCAAGTGAAATTCTTCGAAGTAACAAACAACAGTCGTATGAATTTCAACTCAACGTATGTGACGTTCTTCCATACAACACATAGTATTCCAGATTCTTTAGGAATTGTGTTCCATACATCAGAAGGTGCGATTGTTCATACAGGTGAATTCAAGTTCGATCAATCTGCTACAGGTAAGTTCAAACCAGATTTAGCGAAAATGGCGATGCTTGGTGAAGAAGGCGTATTTATGCTGTTATCGGAATCAGTAGAAGCGGATCGTCCTGGTTACACAACGAGTGAATCGGTTATCGCAGAAGAATTGCAAAAAACGTTCCATTCGGCACCTGGTCGAATTATCGTAGCGCTTTATGCATCGAACTTTATTCGTATTCAACAAGTGTTCAAGCAAGCGGCTGCATCACACCGTAAAGTAGCAGTTGTAGGCAAATCATTAGAAAAAATCGTTGATATCGGTGTGAACTTAGGCTACTTAGAAGTCGACGAAGAAACTTTAGTACCAGTCAACGCAATCCATAAGTTTGCAGATGATGAAATTATTATTATGGCAACAGGTAACAAAGGTGAACCACTTGATGCACTTGATAAAATTGTGCGTAAACACCACCGTGATGTCAAAATTAAAAATACCGATACAGTATTAATTACATTTACACCATCTCCAAGCATGGAAGTGCAAATGTACAATACAATGAACCATTTATCAAAAGCTGGCGCGCATATTTTAACTTCTAACAAAAAAGTTCACGTTTCAGGTCATGGTAGCGCGGAAGATTTAAAATTAATGCTAAACTTCATGAAGCCGAAGTATTTTGTGCCAATTCAAGGGGAATACCGCATGTTAATTGCGCACTCGAAATTAGCACAACAAATAGGTTTACAAAAATCTCAAATTTTCATCGCAGATAAAGGCGATATTATCGAATACAAAAATGGTAAAATGCGCATGACAGGTCGTGTACAAGCTGGTAACGTTTTAATCGATGGTATTGGTGTTGGTGATGTTGGTAACATCGTATTGCGTGACCGTAAACTACTTTCTCAAGATGGTATTTTCATTGTTGTTGTTACACTTAATCGTGCACAAAAGAAAATTGCGTCAGGTCCAGAAATTTTATCACGCGGATTTGTTTATGTTCGTGAATCGGAGCAGTTAATGGAAGAAGCTTCGGTTATGGCACGTGAAGTCATCGAAAAGTATGTTGGTAAAGATACTTTTGAGTGGACAAACATTAAACAAGAAATTCGTGATACATTAAATCAATATTTATTCCAAAAAACGAAGCGCCGTCCTATGATTATTCCAATCATCATGGAATACTAAGCACTTCTAAAAATGAGGGTTTTCTTGCCGAACGGTGTGAGAAAACCCTTTTTTTCTCCTTAATTAGACAAAGTGGAGCCAAAAGGCAAGTTACGTCGTCTAAAAGGATGGCAAATATTTTTAAAAAGTAGGTGAACAAGCCATTGGAACGCAAAACTAAAAACATCAAAGCAAAGTCAAAACCAAAGCCAAAAACGAAGGCCAAAAATAGCCAAAAGGAGCTTCATCCACTCGCATATGAAATTATCGGGTTACTATTAATTGCTTTTGCCATTATAGAATTCCTTGAATTGGGATTTGTTGGAAAGTGGACGCATTCTATTACATTATTCTTATTAGGAAACTTACATTTCCTTGTCCCATTATTATGCTTTTTAATAGCAGGGATGCTGATGGTACGAAGAAGGGGGGTCGCCTTTAAAAGTCGCATTGTATATGGGGTACTATTTGTTGGTGCAAGTTTAACAATTTTTAGTCATAGTATGCTATTCGAGCAACTGTATGAAACAAATTCATTAATATCGAATTCCGTGTTAAAAGAAACATGGCGCATCTTAATTAGTAATGATGGCATTACGAACCGCAGTAATGCTCTTGGTGGCGGGATGATCGGTGGATTATTATTTAGTATTTTACATGTGCTTTTTGATTCCGCAGGGACAAAAATTGCGGCCACCGTCTTTTTAGCCATTGGTGCTATCCTAATTACAGGAAAAGCAATGGTCCCAATTCTGTTCGATAAAATGCCAAGTTTCAAAGGGAAAATAAAACGTAAAAAACGGGTATCAAAACCGGCACCAAAAGAGCCGAAAAATAACTCTCATCGCTATCAAGGTGAGCAACAAGAAGAAGAAGCAGCAGATGAGGAGCAAATTATTATTACTGCTGCGACACAAAACGACGCACCTATTATTTCAAATTTTGTTGAGCAAGTAAAAAATGAAAAACAAAATGAAACAAAACAGGTAGTGGAAGATACACCGATTGAAGAGTTGAATTTAGCGAAAGCAGAAACAGAACATCAATCAGAAAAGCCGTATTTATTACCATCCATTCAATTGTTGAAAGCACCTCCTGAACATGATCAAAGTGGCGAGTTTTCAGTTATTCAATCGAATGCGAAAAAGCTAGAGCAAACATTTGCAAGCTTCGGTGTAAAAGCGAAAGTAACACAAGTACACTTAGGCCCGGCTGTCACGAAATATGAAGTTATGCCAGATACAGGGGTAAAGGTAAGCAAGATTGTTAGTTTACAGGACGATTTAGCATTAGCTCTTGCGGCGAAAGACATTCGAATTGAAGCACCCATTCCAGGGAAATCAGCTGTCGGAATTGAAGTTCCAAATAGTGAGGTCGCTATCGTCACATTACGAGAAGTAATAGAAGCAAACGATCAATATAAGCCGGATTCCAAACTACTTGTTAGTCTAGGTCGTGACGTAACGGGACAAGCTATTTCAGCCGAATTAAATAAAATGCCTCACTTACTTGTGGCAGGGTCTACTGGTAGTGGGAAAAGTGTATGCATTAACGATATGATCGTGTCGCTTATTATGCGTGCCAAACCATCAGAAGTACGCATGATGATGATCGATCCAAAAATGGTCGAGCTAAGTGTTTATAATGGGATTCCACATCTATTAGCTCCAGTTGTAACGGATGCGCGTAAAGCAGCTCAAGCCTTACAAAAAGTCGTTTCTGAAATGGAACGCCGCTATGATTTATTTTCAATGACTGGTACGCGTAATATTGAAGGCTATAATGAGCATATTATGATGCACAATGAAGACGCACAGGAAAAACAGCCGAAACTCCCTTATATTGTTGTGATTGTAGATGAATTAGCCGATTTAATGATGGTAGCTTCCCATGAAGTAGAGGATGCCATTACAAGACTAGCCCAAATGGCACGAGCTGCAGGGATTCATTTAATTATTGCTACGCAGCGTCCATCAGTAGATGTTATTACAGGTATTATTAAAGCAAACATTCCATCGCGTATTGCTTTTGCCGTTTCATCCGCTGTCGATTCACGAACAATTCTTGATATGGGTGGGGCTGAACGACTTTTAGGGCGCGGAGATATGTTATATTTACCTGCTGGTTCTTCAAAGCCAGTTCGTGTTCAAGGGGCATTTGTAAGTGATCATGAAGTAGAGAAGGTAATAGCAAGTGTTATTGAACAACAAAAAGCACAATATGAAGAGGAAATGATTCCAACAGATGAACCTGTAGTCGATCCTTTAGATGAAACAGATGAGCTATACGAAGATGCAGTCCAACTGGTATTGGAAATGCAAACAGCGTCAGTATCGTTATTGCAACGTCGATTCCGAATTGGTTATTCACGTGCTGCACGAATCGTTGATCAAATGGAACAAAGAGGGATTGTAGGTCCACCTGAAGGCAGTAAACCTAGACAAGTTCTTAATCGATTGTAAAATTTAAATAATTCTAAATTAAATTACTATTCTGAATATATGAATTTCTATGAGTTTTTTAATAAATTCGCTCAAAATTCACTTTTACATGACACATTTATATAAATATGTTTTCTTTTATCGCTGAAAGTGTTATATTAATTCACGAATTAGTAGGAATGTTGTACATCAGATGTCTGATCTCTATGTAATGGTGGTGATACTTAATGTCAATTAAAGCGGATCATCGTCATTTATACCTACAAGTGATTGATAGATTAAAATCAGATATTGATAAAGGTATCTATCGTGAGAACGAAAAATTACCATCTGAATTTGAACTTTCAAAAACACTTGGTGTAAGTCGTGCAACACTACGTGAGGCACTTCGACTATTAGAAGAGGAAAATATTATCGTCCGTCGTCATGGAGTCGGTACCTTCGTTAATCCAAAACCAGTATTTACATCTGGAATTGAGCAATTATCGAGTGTATCATCTATGATTGAAAATGCTGGTATGCATCCTGGCTCAATTTTCATTAGTGCAAAGGAAGAAAAAGCTACGGAAGATGATGTGGAACGATTCCAAACTGACATTGATGACAATATCGTCATGATTGAACGTGTAAGAACAGCAGATAATGAGCCGGTTGTTTACTGTGTAGACAAAGTACCGGCGAATCTTTTGCCAAACGAATTTATAAGCAAACAAAATGTTTCAATTTTTTCAGCATTAGAGCAAACAGGCAATATTCGTGTCGCTTATGCAATCACTTATATTGATCCAATTGGATTCCACGAAGAAGTTTCACCAATCCTAAAATGTGGACCCGAAACAGCTTTACTTGTTTTGAAACAGCTACACTATGACGAAAATGATCGTGTAGTACTTTACTCGAAAAACTACTTTAGAGCTGACAAGTTCAGCTTTCATGTAGTACGAAAACGGGTGTAGAACAAATAATTTCTATTATTTTAATTCCTGCTAATCACAATTACCTTTGAGGGGGACTCATTAATGAAAAAGCGTAAATTAGGTTTATTAATTTCAACTGTAGTAGCAACTGGTGCAATCTTAGCTGCATGTGGTAGCGACGAAGAAACAGAAAAAGACACTTCAAACAACAACACAGGTTCTGATGCAAACACAGAAGAAGCTGGTGACTTTTCACTAGCAATGGTAACTGACGTTGGTGGTGTTGATGACAAATCATTCAACCAATCAGCTTGGGAAGGCGTTCAAAAATTTGGCGCTGACAACGGTTTATCTCGTGGAGACGGTGGCTTTGATTACTTACAATCTGCTTCTGACGCAGACTACAACACAAACTTAAACAACTTATTACGTCGTGACTTCGATTTAGTATTCGGCGTTGGTTTCATGATGGGTGACGCAATTACTGAAGTATCTGCTGAAAATCCAAATTCAATGATCGCATTAATCGATGCAGAAGTGGATGCTCCAAACGTAGCAAACATTCTTTTCAAAGAGCAAGAAGGCGCATTCTTAGCTGGTGTAGTTGCAGCTGAAATGTCTCAATCAGGTAAAATTGGTTTCGTAGGTGGCGTTGATATCCCAGTTATCAACCGTTTCCACGCTGGTTTCGTTGCAGGTGCAAAAACAGTTAACCCTGATATCGAAATTCAAGTGAACTACACTGGTGCATTCGATGATGCTTCTAAAGGTAAAATCGCTGCAAATGCTATGTACTCTTCTGGCGTAGATATTATCTTCCACGCTGCTGGTGGTACTGGTAACGGTGTATTCTCTGAAGCGAAAGAACGCAAAGCGAAAGACGCTAATGCGAACATTTGGGTAATCGGTGTAGATGCTGACCAATACGCTGAAGGTCAAGTAAATGATTCAACAAACATCACATTAACTTCAATGCTTAAAGGCGTGGATAACGCTGTAGTGGATATCGCTACAAAAGCGAAAAACGGTGAGTTCCCTGGTGGTAAAACAACTGTTTATGGCTTAGCTGAAGATGGTGTTGGTTTAGCAGATTCTCGTGGTGCAATTCCTGAAAATATCTTAAAAGATATTGAAGATTATAAAGCGAAAATTGCTGCTGGCGAAATTAAAGTTTCAGAAGAAAAACCAAAAGAATAAGTAATTATCTATGAAGCTTTTCATCATAGGGGACAAATGTCTCCTATGATGTTTTTGTAATTGATGTGAGAATTCTTAAAATTCCGTTAATATAAATTCCAGTTCACTAGATTCATATAATTATTTGTTAATTAATGTGTTAAATTCCAATGTAAGCGTTCTATTTTTTTAGTATAATAAAAAAAGGATAATTCTAGGATTTGCCGAATAGGAATAATTGGAAGGAAGTTAATAGATGAAAGATTTCAAGGGAAATCTTTCATGTGTTAATTTTAGTAAAAAATAATTTAATTCATATTAGCCTAAAGGAGTGAATCGAGTGGAACATGTGATTGAGATGCTAGGAATCCGTAAAGAATTCGGAGGCTTCGTAGCAAATAACAATATCACTCTCCAATTACAAAAAGGCGAAATTCATGCACTACTTGGTGAAAACGGTGCAGGTAAGTCGACTTTAATGAATGTGCTTTTTGGTCTTTATCAACCAGAAGCTGGTGAAATAAAAGTACGTGGAAAGTCAGTGAAGATTACGGACCCAAATAAAGCAAATGATTTGGGTATCGGGATGGTTCACCAACACTTTATGTTAGTGGAAAACTTCACAGTTACTGAAAATATCATTTTAGGCTGTGAACCAACAAAGTTTGGGGCTATTAATATTAAAGATGCAGCGAAAGACATTGCGGCTTTATCTAAAAAATATAATTTATCCGTAGATCCCTATGCGAAAATTGAAGATATTTCTGTTGGTATGCAGCAACGTGTAGAAATTTTAAAAACGTTATACCGTGGTGCGGAAATTTTAATTTTTGATGAACCTACAGCATCATTAACACCTCAAGAAATTATTGAGTTAATTGCTATTTTAAAACTTCTTATTAAAGAAGGAAAATCGATTATTATTATTACGCACAAATTAAAAGAAATTATGGAAGTTTCTGACCGTGTTACGATTATTCGTAAGGGAGAAGGAATTGGGACAGTTGTTACAGCTGAAACAACTCCGAATGAGCTTGCAGAATTAATGGTTGGACGCCAAGTTGAATTTAAAACAGAAAAAACAGAAGCACATCCAGCAGAAGAAATTTTATCTATTGAGAATTTAGTTGTAACTGATTACCGTAATATCGAAAAAGTAAAAGGTTTAAACTTATCAGTTCGCCGTGGTGAAATCGTTGGTATCGCGGGTATCGATGGAAACGGTCAATCTGAATTAATCGAAGCAATTACAGGCTTACGCAAAGCGAAGAGCGGTAAAGTAATGTTAAGCGGTAAAGATATAACTGGCTTAAAACCGCGTGAAATTACAGAAACAGGCTTAGGTCATATTCCACAAGACCGACATAAACACGGACTTGTTTTAGACTTCCCAATTGGTCATAATATAGCACTTCAAACGTATTACAAAGCGCCAATTTCAAAAGGTTTTGTTATGAATTATAACGAAATCAATGAGAAAGCACGTCAAGTAATTGAAGAGTTCGATGTTCGTACAGGGAATGGTGAAATGACACTAGCCCGTGCATTATCTGGCGGTAACCAACAAAAAGCAATTATCGGCCGTGAAGTTGACCGAGATCCGGATTTATTAATTGCTGCACTTCCTACTCGTGGTCTCGATGTTGGGGCGATTGAATTTATCCACTCACGATTAATCGAGCAACGAGATAAAGGTAAAGCGGTATTATTAGTATCGTTTGAATTAGATGAAGTTATGAATGTTTCGGACCGAATTGCTGTAATTTACGACGGTACAATTGTTGATACAGTATATCCGAAAGAAACAACAGAACAAGAATTGGGTCTATTAATGGCCGGCGAAACACGTATTGTTAAGGGAGGGAACGAATAAATGTCAAGTCGTACAGTTAATATACTCGTTCCTGTCATTTCCGTTATTCTAGGTTTATTAGTTGGTGGAATCGTGATGGTTGTCAGTGGTTATAACGCTATTGACGGCTACATCGCTTTATGGAACGGTATTTTTGGAGATGCGTATTCAATCGGTAATACAATTCGCCAAATTACACCATATATTTTATCAGGTCTGGCGGTAGCATTCGCCTTCCGTACAGGTTTATTTAACATCGGGGTAGAGGGGCAGCTTTTAATGGGTTGGCTAGCAGCAGCTTATGTAGGGTATGCAATTGAAGGATTACCTCGAATTATTCACTTACCATTAGCATTAATTGCTGCAGCTGCAGCAGGTGCTTTCTGGGCATTCATCGTAGGTTTCTTAAAGGCAAGACTACATGTACATGAAGTAATTGCTTCTATTATGTTAAACTATACAGCGCTATATTTAACAAACGCTGCGATTAAATCATTATCTGATGGCGGCTTTAAAACGCCAACTGTTTTGGCTTCTGCAACATTACGTAACACATGGTTACGTGAAGTTACAGATAACTCAAGTCTTCACTTAGGTATTATTGTAGCGATACTTATGGTAATCCTTATGTGGTTCTTACTTGAAAAGACGACCCGTGGTTACGAGTTAAAGGCAGTAGGATTCAACAAAAATGCTGCTGAATATGCAGGTATGAGTGTAAACAAAAATATTATTTTAGCTATGACAATTTCAGGTGTTTTCGCTGGTCTTGCTGGTGCGATGGAAGCACTTGGTACATACCAAAATGCTTCTATTAAAGCCGTACAATCAGGTATTGGTTTTGACGGGATTGCCGTAGCCTTACTTGGTGCAAATAACCCAATCGGTGTCTTCTTCGGGGCATCATTATTCGGATCACTTAAGTACGGGGCATTAAATATGCCAAACGCGGCAGGAATTCCAGAAGAAATTGTTTCAATTATTATTGCTGTAATTATTTTATTCGTAGCATCTGGTTATATATTACGTGTGGCTTTAAAGAAATTCAGTAAGAAAAAGGAGGGTCAATAACATGAGCTTTTTAGAAGTGTTATACTTTATCGTCCCTTCTGCTCTACTTTATGCAACACCGCTTATTTTAACTGGTACTGGCGCATTATTTTCTGAGCGTGCTGGGGTAATTGGTCTTGGTGTTGAAGGTTTAATGGTTGTCGGTGCATTCACAGGGATTTATGTGAACTTAGAGTTTTATGATCAATTTGGTACAAATGTTATTTGGGTAGCTTTACTTGCAGCATTAGTAGCTGGTGCAATTTTCTCACTAATCATTGCGGTTGCAGCTGTTACATTCCGTGCTGACCAAACAGTTACAGGAGTAGCAGTCAATATGTTAGCTGCTGCAATTACAGTATTCTTAGTCAAATTAATTTATCAAAAAGGTCAAACGGATATGATTCAAGCACCAATTCGTCGTTTTGAAATTCCATATTTAGCAGATATTCCGTTCTTCGGCAAGCTATTGTTCCATAATGTATATTCAACAACAATTATTGCATTAGTAGTCGCATTCGCTGCATGGTTCGTTTTATTTAAAACACCATTTGGTTTACGCTTACGCGCAGTTGGGGAACACCCAATGGCAGCAGATACGATGGGAATTAACGTAGCCAAAATGCGTTATATCGGCGTTATGATTTCAGGAGCATTGGCTGGTGTCGGTGGTGCATCACTGGCAATGACGGTTTCAGGTGATTTCTCTGCTTCAACAATTGCAGGGCAAGGTTTCATCGCCATTGCAGCTATGATCTTTGGTAAGTGGCACCCACTTGGAACTTTAGGGGCAGCGTTATTCTTCGGATTAGCACAAACATTAGGTATTGCTGGCGGAACCATCCCGTACGTTCAGAATATTCCATCTGTAATTTTACAAATTTTACCTTACGTCTTAACGATTTTAGCGTTAGCAGGCTTTATCGGTAAAGCAGTAGCGCCAAAAGCTTCAGGCGAACCTTATATTAAAGGGAAACGATAAGAAATAATAACATTCTGCCTACACAATGCAACTATTTGTGTAGGCAGTTTTTTCGTACTTATATTTTTTCATAATTGGGAAACGCTAATTACATAAAGTAAACTTTCAATGCGAGAAACTGCTAGTTATTACGGGATAAGAGACAATGGTTAAGGAATAATTTTGCATAAATGAAGTCAACACATGTATAGTAGAAGAATAAGTATTTAACTTCCTTCAATGGTGTCAGGGCACACATTGAAGGAAATTAAAGCCTTTGGCAGATGTCACGAATAAGGCAAGGAGTTCTTTGTGCAAACAAAGCCAAATTCGCATGTAATTATGCCGAGGCATAATTAATTAGGTAGTCAGGAGGAGTTTTTTTGTTTTTAACGACACAAATAGCGAAAGGTGTTTCGCTTCATATACGACAAACGGCTCAATTTAAAACGGTAAACTTTTCAATTAAATGGAGAGCGCCTTTAAATGAAAAAGCTGCATCAGAGCGTACAGTATTAACAAACGTTTTACAGCACAGCAATGAAAAATTTCCAACATCAGCTGCCTTCCGTAGTTATTTAGATGACCTATTCGGCACAGTCCTTTACTTTGATACGACAAAACGTGGACAAGAACATACCGTATTATTGAATGTCGAAACAGTAAATGATCAGTATTTGTCCCATGGTAATGTATTAAATGAGGTTATTTCACTTTTACAACAAGCGATTTTTAAGCCTAATTTTGAAAATGGCGTATTTAAAGAAGCTATTGTAGAACGTGAGAAAGAGATGGTCATCCAACGAATTCAGTCGATATTTGACGATAAATCTCGCTATGCGCAAAAACGTTTAATGGAAATTATGCGTCCAAATGATGCGGCTTCCATTTCAGCGAATGGGACAATTGAAGCAGTAAAAGCGATTACACCTGCATCATTAACGAAAACGTATGAAAACATGTTAGCAAATGATTTAATTGATATTTATGTGGTCGGTGATGTAGATACTGAAAAAATTACTGCACAATTACAAGAGGCATTATCATTCACAGATCGCAAACAACATGAATGGAATGTTTCAAAGGACGCTTCAAATGAAATTGCACCTTATACGAAAGAAACACAAGAAATGAAACAAGGTAAGCTGCATATCGGCTACAATGCACACGTACGTTTTGGTGACGCAGATTTCGCTAAAATGCAAATTTTCAATGGTATTTTTGGTGGTTATGCTCATTCAAAATTATTTATGAATGTACGTGAAAAAGAAAGCTTAGCTTACTATGCATCAAGCTCATATTCATCATACTATGGCTTACTATTTGTCGTATCAGGAATCGAACCAGCAAATGAACAAAAGGCACGTGAACTCATTGCGGAACAACTAACAGCAATTCAAAACGGTGAAATTTCAGATTTAGAATTAGCACAAACAAAAGCAATGCTTATTAACCAATTAAAAGAAGCATTAGATTCTTCACGTGGTCAAATTGAAATTTTTGACCAGTACAAAACGTTAGAAGAGCCATTTACATTAGATACATGGGCAACACGTTGGCAAGAAGTTACAAAAGAAGACGTACAGCAAATGGCGAAACTTATCGAGCTAGAAGCGACGTATTTCTTATGCGGTAAGGAGGACGAATCGCGTGAAAACAATTGAATTTAAACAACTAGATGAAACTTTATATTATAAACAGCTTGAAAACGGCTTAGATGTATATATTTTACCGAAAAAAGGATTTTCAAAAACATTTGTAACGTTTACAACAAAGTATGGTTCGATTGACCGTACATTTGTACCAATTGGTGAAAAAGAGCCGATAACTGTTCCGGATGGTATTGCACACTTTTTAGAGCATAAAATGTTTGAAAAAGAAGATGGCGACGTATTCCAAAAATTTAGTGAGGTTGGCGCACAAGCGAATGCGTTCACTTCATTTACACGGACAGCGTATTTATTTTCTGCAACAGACCATATCTATAAAAGTACGGAAACATTATTAAATTTCGTACAAGAGCCATACTTTACAGAAGAAACGGTCAATAAGGAAAAAGGTATCATTGGACAAGAAATTACGATGTATGATGACCAACCAGATTGGCGTTTATATTTTGGTACGATTGAAAATATGTATCAAAATCATCCAGTGAAAATTGATATCGCAGGTACAATTGAGTCAATTGACGGTATTACAGCAGATCATTTATATACGTGTTACAACACATTCTACCACCCATCAAACATGCTATTATTTGTAATTGGCGCGGTGGACCCAGTAGAAATGATGGCTTTTATTGAAGACAATCAAGGTAAAAAGGAATTTCCAGAAGCAGCGCCAATTGAGCGCCTATTCGAAGAAGAACCGACAAAAGTTGATGTAACGGATCGTGTACTTCATATGGACGTTCAAAAACCAAAAGTATACGTGGGTTTAAAGGCAAAAGAAACAGAATTAAGCGGAGAAGCTATGTTAAAACATGAACTATCCGTTCAAATTGCGCTTGAGTGCTTATTTGGTCGTGCATCGGCGTTTTATACGGACATTTATGAAAACGGGTTAATTGATGAATCGTACGGTTATGATTTCTCATTAGAAAAAGGCTATGGCTTTGCAATGATTGGTTCAGATACCGAGCAACCAGAAAAACTTGTGTCAGTTATTAAAGAAAAGCTTGTTCAAGCAGAGAATGAAAAGGTATTTACGACAGAAGATGTTGAACGTATTAAACGTAAAAAAATTGGTTTCTTCTTACGTGCGTTAAATTCAATTGAGTTTATTGCAAATCAATTCACACGTTACAAATTTAACGATATGAACTTATTCGATGCTGTACCTGTTTTAGAAACAATAACAGTAGAAGATATTACTCAAGCGTTTAAAACTATTCAAGGTATTGATCAACAAACCGTATTTACGATTTTGCCAATAAGTGAGCGAAAAGCGTAATGAAAAAGTTTGCATTAGTTTGTGGGGCTTCGGGTGCGATTGGTCAAGCAACAAGTGAACAATTAGCACGCGATGGTTGGTCGCTCTATTTACACTACAATAGTGGGAAAGAAGCGGTACACAAATTAGTTAATCAGTTTACGGAACAATATCCTGAACAAGAATTTTTAAGTGTGCAGGCTGATTTTAGTGAAGCGGATGGCGCGGAGAAATTAGAGAGTCAAATTTTCTCCTTACAAGCCATCATTTTCGCGAATGGCCATGCATACTATGGATTATTAGAAGACACTTCAGCTATTGAAATGAATAAACTGTGGTGTGTACACGTTCAAAATCCAATGCGAGCTACAGCATTATTGGCACGTAAATTACGTAGCAATCCGATAAGCTACGTACTGGTCATCGGTTCTATTTGGGGTGAGGTTGGTGCAGCAGGGGAAGTCGTTTACTCAGCAGTTAAAGGTGCTCAACATAGCTTTGTAAAGGCCTATGCACAAGAAGCGGCATATAATGGCATTCGTGTAAATGCAATTGCTCCTGGTATTATTGATACGAGTATGAATAGCAAGTTGAATGAAGAAGAGCGTGAAGAGCTAGCAAGTCAAATTCCTTTGCAAGTTTTTGGTGAGGCACGTGATATTGCCAATATGGCAGCTTTTTACGTCAGTGGTCAGGCAGATTATGTAACAGGTCAAATAATTCGAGTAAATGGCGGTTGGTACATATAATTTCTTCTTTTGCACATACTAATTGTGCGAGAGGAGGGGTAATATGGGAGTATTGCAAAATTGGGAGCAATGGACGAGCTTTTTAGGACAACAAGTATCCGAAGCTAAAGATAGTGGCATGCCGAAAAAAGTAATTGAACAGGCAGCTGTTCACATTGGCGAATATTTAGCAAAAAATGTTGATCCTCAAAATGAGCAAGAACGTGTGCTTTCGGATTTATGGTCAGTTGCCGAAAAAGATGAAAAGCAAGCCATTGCAAGTTGTGTGATGAAATTAGTACAACATAAAACGACGAATTAGAGTGAACACAAAAAGATGTCACTTACGCATAGCGTGAGCGACATCTTTTTTATGAAGTAATTGTTGAATTTTCCAGTAATTCGTTATAACTGATTGTCAAAACACCAATATTTTTTCAGGATAAAAATTTTTCTGGAGATTTTGATGAAAATATGCAAAAAACGTGGTATTCGAACTTTTCAATGCTTGTAAAATCAGCTATCATGGAACATATAAGAATTAAATACGTTTCTATTATAAGGGGACAGATAATATGGGCGAATGGTATTTTGAATACGAGATTCAAGTGAACCGACCAGGATTACTTGGGGATATTGCTTCATTACTCGGTATGTTGCGTGTTAATATTGTCTCTATCAACGGTGTGGCCGAGGATCGACGAGGAATGCTTTTATCGACAGACAATGAAGAATCCATCCAACGATTTATTTCCATTGTTTCTACTATGGAAAATATTAATGTTACGAGATTTCGTCAACCAAAATTACGAGATCGCTTAGCCCTTCGTCATGGTCATTACATTCCAAAAGATGCAGATGAAAAAAATACATTTCGTTTTGTTCGAGATGAGTTGGGGATTTTAGTTGATTTCATGGCTGAACTTTTTAAAAAAGAAGGGCATAGATTAATTGGAATTCGGGGAATGCCTCGAGTTGGTAAAACCGAATCGATTGTTGCTGCAAGTGTAAGTGCAAACAAACGCTGGCTTTTTATTTCATCGACTATGATAAAGCAAACTGTGCGGAGTTCTTTAATGGGAGACGAATTTAGTGGCAATAATATATTCATTTTGGATGGTGCGGTAACTCGAAGATCTTCAGATGAACGTCATCAACAACTTGTCCGAGAAATGATGGGAATGCCGACGATTAAAGTGATTGAACATCCAGATATATTTGTGCAGCATTCACCTTATAAAATAGAAGATTTTGATTATATTATTGAACTTAGAAATCATCCAGATGAAGAGATTACGTATGAAATTATTGAAAAAAATAATATGATGTCTACATCTGATGGCTTTGGTGGTTTTGGAGGATTTAATTTTTAACAAATAACGTATTTCAACTAATCTACTAGTTGAACTAAATAATTGAATATATTAAAAGTGGGTGTTTTTTTTGACGGAATTAGGAACTCGCCTAAAAGAAGCGAGATTAGCGAAAGGTTATAGCTTAGAAGATTTACAGGAAATCACGAAAATTCAAAAGCGCTATTTAATGGGGATTGAAGAAGGAAACTATTCAATCATGCCAGGCTCTTTTTATGTTCGTGCATTCATTAAGCAATATGCAGAGGCAGTAGGATTGGATTCGGATGAAATTTTAACAGAATATCGTAAAGATGTGCCTGAAGTTCAAAAAGAAGAAGTGGCACAATCTTTTACCAAAAGCCCAAGTCGTCGTAAAATGGCGTCATCTTCAAGCAATAAATTGATGGAGGCTATGCCAAAACTAATCGTAGGGTTATTTGCAATTGTTATTATTGTCGTTATTTCTACATTATACTTACAAAAGATCGGTAATGTTTCGAATGTCGCAGAAGAAGATAATAAACCAATTGAATATGAACAAAATCCAAAATCTGACCAAACTAATAAGCCAGCTGTAACAGAAGACGGTGAAGATCAAGATTCTGAAACTACAGAGCCAACAGAGCCGGTTCAAACAGAGCCTGTAATAGAGCAAGAAATCAGTACAGGTACAGTAGATGGAGAAAATACTACGTACGAAGTGACAGGTACAGATGCTTTAAAAGTACGAGTTGAAGTTTCTGGTGATACATGGGTTGGTATTCGAAATGAATTACGTGATGAGCAAGTAACCGCTAAAGTATACAACGCTGGTCAAATTGTTGAGTTTGATTCAACTGAAGATAGTTATGCACGTATCCGTTTAGGAAACTCAAAAGTGGCAAAAATATACGTAAATGATGTAGAATTACAATATACGCAAGATCGAGTTGCGCAAAATATTATTTTAAAATTAGTTCAAGAACAACAAGCAGAGTAGTCATCTGAGGGGATGACTTTCTTCTTCCAAACGAAAGGTGTTAACAAATGAACATTCCAAATAAGATTACAGTCTCACGCATCTTATTAATTCCTATTTTTGTAGTAATTATGATGTTTGATTTTGGCTGGGGGAATATGACGCTATTTGGCGCCGAAATGCAAGTCAACTATTTCGTAGGTGCGCTTATTTTCATTTTTGCATCAGCTACAGATTGGGTAGATGGCTTTTATGCACGTAAATACAATTTAGTTACGAATTTTGGGAAATTTTTAGACCCTCTTGCTGATAAATTACTTGTTTCAGCAGCGTTTATTTTACTAGTTGAAATGGAACTAGCGCCAGCATGGGTTGTCATTATTATTATTTCTCGTGAGTTTGCCGTAACAGGCTTACGTTTAATTTTAGCTGGGCAAGGAGAAGTTGTGGCAGCAAACCAATTGGGGAAAATTAAAACATGGGCTCAAATTGTTGCGATTTCAGCGTTGATTTTGCATAATACGATTTTCACATTAATCGGTATTCCTTTCGATACGATAATGCTATATATAGCATTATTCTTTACACTATGGTCTGGTTGGGATTATTTCTATTTAAATCGTCGCGTATTACTTGATTCAAAATAATAAAAGTATGGTAAAACTAGGTAGGAGTTTTCTTGGTAGATAAAAACCAATAAGATATCGAGGAAATCCACATAAGAAATAACATCAACTCGCGCTATTAAGGCGCGAGTTGTGTTTTTCTAACCTAGTTTTATTTTTAATTTTGGGGGATTATTATGAATGCAGAAATTATAGCGGTAGGATCTGAGTTATTATTAGGACAAATAGCGAACACGAATGCAAAATTTATTTCAAACCAACTATCAGAACTTGGGATTAATGTTTTTTTTCATACGGTGGTAGGAGATAATCAATTGAGATTGTTAGATGCAATTGAAATTGCCGAGAAACGCGCGGATTTAATAATTTTTTCAGGCGGACTTGGACCAACGAAAGATGATTTAACGAAAGAAACGATTGCAAAACATTTAGGTAAAGAGCTTGTCAGCGACGACACTGCATTACACTATATCGAGCAATTCTTTGCAAAACAAAATCGACTGATGACGGATAATAATCGAAAGCAGGCACTTGTATTAGAGGGCTGTGACGTTTTAGCAAATCATCACGGGATGGCGCCTGGGATGTTTTTAAAACAGAATGAACGGATATATATCTTATTACCAGGTCCTCCTAAAGAGCTTGAGCCGATGTTCCAATTCGAAACAAAAACAAAATTAGCTGCTGTTTTACAAGATGGTGGTGTAATTTTATCGCATGTATTACGTTTTTATGGTATTGGGGAAGCTGAATTAGAAGTGCGTATACAGCGCATTTTGGAAGAACAAACAAATCCGACAGTTGCACCACTTGCTTCAGATGGTGAAGTGACATTACGTATTACGGCTAAAGCAGCAAATGAAGAGCAAGCAATGCACTTAATCAACATAAAAGCAAAAGAAATCTTAGATATTGTTGGGGAATATCATTATGGTGTAAACGATGATTCCCTTGCCTCTAAATTGGTGGAAATGTTACTTGAGAACGATTTAACGATTGCAGCAGCAGAAAGTTTAACGGCTGGTTTGTTTCAATCTGAACTTGCGGAAATTTCAGGGGTGAGCGGTGCGCTTATTGGCGGTGTTGTAACCTATACTGAACAAGCAAAAATAGAACAACTTGGAATTTCAGAACAACTTATCGAGACCTATAGTGTCGTGAGTAGTGAATGTGCAGCAGAAATGGCCTTAAAAGTACGTGAAAAATTTAAAACGAATATTGGGGTTGGCTTAACTGGAGCAGCAGGACCAGCCAGTCATGCTGGTCAACCTGCGGGGACAATTTGGGTAGCAATTTGTATTGATGAACAAGCGCCGATTACGTACAAACTTCAGCTATCTGGTTCGCGCAATACAAACCGCTTACGTGCTGTGAAATTTACGTATAGCTTCTTAATGCGTGAACTTGTAAAGCAAGGATATAAAAGGATAAATTCAATTTAAAAAGTACATGAAATGGATATTTCTAGCTTGAAAAATGGGCGAATTAAAATCTTTTAAAGAAAAACCGAAAATATGTTCGCTTTTTTCTTGAATGTTATCTCATTAGCAAGTATAATAGAGACATAAAACAATAAAGTTTTTTCTTAAGGAGGAAATAGCTTGAGCGATCGTAAAGCAGCATTAGATATGGCGTTAAAACAAATTGAAAAACAATTTGGTAAAGGTTCGGTTATGAAGTTAGGTGAAAATTCAAATCGTAAAATGGAAACATCTTCATCAGGATCAATTGCAATTGATGCAGCATTAGGAGTTGGCGGTTACCCACGTGGACGTATTGTGGAAGTATATGGACCAGAATCTTCTGGTAAAACAACTGTAACGTTACATGCCATTGCAGAAATTCAAAAAAACGGTGGTACAGCAGCGTTTATCGATGCTGAGCATGCGTTAGATCCTTTATATGCACAAAAATTAGGTGTAAACATTGATGAATTATTATTAGCTCAACCAGATACAGGTGAACAAGCACTTGAAATCGCTGAAGCATTAGTACGCTCTGGTGCGGTTGATATTATCGTTATTGACTCAGTAGCAGCATTAGTACCAAAAGCAGAGATTGAGGGCGAAATGGGTGACTCTCACATGGGTCTACAAGCGCGTTTAATGTCTCAAGCATTACGTAAATTATCAGGTGTTATTAATAAATCTAATACACTTGCCATCTTCATCAACCAAATTCGTGAAAAAATTGGTGTTATGTTCGGTAACCCAGAAACAACTACAGGTGGACGTGCGTTAAAATTCTATTCATCAATCCGTTTAGAAGTACGTCGTGGTGAAGCAATTAAGCAAGGTACAGAAATCGTTGGTAACAAAACGAAAATTAAAGTTGTAAAAAATAAAGTGGCACCACCATTCCGTACAGCAGAAGTTGATATTATGTATGGTGAAGGGATTTCTAAAGAAGGCGAAATCGTTGATATTGGTGCTGAATTAGACATTATTCAAAAAAGCGGATCTTGGTATTCGTACAATAACGATCGTATTGGACAAGGTCGTGAAAATGTAAAACAATATTTAAAAGAAAATCCAGCTACTCGCGACGAAGTTTCTGAAAAAATTCGTGAACATTTCGGTATTGGTGAGATTGGTTACACAATCGGTGCCCATGACAATCAAGCAGAAGAAGAAGAAGAAGTAGAGTTATTCGAAGAGAAAGAATAATCTTCAACGACCCAAGTGGAGTAATCCATTTGGGTTTTTTTGAAATTAAAACAATCTATTATAATTATTAAGCCGAACGAAAAGTTAAAATGACATTTACAATAATTACTGTAAAATTATATAATGATTGGGATAATGCATTTCATCATTTATTGAAATAAGAGCTTAAAGGAAAATAAGAATGATATGTATGAATCAAGTATTAAGATATAATAAGGTATGGGCAAATGGCTATTCTTGACATACCCAAATTGGAACTATACAATTAAAATGTATAATTTCTAAATTTTGAAATGAAATAGGCAGTATGTTTTTCTCTATGAACATACTCAGCCGACTACAAACAAGAACATCAGACATATCGGCATAGGAGGAGAAATCTATGATGGAATCAGTACTCCCTGCTTTGTTTGGATTTGCTGTCGGTGTCGCTGTTATCTATTTTTACATGAAACAAGTGAATGAATCAAAAGTAACTGGTGCAAAGCATGTTGCATCGCAAATCGTTGATGAAGCGAAGCGTGAAGCAGATGCTCTGAAAAAAGAAGCACTACTTGAAGCGAAGGATGAAACTCACAAATTTCGTACTGAAGCAGAAAATGACATTCGTGAACGTCGTGGAGAGCTTCAGAAACAAGAGAACCGTTTATTGCAAAGAGAAGAAAATCTTGACCGCAAAGATGAAACTCTGAATAAAAGAGAGACAGGCTTAGAGCGTAAGGAAGAAGCTCTATCAAGCAGACAACAGCATATTGAACAGATGGAAAGCAAAGTGGAAGAACTTGTTGCAAGTCAAAAAACAGAGCTTGAACGTGTTGCAGGACTGACTCGTGAAGAAGCGAAAGAGGTTATTCTGAAGGAAGTTGAAAATGAACTGACAACAGATATCTCAGTAATGACAAAAGAAGCAGAAACACGTGCGAAAGAAGAGTCAGACAAAAAGGCTCGTGAGATTTTATCACTTGCATTACAACGCTTTGCAGCAGACCATGTTGCAGAAACAACAGTGTCCGTTGTAAACTTACCAAATGATGAGATGAAAGGTCGTATCATTGGACGTGAAGGTCGAAACATTCGAACATTGGAAACGCTTACGGGTATCGATTTAATTATTGATGATACACCTGAAGCAGTTATTTTATCTGGCTTCGATCCAATTCGTCGTGAAACAGCTCGTCTAGCATTAGAAAAATTAGTACAAGATGGTCGTATTCACCCAGCGCGTATTGAAGAAATGGTTGAAAAATCTCGCCGTGAAGTGGATGAACAAATCCGCGAAACAGGTGAGCAAACTTCATTTGATGTAGGTATTCATAATTTACATCCAGATTTAATGAAAATTCTAGGTCGTATGAAGTATCGTACAAGTTATGGTCAAAACGTATTAAAGCACTCAGTAGAAGTTGCGCATTTAGCGGGATTACTTGCTGCAGAGCTTGGCGAAGACGTGACATTAGCGCGTCGTGCAGGTTTACTGCATGATATCGGTAAAGCAATTGACCATGAAGTAGAAGGAAGCCACGTGGAAATTGGTGTAGAATTAGCAACGAAGTATAAAGAACACCCAGTTGTTATTAACTCAATTGCCTCTCACCATGGTGATACAGAAGCCACTTCAGTTATCGCAGTACTTGTTGCAGCAGCCGATGCATTATCAGCAGCGCGTCCAGGTGCTCGTAGCGAAACACTTGAAAACTACATTCGTCGCCTAGAAAAACTCGAAGAAATTTCTGAAAGTTATGACGGCGTCGAAAAATCATTTGCAATTCAAGCAGGTCGTGAAGTCCGTA
Organism: Lysinibacillus sp. 2017; assembly: GCF_003073375.1. Lineage (NCBI taxonomy): Bacteria > Bacillati > Bacillota > Bacilli > Caryophanales > Bacillaceae > Lysinibacillus > Lysinibacillus sp. 2017. The sequence continues at coordinate 1,065,109 of NZ_CP029002.1, forward strand.
TTATTGTTCAGCCTGAGAAGATTGATGATCTTACTTCACATCGATTAGCGCGAGATATTCGTAAGCGAATTGAAGAAGAACTTGATTATCCAGGTCATATTAAAGTAACGGTTATTCGTGAAACTCGAGCAGTTGAATACGCAAAATAACAGTATTACTAAATCCTAAAAGTATTCGTACTTTTAGGGTTTTTCTCTTTGTATAACGAAGTGTCGTTTGCATCAAACTATTGTACAGTGCTAAAATGGAGTGTAGTAGATAGAAAGTGTGGTTATTTAAATGAAGGTTTTATTTATCGGTGATATCGTTGGTTCGATTGGCCGTGACGCAGTAGAGAAGTACTTACCGCGTTTAAAGAAAAAATATGCAATCGATGTTGTCATTGCAAATGGTGAAAATGCTGCGGCAGGTCGTGGTATTACACATAGCATTTATAATGACCTATTACAAATGGGTGTTGATGTCATTACAATGGGTAACCATACGTGGGACAACAAAGATATTTTTGAATTTATCGATGATGCGGAATATTTAATCCGTCCAGCAAACTTCTCAGAGGATGCACCAGGTAAAGGCATGGTGCAAATTTCGAAAAATGGTACGACTTTAACGGTGATTAACTTGCACGGTCGTGTCTTCTTACCCCCACATGAAGATCCATTTAAAATGGCTGAAGAAATGGTAGCAGAAGCGCGCAAAACGTCTCCTTTAGTATTTGTCGATTTCCACGCAGAAGCAACTTCTGAAAAAATCGCTTTAGGTTGGCACCTAGATGGTAAGGCATCAGTTGTTGTAGGTACACATACACATGTACAAACAGCGGACAACCGCATTTACCCAGGTGGAACAGCCTATATTACAGATGTAGGTATGACGGGTCCTTACGATGAAATCCTTGGCATGGGGAAAGAAAATGTACTTTACAAATTCCAAACAAATATGCCAGCACGTTATGAAGTACCGAAAAAGGGTCGTGAAGTATTAAGTGGCTTCTTTGTCGAATTAGATGACAAAACGGGAAAAGCATTACGTCATGAACGCGTGTATATTAATGAAGATAATCCATTTAAAGCATAATAAAAATTAAAATAGTAAACAAAATGAAACACCTATCGTTGAATAGAATGGGCAATCCCTTTCAATTCAGCAGATAGGTGTTTTTTACTTTTAGTAAAAGCAAAGATGTTATTGAATCATGTATACCTTGGTTAATAGAGAGTAGAAAAGCGTCCACCTTTACAAAGAAACTTTAAAATAACTAACATAATAAATATGTAAAAGGTATTTTTTATAAAATGTGGAATTATAGGTAATACTATTAAATATAAATAGATAATGGTTCAATTTGAATAATTAATAATAGAGGTGGAAATTATGGTTGATATGCATTGTCATATATTATGGAATGAAGATGATGGACCTACTTCAAAGGCAGAAACGATGAAACTGATTGAACAGGCGGTAAAGGAAGGAATCACGACAATTATTTCCACATCACATAGCAATCATCCCCTATATGATGTGGAATATAATGTAGTTACAAATCAAGTAGGTATTTTACAAAACGAACTCATAAACAATAATATCCCTCTCACTCTATATACCGGTCATGAAGTACGGTTATCCGAAAAAATCATTCCACTCTATCAAACAAAACAAATTCACACATTGGCAAACTCACAATATCTTCTATTAGAATTACCAGCCTACACCGTACCGAATTATACAAAACATATCATTCATGCGCTATTGATGGAAGGGATTACGCCAATAATTGCACATCCTGAACGCAATAAAGCAATTGCTGAGAAACCAGATCGTCTAGTGGAGCTTATCCGCCAAGGGGCACTTTCACAAATAACAGCAGGCAGTTTAATCGGTCATTTTGGTCGTGCTGTGCAAAAGCTGTCCCTTGATTTAGTGAAGGCCAATTTAGTGCATGTCTATGGTTCCGATGCGCATAATTTACTCACGCGACCATTTCTTTTTGATGAAGGTCTATGTTATTTGGAGAAGAAAAAAGAATTAGATACAGTAGATATCCTCCTTGAAAATAATGAGAGAATTATTCAAAACAAACCATTTCTTATAAAAGAACCAGAAGAAATGGATACGGCGAAGTGGTGGAAAATTTTTAGTTAGCAATTACTAGCACAAGTAGCAAATTTCGAAGTTGACTAGAACTAAAAGGAGAACTATTAATGAAAAAAATATGGAAGTGGGTAGTCGGCATTGCCCTTGTTTTATGTATTGCAAGCGTAGCCTTCTTGATAAATGTATATGGTGATATAAAGAGTACAGCAGATGAAATCTATTCCCCTATTAATGATGAAATACCAATACCAGCTATTCGATCCGAACCCGTCGACATTACATCAAAAAAAGAGCCATTCTCTGCTCTTATTTTAGGTGTAGATGAACGAGAGGATGATACCGGACGCTCCGACACAATGATTGTATTGACGGTAAATCCTTCACTTCAAACGACGAAAATGCTTAGTATACCAAGAGATACGTATACGGAAATGGTGGGTAAAGGCTATAAAGACAAGATTAATCATGCCTATGCATTTGGCGGAGTAGAAATGTCGATGAAAACCGTTGAAAATTTATTAGAGATTCCGATTGATTATGTTTCGCAAGTCAATATGGAGAGCTTTGTCGATATTATTGAAATCGTAGGTGGCATTACAGTTGATAATACATTAGATTTTAACTTTGATGGGGAGCATTTTTCAATTGGTGAACTGTCATTAGATGGAGAAGAGGCTCTAAAATATGTGCGAATGCGTTACGAAGATCCAGCAGGTGATTTTGGTCGACAAAATCGACAAAAACAAGTTATTCAGGGAGTTTTAAAAGAGAGTTTGTCGCTTAATACCCTATGGAATTATAAATCAATTTTCAAAACACTAGAAGAGAATGTTGAAATGAATGTTTCCTTTGATGATCTTCTTAGTATACGGAAAAACTACGGTAATAGTTTTAAAACGATAGAGCAACTTTATCTGAATAATGGTACAGGCACGATGATGAATGGAATTTATTACTATATGCCAAATGAAAGTGAATTACATGATATTCAAGAAAATCTAAAACAACATATGGAGATTAAGGAATAAATTAAAGCTACATTGAACAGTATAAATCGAGAGTTGCAATGAGACTTTATTTTAATTCTTTAGTAGGTCGTGTTATATGCGGCTTTCGGTGAATGAGGTGGAAACAGTCTGAAATGGTAAAATCACTTTCTTGGATAAGTGTCATTTTATTGATGATACTTATCTTTTATTTTTCTCAACAGCCAGTAATTATTTCGAATGACCTAAGCACAGGTATAACAGAACGTATTATTGTGACTGTAGAAATGGTTGCACCTATCCAAGGTAGTGTACCTATCGATACCATTAATCACATAGTTAGGAAAAGTGCCCACTTTTTTATTTATTTTTTCCTTGGCATTTTTGTACTAATCGCATTAAAGAAAAGTGGTGTTAATAGATACCGCAGCGCAAGGCTCGCTCTCTTCTTTTGTATGGCTTACGCTGTTTCTGATGAAACTCATCAATTTTTTGTCACGGGTAGGGGTGCTCAAGTAAAAGACGTACTGATCGATAGTACGGGTGCTGCTACCGGAATTTTTATAGCAACAATAATCGCTTCGCTAATAAAAAATAGAACCGCTCGTTCTAAAAAACTACCTAGTAAAAAGCCCCTGTAAAATTTAAAAATCTCTTATTGCCTTGTAATTGGGGGATAAGGGGTTTTTTTATTTTACCTAAACTATAAATTTTTTAGGTTATACGAACAATACTCATAAAAAAGCACCATCATTCAACGTTTACAGAAAGAGTTTTTTGCAAAATACTTTATGGAATCAAAAGTCGATTTTTCAAACATTAGTAAAGATGTTGGAGTAAATATGGAAATGTAATATATGAACGAGGATAGAATTTTGTCGATTACGAGATTCTACTCTCTTTTTTTGGCGTATATGTATAGTATTGTTTTTTGGTGAATATGCTAGTTCTTAGAATCAAATATTTGAGGCTATTGATTCATTATTTTTCTATATATTAACAATAGCCACTAATATCTAAGGAGTAGCAGAGGGGGAACACCTACGAATATTTTAGTAACTGGCGGTGCAGGATATATCGGCACACATACATGTTTAGCATTAATTGAAGCAGGACATTCAGTGGTTGTAGCAGATAATCTTAGCAACAGTAAAAGAGACTTTATTAAGAATATCCAAAGTATAACAAATAAAGATATTCCTTTTTATGAGATTAATGTTTGTGATGTACAAGCAGTTGAGAACATTTTTAAAAATAATAGTATTGATGGAGTAATCCATTTTGCTGGATTTAAAGCTGTCGGTGAATCAGTAGAGAAACCTGCTTTATATTATGAAAATAATCTTGTCAGTACTCTTGTGTTGGCGAATGCTTGTTTGAAGTTTGGAATAAATCGATTTGTATTTAGTTCCTCCGCTACCGTGTACGGAGAAAACCAGGTGCCATTTGTTGAGACTATGGAATTATTACCTACTACGAATCCCTATGGTGAGACAAAGGCAATGTGTGAGCGAATTTTAAGAGATATTGCTAAAGCAAATCCGTCATTTTCAGTTTCATTACTTCGTTATTTTAATCCTGTGGGTGCACATGAAAGTGGATTGATTGGTGAAGCGCCAAATGGTAGCCCAAATAATTTAATGCCCTATGTAACAGAAGTAGCTAGAGGAAAACGAGAATATTTAAGCGTGTTTGGTAAAGATTATCCAACGATTGATGGAACGGGTGTACGTGACTATATTCATGTGATGGATTTGGCAGAGGGGCATGTTGCAGCCTTAACTAATGTTACAGAGGGAGTCCATATTTATAATCTAGGCACGGGTCAAGGAACAAGTGTTTTGCAATTAGTAAAAGTTTTTGAAGCTGTAAATGGAGTTACAATACCCTATAAAATCGTCGATCGTAGACCAGGGGATATTGCCACCTGTTATGCTGACGTAAATAAAGCTAAACGAGAACTAGGTTGGATAGCAAAACGAGATATTGTTACTATGTGCAGGGATACATGGGGATTTAAACAAGATTATAATTACAAAGTATTAAATTTTGAACACATTTGAATCTTATCTTTTGAGAAAAGTCCTTAAAATTTTACAATAAAAAAACTTCAATAATTGGAATAGAGCTTTGATATATAATCATATAATTAAAATTACGTATTATAATACTTTGAATTATTATTTTTAGGGGGTAAACGGTGAATTATACCGCTAGATATACTTTGTTTTCTATATTAGATTCAATCATTGTTTTATCAGCCATTTTTATCAGCTATTTTTTATTACATCCCACATGGAATGCTTATGATTCATTAATCGTTATAAGTTCTATTACTTTGCTAATTAGTCATCATATAATGGCCTATTTCTTTCAATTATATAATCGAATCTGGAGTTTAGCCTCCGTAAGAGAATTATTGGCAATAGGTTATGCTGTAACTATTTCTGTTTTCACGGCAAGTGTCATGCAATTTATAATTAAGGGGGACGTTTATTTTCGTGTAATGGTTATTACATGGCTATTACATATTGTATTAATTGGGGGCTCACGTTTCTTCCTTAGAATATTACATGATGTATCTTCTTTTAAACCTAATGGAAATTTAAAACGGGTTTTAATAATAGGAGCTGGTGAAGCGGGTACAATGCTTCTACGTGGTATAAAGAGAAATCAATCCGAATATGAAGTAGTGGGCTTTATAGATGATAATCTAAATAAAAAAAACTTGAAATTAATGGGTGTTAAAGTGTATGGAACAACGAAAGATATTCCACGAATTGTACAGGAAAAAGGAATTGAAGAGATTTTTTTGGCAATTCCGTCTCTTAGTAAAAGGAAAATTCAAGATATTTATGCACATTGTTTAGAAACAAAAGTAACAATTAAAATAATGCCGAAAATGGAGGACTTTATGTCTGGAAAAATTTCCGTGAATGATATGCGCGAAATTAAAATCGAAGACCTTCTTGGACGCGAAGAAATAAAACTGAATTTTTTGTCTCCTTCAAATAATATAACAAACAAAGTTATCCTCGTAACAGGTGCTGGTGGATCGATCGGTTCAGAAATCTGTCGACAAGTAGCACAATTCCAACCAACTCAAATAATACTACTAGGCCATGGCGAAAACTCAATTTATAATATCCACTTAGAATTATCTGAAAAAAATGAATATAAAAACATAGACTTCGTTCCAATTATTGCAGATGTACAGGATAGAGAACGGATTTTTGAAGTGGTCAGTAAATTTCAACCTGATGTAATATATCATGCCGCAGCTCATAAGCATGTTCCATTGATGGAATATAATTCACGTGAGGCAGTGAAAAATAATATTTTTGGGACAAAAAATGTAGCAGAGGCTGCACATACATTTGATGTCTCAAACTTTGTCATGATTTCAACTGATAAAGCGGTTAACCCAACAAATGTAATGGGGGCAACGAAACGTATTGCTGAAATGGTGATTCAAAATTTAGCTAAAAATAGTCATACAAACTTTGCTGCGGTTCGTTTTGGCAATGTACTAGGGTCAAGAGGAAGTGTAATACCTAGATTTAAAGCGCAAATTGCAGCAGGTGGACCTGTCACTGTCACACACCCAGAAATGACTCGCTATTTTATGACTATCCCTGAAGCATCTCGATTGGTGCTACAGGCTGGGGCACTTGCGCAAGGTGGGGAAGTATTTGTACTCGATATGGGTGAACCAATGAAAATTGCTAACCTAGCAAAAAATCTAATTCGCTTATCGGGTTATACAGAAGAAGAGATTGGTATTGAATTCTCTGGTATCCGTCCCGGTGAAAAAATGTTTGAGGAACTGTTAAATGCAGCAGAAATACAGGAAGAACATATTTATCCTAAAATCCACGTAGGTAAAGCGAATTGTATGGATGAATATTTATTATCTGCTGTGCTGATTGAATTAGAAGAATGTGATCTAGAGCAATTAAAAATAAAACTAGTTGATATCGCTAACGGTAAATGGACTTTAGAAAAGGAAAAAACTGTGGGTTAACTAATAATAAATTTCCTAGTAGCTAGCTATTTAATAAATGAAAATCAAGGAGTTGTAACCCCCTTGTATATGATTGTAAAAAGATTGATCGATATCATACTCTCTTTCACTGCATTAATTTTACTATCACCTTTATTTTTACTATTGATTTCTATGATCAAACTAGATTCGAAAGGTCCGGTACTGTTTAAACAAAAAAGAGTAGGTATTCATAAAAGCCATTTTACTATTTTAAAGTTCCGAACGATGAGAATCGATACGCCTAAGGATACAGCAACCCACTTATTAGAAGACCCTGAACAATATCTAACTAAAATAGGCAAGATCTTAAGAAAAACCAGTTTAGATGAATTACCTCAAATTTGGAATATTCTTATGGGACATATTAGTTTCATCGGACCTAGACCTGCATTATGGAATCAGTATGATTTAATTGTTGAACGTGATAAATACGGTGCTAATGGAGTGCCACCAGGGTTAACAGGGTGGGCTCAAATTAATGGTAGAGATGAGCTGACAATTGAAGATAAGGCAAAGCTAGATGGAGAATACGTAATAAAAATAGGATTATGGATGGATATTAAGTGTTTCTTTGGTACTATCATCAGAATATTTACAACAGATGGAGTTGTTGAAGGAGGCACAGGAGCTATTAAATCTAAAGGCAGTTAGAAGAATAATTAAACTACAGTTGCGCTTAAGTCGGAGGTTAATTTCAATATGAAAATACTTGTTATCTGCCAGTATTACTATCCTGAGCCTTTTCGTATTTCAGATATTTGCGAATCACTAGTAGAAAAAGGTCATAATGTGACAGTACTAACAGGACTCCCAAATTATCCAGAGGGAAAAGTACTTAATGATTACCGTTATGGGAAAAAAAGAGAAGAAGTTATAAATGGTGTAAAAATAATAAGAAGTTTTGAAATTGGGCGAGGAAGTAATAAGTTAACCCTTTTCTTAAATTATTTTAGTTTTGCACTTTCTGCTTCATTTAAGGCCCTCTTTATGAAGGAAAAGTTTGATACGGTCTTGGTAAATCAACTTTCGCCAATAATTATGGGCGTTCCGGGAATGGTTTATAAAAAGAAACATAAGAAAAAGATGTTACTTTATTGCCTTGATATTTGGCCAGCCAGTTTAACTGCTGGTGGTATAAAAGAAGGTTCAATAATTTATAAGGTATTTTTTTATATTTCAAAGTGGATTTATAATTCTGCAGACTATGTAGCCGTTAGTTCAAGTATGTTTATAAACTATCTTAGAGAAACGATAGGTTTAAATACTGAATCTATTCTTTATCTACCGCAATATGCTGAAGAATTATTTACAGAGAAAGTAGAAGTAGATAGATATAACGAACTTAATTTTGTATTTGCTGGAAATATAGGGGAAATGCAAAGTGTTCATACGATAGTAAAGGCCGCAAATGAATTACGTAGTCATACTAACATTACTATTCACATAGTTGGAGATGGTTCCAAATTAGAAGAATGTAAGCTTCTTAGTAAAAGTTTAGGACTTCACAATATTATTTTCTATGGAAGAAAACAGCTAATTGATATGCCAAAATATTACGGTATGGCAGATGCGATGTTAATTACATTAAAAGGTGATAAAACTATTTCGTCTACAATACCTGGTAAAGTCCAGTCATATATGGCCTCAGGGAAACCAATAATAGGGGCAATTAATGGTGAAACAAACCAAATAATTAAAAAAGCACAATGTGGATTATGTTGTGAGGCAGAAAATTATAAAGAGTTGGCAAATATAATATTGCAGTTTTGTGGAAGTAGTGAAAAGGATCAAATGGCAATAAATTCATATGACTACTACTGTAAAAATTATAGTAAAGAACGATTTTTATCGGTGCTAGAAGAAGCTCTTATTAAAATGGAGGTCTGATATGTTTCAGGATAAAACTTTAATGATTACAGGTGGTACGGGTTCTTTCGGAAATGCTGTGATGGAAAGATTTTTAGATACAGATATAAAAGAAATAAGAATTTTTTCTCGGGATGAAAAGAAACAAGATGATATGCGGAAAAAATATAACAACGATAAACTAAAATTCTATCTTGGAGATGTCCGTAATATAGATAGTTTAAAAAATTCTATGTACGGTGTTGATTATATATTCCATGCAGCGGCCTTAAAGCAAGTCCCATCATGTGAATTTTTCCCCCTTGAAGCTGTAAAAACAAACATTTTAGGAACAGAAAATGTATTAAATGCTGCAATTGCATATGGCGTAAAAAAGGTCATTTGCTTATCTACGGATAAAGCAGCTTATCCAATCAATGCAATGGGTATTTCAAAGGCGATGATGGAAAAGGTTTTTGTCGCAAAATCAAAAACAGTTTCACCAGAACAAACATTAATTTGTGGAACAAGGTATGGCAATGTAATGGCCTCACGTGGTTCAGTGATTCCTTTATTTATTGAACAAATTAAAAATGGATTGCCATTAACGATAACAGATCCTCATATGACAAGGTTTCTTATGAGTTTAGAAGAGGCAGTAGAGTTAGTATTATTTGCTTTTAAATATGCTGAAGCAGGAGATATTATGGTACAAAAATCACCAGCTAGTACGATTGGTGACCTAGCTCAAGCAATTAAGGAAATATTCAATGTTGATAATGAAATAAAAATTATCGGTACAAGACATGGAGAAAAAAGGTACGAAACACTCCTTACAAAAGAGGAATATGCTGTGGCGGAGGACTTAGGTGGATTCTTTAAAGTTCCTGCTGATCAAAGAGACCTCAACTATAATAAATACTTTGAAAATGGTGACCTAAAACTAACAAATGTTAAAGAATACAATTCTGATAATACACAAATTTTAACTATAGAAAAAGTTAAAGAAACACTACTCCAGTTAGACTATATTCAAGCTGAATTGAAACAATGGAATAAAAATGTTCATATTATGAACTAATAAAGGTGGAGTGGATAGATGAAGATTCTTGTAACAGGTGCAAAAGGATTCATAGGGAAAAATCTAATAGTAGAACTTAAAAATAGAGGATTTAGTCAAATATATGAGTTTACGAGAGATAGCGATCCTGCACTTCTCGAAAATTATGCAAATGAGTGTGACTTTGTATTTCATTTAGCTGGGGTAAACAGACCTCAAAGTGAAAATGATTTTATGGAAGGAAATTATGAATTTACTTCTCAGTTACTAGAATTGTTAAAGAAAAGCCGAAAGAAAGCGCCTTTTGTAACTACTTCATCTATCCAAGCGGAATTAGATAATCCTTATGGAAACAGCAAAAAGGCAATGGAAGATTTAGTGTTTCAATATCAAGAAGAAACAGGTGCAAAAGTTTATGTTTATCGATTACCAAATGTGTTTGGTAAATGGAGTAAGCCTAATTATAACAGTGTGGTTTCTACCTATTGCTATAACATTGCACGAAATTTAGATATTCAAATAAACAATCCTGATGCTAAGCTGACACTTTGTTATATCGATGACGTTATAGAAGAATTTTTACGGACGATAAGTGGGTTGCCAACAGTACACGGAGATTACTATGTTGTGCCTACAACACATATTATTACACTCAGCGAATTAGCAAACCTAATAACAAATTTCAGGGATAGCCGAATGAATTTGGAAATTCTGAATATGGAAGATGCTCTCACGAAAAAGCTATATAGTACGTATTTAAGCTTTTTACCGATTGATCAATTTGCCTATGATCTTAGGATGAATCTTGACAGTAGAGGCTCTTTTACTGAATTTATTCGAACACCTGATAGAGGTCAAGTTTCCGTTAATGTATCAAAGCCAGGTATTACAAAAGGAAATCACTGGCATCACACGAAAAATGAGAAGTTTTTAGTTGTTAGTGGTGAAGGCCTAATACGATTCAGAAAATTAGACTCCAATGACATTATTGAATACAGGGTGAATGGAGAAAAGCTACAGGTTGTTGATATTCCTACAGGCTATACACATTCCATCGTTAATGTAGGAAATACAGATCTTGTGACCGTTATGTGGGTAAATGAATGCTTCGATCCAGTAAAGCCGGATACGTTCTATTTGGAGGTATAACACTTGAAAAAACTAAAAGTAATGACAGTAGTAGGGACTCGACCAGAAATTATTCGCTTGTCTGCCGTAATAAATAAGTTAGAACAATCGAATGTAATTGAACACACACTTGTTCATACAGGGCAAAATTATGATTACGAATTGAATGAAGTTTTCTTTAAAGATTTCCATTTAAAAAAGCCAGATTTTTTCCTGAATGCGGCTACTGGGACAGCAACTGTAACAATAGGTAACATTTTAAATAAAATCGATCCTGTATTAGAGGAAGTGCAGCCTGATGCATTTTTAGTATTAGGAGATACGAACAGCTGCTTATGTGCAATTGCTGCGAAGAGAAGGCAGATACCGATTTTCCATATGGAAGCAGGTAATCGATGCTTCGATCAACGTGTACCCGAAGAAACAAATCGGAAAATTGTCGATCATATTTCAGATATTAATTTAACATACAGCGATATTGCTAGAGAATATCTCTTAAGAGAGGGTTTTTCAGCAGACCGAATTATTAAGACAGGAAGTCCAATGTTTGAAGTACTTAACTCGAAAAAAATAGATATTGAAAAATCGGATGTGTTACAAAGATTAGTGCTTGAAGAAGGTAAGTATTTTGTTGTTTCTGCGCACCGGGAAGAAAATATTAATTCTATGGTAAATTTTCTTGATTTGGTGGAAAGCTTGAATGCAGTTGCAGAAAAGTATCAGTTCCCTGTCATCGTAAGTACACACCCAAGAACACTGAAAATGATAGAGAGTAAGGGAATTGAATTTAATACATTAATAAAAATAATGAAGCCTTTAGGGTTTAACGATTATGTAAAACTACAAATGAAATCAAAAGCAGTTCTTAGTGATAGTGGAACAATTAGTGAGGAGTCATCCATTCTTGGTTTTAAAGCACTCAATATTCGGCAAGCTCATGAAAGACCGGAAGCAATGGAAGAAGCTTCGGTTATGATGGTAGGGCTTGAGAAGGACCGGATTTTACAAGGGTTGGAGATTTTAGAAACACAGCAAGCAGACACGTTAAGACTTGTGGAAGATTACCAGATGACGAATGTGTCGGACAAAGTATTGAGGATTATCTTGTCGTATACACATTATGTAAATCGCGTTGTGTGGGGGCTGGTGAATTGATGAGAATCGCTCTAATTTGTCCATCGAATATGCTGTATATGCCATATGTTAAAAATTACGAACATATATTAGTTGAACAAAATATAGATTATGACATTATCAATTGGGATAGGTTTCAGATGGAGGAAATAAAAGAGAATACCTATAGAGATAAAAAAAAAGGTCACCAAAGAAATTTCCTTGATTATTTAAAATACAAGAAATTTTTGATGAATAGATTGAATTCAAGCCATTATGACAAAATAATAGTGTTTGGTATTCAGTTAAGTTACTTCCTAAAAAAGATTATAAAAAGTAAATATAAAGAAAAGTGCATTATTGATATTAGAGATCATAATAAAATCTTGAATTTCTTCAATTTAGGAGAATTAATAGAATGCTCAGCATCCACAATTTTATCTTCACCAGGATATAAAGAATGGCTCCCTAAAAGCAATAAATATGTAATTAATCATAATACACAAGTTACTAGCATAAATGAATTAAAAGACATAAATATCTTTAATAAAGACAAAGTATATATAGCAAATATAGGAGCAATTAGAGATTTAAAGGTAAATAAAGATTTTATAAATAATATTAAAGATAATGAAAAGTTTGAACTTAAGTTCCACGGTGAAAGTGATGAAAATAATAAATTGAAATTATATATAAATAGTAATCATATAAACAATGTTTTAATAACTGGAAGATATAAAAAAGAAGATGAAGAAGGTTTTTATAATCAAAGCGATTTAATAAATGTGCTTAGATATAGGGATGGAATTAATAATAAAACATCACTTCCCAATCGATTATATAATGCAGTATTACATGGTAAACCTTTGCTTACTTATGAAGGAACCGCATTGGCGAAAGAAATACGAAAGTATAATCTGGGGCTAATTTTATCATCGATGAATAATTTGGAAAGTGAAATGATTAAGTATTTAAATGAGTTTGATTATGAAGTTTATAAAAAAGGTAGGATTTCCTTTCTTTACTCTGTAACCAAAGATAATAAAAATTTTTATTTAAAGGTAAAAGAATTTTTATTTAAGGAGTAGTGAGAATAACATTGAAAATATTATACGTTTCATCTTTATGCTCAGATACGTATTTCCAACATATATATGAAAATAGCAGAATAAAACCGCAGCAACAGGCTCAAAAGTTCCACAGTTTACTAAGTAAAGGGTTAATGGATTTAAAGCAAAATTTATATGTGCTTTCTAGACCACCTACTCAACAATTGAATAAAAAGTTGAAAAATATAAAGACTAAAGAATCTAACTTTAATGAGTCGAATAGTTTTGTAACATATAATCACTTAAAAATAGTTAATTTTTCGATGTTTAAACATATTTATTTATTTATTACTTGCTTTTTCAATGCTCTGCAATGGAATTTTAAAAATAGAAAGTATGAAAGAGCTATAATATCTGACCCTCTAAATCTTAGTGTTTCCATGGCTGCATTATTAATAGCAAAAATTTTTAAAGTAAAGAGTACCGCAATTATTACAGATATACCTGCTTACATGGAGTATACCACGATAAAGAAGGAGTCATTTCCTCGCAAATTATTTTTAAACTGTTATTCAGGAATATGTAATTTCTTTATGCAAAGGTATGATTCTTACATTTTTTTAACTGAGCAAATGAACGATTTAATCAATCCTTCTAACAGACCTTATGTAGTAATTGAAGGATTGGTAGATGTTAATATGAGAAATACCCCAAACATACTGGAAGATAAATACAAAGAAAAAATCGTGATATATGCAGGGGCTCTTTATGAAAAGTATGGTGTGAAAAAATTATTACAAGCTTTTATGGCGTTAAAGGAAAGTAATACGAAACTTTGGATATATGGTGCAGGGGAAATGGAAGAGTATATAAAAAAATGTGAAATTGAAGATAACAGAATAAAATTCTTTGGTGTAATGCCAAATGAACATATAGTCAATGAACAATTAAAAGCAACGGTCTTAGTAAACCCTAGACCATCTTATGAAGAATTTACAAAGTATTCATTTCCATCAAAGAATATGGAGTATATGGTTTCGGGTACTCCTGTTTTAACGACACCACTTCAAGGTATGCCTTATGAATATAACGATTATGTTTATTTATTTGAGGATGAAACTTTAGCCGGAATAACAAGGACACTTGAAAATATATTAGGGAAAAAAAGAGAAGAATTGCATGAAAAAGGAGTTAAGGCTAAAGAGTTTGTAATAAGGGAAAAAAATAATCAAATTCAAGCAAATAAAATAATTTGTCTAATAAAAAGTAGTAAGCAAGCTAGACTTCAAATTAATTAATTTTTTGAAACTAAATCCAAATAAGGATGATTTTATGGATAAAATAGAATACAAATTAAATCAAGTAGCAGTAATTCTAATAACTATGTGGATAGCTATTCCACTTTTTAGGGTAAGAGTGGGCGTGATTTTTTTTATTCTACTATTTTTTTTATGGCTCATAACAAGTGATACAAAGTGGCTTATTCAAAAATTGTCTTGGAGTTTGTTATTTGTCCTAACATTTTTCATTACATTCATACCTTATGTAATTGTTGGAAAATTACAATATGGAGCAGCCGGTGTAAATATAATCATAGTTAATTTCCCTCTTTTTTTTGTCGGCTTATTTATAAATCACTATTATATGTTTTATAAAAAAGATTATAAAACATTAGGGAAAATCGCTTTTTATTTTCTCTTATTTTTTACAATCGGCGCATTACAAACATACTTTGGATTATTAACATACCCAATGGCTTCAAGGCAGCTTGCTACAGGGTTGCCAGAGTTTTCAGAAATGTACAATCGTATGGGTATTGGAGGATTTGGATTTATATACAGCGGAACATTTTTATTGTTGGCAATCTTATACATGTTCTTAATGAAAAGAAATTTATTCTCATTAAAATATAAAATTTTAATCGTATTATCAATTGTTATAATTTCCCTCATGTTATTAAAGGCATCGTTTGCAACGTCTATATTAATTACTTTTTGTGGAGTATTATTAATTCTTTTTGTTCGAAGTAAATTAACATTAGTAATTACGGTGTTATTTACAGTGATATCCATAACATTTATTTCTGAGTCTTTAATCGCAAAGTTTTTTCTTGGAATAGCCAATTATTTTAGTGAAGATCCAATATTAAAGGAAAAATTCACAGATTTAGCTTCTACATTCCTTTATAGTTCATTAGATGGTCAGACAGGAAATAGATTTGATTTATATGTAAGTTCCCTCAAAGTATTTTTGGGAAATCCTTTTTTTGGTATATATGGACCCTTTGGTGATCAAAATGCGAGTTTAGTTGGTGGCCATTCAGGATGGTTCGATTTACTAGCTTATTATGGGTTATTTACAAGCATTCCTCTGTTTATAGCGCTTTATTATAATTTTAAAATCCATTTTAGCTTATTAAAGAAAATGAAGTTTCATGTTTATTTAACGATACTCTATTTTTTGATTTTTGTATTCGGTCTTATTAACCCGATTCTTTATGTCTATGAAATAGGATTTGTTTTATTTTGTATAATTCCAGCAATTCCTTTTATTCCATATGCATTTAAAACAAACGCTCTTGCAGAAACCAAAAAGGAAAAGAGTGATCAAACGAATGAAGATATTATGGCTCGTCAATATTCCCCTGCCCGAAGTATGTCGACTAATGGATGAGAAATCAACTCCATTTGGGGGTTGGTTAATTAATGCATCTAAATATTTAGCTGCTCAGGATAATATTACCCTCTCTATTGCTTTTCCAAAATTAAAAAGTAAGAATGTAATGGAATTTAGAGGAGAGAAAATAGATTATTTTGCTTTTCCACATTTAGATATTAATGATAATAAGTTAATTAAAGACAATGGTTATTTAAAACTGATATTAAAAAAAGCTCAACCAGATATAGTGCATATATTTGGGACAGAGTTTGCGCATTCATTAGCAATGGTAAATGCTTGTAATGAGTTAGGAATTAAGACAGTAATAAATATTCAAGGTTTAGTTTCAGTTATAGAAAAGCACTATTTGGCGAACTTGCCGACGAATGTTCAAAAAAGATTTACATTCAGAGACTTTGTTAAACAAGATAATATTCTTCAGCAAAAGAAGGAATTTAAAAAAAGAGGATTAATGGAGATTGAAGCAATTCGAAAAACAGAGCATGTTATTGGAAGAACTACTTGGGATTTGGCGTGTGCCTCTCAAATAAATCCTAATGTGAACTACCATTTTTGTAATGAAACATTAAGAGAGGAGTTTTACAAAAATGAGTGGTTACTAAAAAAATGTGAGAAGTACACAATATTTTTGAGTCAGGCATCGTATCCAGTAAAAGGATTACATTATGTACTAGAAGCGTTACCGATGGTATTAAAAAAATTCCCGAAAACAAAGCTTTATATTGCGGGTTATGATATTACTGGGAACGAGACAGTTAAGGAAAAGCTTAAGTTTTCTTCATATGCTAAATACATTAAAGAAATGATTAGAAATTTAAATATTAGTAATTGTGTTGTTTTTACAGGTGTTTTAGATGAAAAGCAAATGTGCGAAAGATATTTAAAATCCAATTTATTTGTGTGTCCTTCAACCATCGAAAACAGTCCTAACTCATTAGGTGAAGCAATGTTATTAGGTGCACCTTGCATTGCTTCTAATGTAGGAGGTGTTTCTGATATGTTAAAACACAAAGAAGAAGGTTATGTTTATCAAGCAGATGCACCTTATATGTTAGCTCATTACATTTGTGAACTGTTTGAAAATGAAGAGTTAACTTTAAAATTTTCTAAGAATGGTAGAAAACGTGCATTTCAAACGCATGATTCTACAAAAAATACAAAACGTATAATGGAGATATATGAAAATATTTCACAAAGTAAGGTGAAAATATAAAATTTGGTTATTAAAATAAAGGGGTTTTTATATGACTAATGAAATAATGGTTAGTATATGTTGCATAACTTATAATCATGAAGATTATATTGCAGATGCAATCGAAGGATTTATAAAGCAAAAGACTAACTTTAAATACGAAATTATAATTCATGATGATGCTTCTACTGACAGAACAGCGGAAATTATTAGAGAGTATGAAAATAGGTTTCCTGACATTATTAAACCGATTTATCAAATAGAAAATCAGTATTCAAAAGGAGTAAGTGTAAGCGCTCTTGTTAGAAAAAAGCAGAGAGGAAAATATATAGCGTTATGTGAAGGTGACGATTATTGGACTGATGAATATAAGCTTCAAAAGCAAGTGAGCTACATGGAGGAAAACCCAGAATGTACATTTTGTTTTAGCAACGCTCATGTTGAGGATCAAAATAATAAAGGTAGAAATCGCCTAGTAATCCCCTGGTTAACTGAAAATAAGAATTACTTCAATAATAGAAGTAGAAGGTATTCTGCTGGTGAATTACAATTACTAGGGTTCATTCCACCTATGTCCTTTCTCTATCCTAAAAGAGTTTTAGATAACTTACCAAACTGGTATTTTGATGCTCCTGTAGGAGATAACGCCGTGAAGCTAATAGCAACTAGTTATGGATATGCATACTACATGAATGAATCTATGTGCATTTATAGGTTTAATGTACCTGGATCTGTTACAACAAATTGGAAAAAGGAAAATACCGAACAAATAGTACAACGATGTAATGGCTTCATTACAATGCTAGAAAATTTTAATGAATATACAAACAAAAAATATGATAGTGAAATTGAACTTTCAAAATTAACTTGGGAAATACAACGGCTTAGATTGATGGGAGATTATAAGAGACTTAAAGATAAGAAATTTAATAGTTATTTAAATCTTCTGAGTGGACCTGAAAAAATTAAAAGTTACATTTCCTTTAAATTTCCTTCAGCTGTTGAGTACAGGAAAAAAATCAAATCCATTTTTCAATAAGATTACATTGAGGAGAGTAAGCGCCAAATAATGTTCCCCTTTTTATTAGACTGGGTGAATATTATTTGGCGTATACTTTTATTATTAGAAATATGTTTATAATAATAATGATTTTAACAGGGAGATTACATTAAAAATAGTTTGTTGAACATTGTAATAAGGAGATGGATTAAGTGAGCAATGAGATAACAAAATCTAAAATAATTTCTTCATTATTATGGAAGTTTATGGAACGTGGGGGAACGCAAGGTATTCAATTTATAGTTATGATTATACTGGCCCGAATACTTCTACCAGAAGAATTCGGCTTAATTATTTTAGTATCAATTTTTATAACTATTGCTGGAGTAATCGCTCAAAGTGGGTTTAATACAGCACTTATTCAGAAGAAAAAAGTTGATGAAATAGATTTTTCCTCGGTCTTTTATCTAAACTTATTCGTTACAACCATACTATATATATTACTGTTTATCACAGCGCCTTATATAGCATTATTTTTTGACCATCCTCAACTCACCCTTATTTTAAGAATTCTCTCTTTAACATTATTTTTAGGCGCTTTTAATTTAATTCAAAATGCAGTTATTGCAAGAAATATGGAATTTAAAAAACTCTTTTTTAGTAGTTTAGGAGGAGTTGTAATATCTGGAGTTGTCGGAATAGTAATGGCATACGCCAATTTTGGAATTTGGTCTTTAGTAGTCCAGCAATTAACGAATCAGTTAATTGTTACATTAACTTTGTGGTATACAGTAAAATGGAAACCTAAATTATTCTTTTCTATAGAAAGACTGGTTAGTTTATTTTCATTTGGCTGGAAGCTACTAGCGGCTGCATTGATTGATACTATATATTCGAATATTCGAAGCCTTATTATAGGTAAAATGTTCAGTCCAGCAATTTTAGGATTTTACAATAGGGGAGAACAGTTCCCTAGTTTACTTATTTATAACATAAACGGTTCCATTCAATCAGTTATTTTTCCTGCGTTATCTTCTCAACAAGATAACAAGCAAAGAATAAAAGAAATGGTACGAAGATCAATTGTAACAAGCTCATTTATTGTCTTTCCAATGATGATTGGTCTAGCTGTTATTGCAGAGCCTTTGGTGAAGATATTGTTAACGGAAAAATGGCTCCCAGCCGTTCTATTTTTACAAATTTTTTGTGCTGTATATGCGTTATGGCCAATTCATACAGCCAATTTACAAGCAATAAATGCATTAGGTCGTAGTGATATTTTTTTAAAACTTGAAATTGTAAAAAAAATAATTGGTATAACTATTTTAATTATTAGTATACCTTTAGGTGTTCATGCAATGGCTATAGGTTCATTTGTGGGTGGAGTTTTAGCTGCGATTATTAATGCTTATCCAAATTTAACATTACTCAATTATAGTGTAAAGGAGCAGTTAAAAGATATTCTGCCCTCTTTATTAATAGCGTTAATAATGGGTGCTATTGTATATAGCATTCAATGGCTGGGACTATCAGATATGGTAACAATCACTATGCAAATCTTTACTGGCGTAGCGATATATATTGGGCTAGCTAAAATATTTAGATTAGAATGTTTTATTTATTTAGTCATGACGTTGAAAGAAATATTTAAAAGGAATAAGAAAGTCCCAACTGAAGAGATTTATTAAAAGAGTTATGTAAGTGTTGGAAGTGGTAAGAACGGGCTGAAGCAACGTTTAAGGTATTTAAAACGAAATTCGCTAATCAAGCCCACTTCATCTCCCTTTCTCTTGAACTTGGGGATTACGTCCACTGGTTCAACAACCTACGAATTCACGGAACACTAGGTTATATAACTCCTATGGAATTTAAGCAACAGCCCCTATAATTTTTGTCTAGTTTAGTGTTGACATTCCATATAAAGCTCTTCTTCGTTGAAGGGTTAGTAATCGTAGCTTAATTACCAACACATGGAAAACAATGAGTGTTATTTGCTTATTCTGTTAATAGAGAATATGTATAAAAACACCTACTTTTCTATCTATTGAATAGAGGAATTTTAATTATATGCAAAAGTTCTATGTAGTCATAATTGTATAATTCCTTGAATACATTAATTGTATGATAATAGTAAATTTTATGGGGGTTATAAGAATGGATATTTTTGAAAACTATGAATCCGTAGTGCGTTCCTATTGCAGACAATATACGGATGTTTTTTATAAAGCTAAAAATGAATTAATTTATTCTGAAGAGGGTAAAGAATATCTAGACTTTTTCGCTGGAGCAGGTGCACTAAATTACGGACATAATAATGAATATATTAAAAAATGTTTATTGGATTATATTGAAAACGATGGTATTACGCACGGTTTAGATATGTATACAAATGCAAAGCGAAATTTTATTAATGAATTTGTTGAAAATATACTAAAACCTAGAAACTTAGATTATAAAATTCAGTTTTGTGGTCCTACAGGAACTAATGCTGTAGAAGCGGCATTAAAATTAGCAAGAAAGACTAAAAAAAGAAGTAATATATTTGCCTTTATGGGTGGCTTTCATGGTATGTCATTAGGAAGTTTAGCTACAACAAGTAATCTTTCTTCTAGAGAAGGTGCTGGAATGCCGCTTTCTAACGTAACTTTTATGCCGTATCCAGATGGTTCGTTAAATATTGATACGCTAGATTATATGGAAAAGATTTTGGAAGATGATCACTCCGGAATTGAAAAACCTGCTGCTATTATTTTAGAAACTATACAAGCAGAAGGTGGCGTTAATGTTGCTTCAAATGAATGGTTACAGGGAGTAGCGAGTATATGCAAAAAACACGATATTTTATTAATATGTGATGATATACAAGTTGGGTGTGGAAGAACAGGGGACTTCTTTTCATTTGAAAGGGCTAATATTGTTCCTGATATGGTTGTATTGTCTAAATCTATAAGTGGTTATGGCTTACCAATGTCAATATTACTAATGAAACCGAAACTTGATATTTGGAAACCGGGTGAACATAATGGTACTTTTAGAGGCAATCAACTAGCATTTGTAGCTTCAGTAGCATCATTAAAATTACGTGATAAGTTAGATTTAGATAATAGTGTTTGCAGTAAAGCGAGTTATATTAAAGACTTTTTAGAAAATCGAGTTTGTACTATAGATTCAAGGATTGAAATAAGAGGAATGGGTATGATTTGGGGCATTGATTTTAGTAAGTTAGAAGATTCGAGCATCTGCTCAAAGATTATCAAGGAATGTTTCAATAGGGGATTAATAATTGAAAAGGCAGGAAGAAACGGTTCTGTTATAAAGCTCATACCACCTCTAACAATTACAGAAGAAAATCTTCAAAGGGGCTTAGAAATTTTAGAGGAAGTATTACGGGAGATTGTGCCTTATAGGTCATTATTACAAGAAACTTCATTCGTTTGAGTCGTGCTTATGTAAAATGAAAATGGAATCTAACTAAGAGGTATAAAAGATGAAAAAACTATTAATGCTTGGTGGTTCACCAGCTCAAGTTGTCGCAATAAAGAAAGCGAAAGAGCTGGGGTATTATGTTGTAACTGCTGACTATTTAGAGAATAATCCAGGACATCAATTTTCTGACGAGTACCATAATGTTAGTACAACGGACAAAGAAGCTATTTTAAAATTAGCAAAGTCATTACACATTGATGGTGTTGTTTGTTATATCTCAGATCCCGGAGTCCCAACGGCTGCCTATGTTGCTGAAAAATTAAATTTACCTTCTTTTCCATATAAATCGGTAGAAATATTATCTAATAAAGATATGTTTAGATTCTTTTTGAAGGAAAATAATTTTAATGTACCACAAGCAAAAGGGTACGCCACATTAGGTGAAGCTAAAGTAGATTTTCATACTTTTACAATGCCGATAATGGTCAAGCCGATTGATTCTTCTGGCAGTAGGGGTGTATCAAAAATTAACTCAATAGAACTCTTGCCAGAGAAAGTGGAGTATGCTTTATCTTTTTCAAGAGAAAAACGTTTTATTATCGAGGAATATATTGAAAGACAGGGATATCAAATTGGCGGTGAATGTTTTTTTGTAAATGGGAAGCTTGCATTTTCAAGACTAGTTAATATCCATTTTGAAACAAAATCTTTTAATCCATTTCTACCAACAGGTGAGAGCTGGCCGTGCAATCTACCTGCACACTTACAAGGAAAAATCCATGCTGAAATTCAAAGGTTAGTGAATTTATTAAATATGAAAACTGGTCCATTAATTTTTGAGGTTCTAGTTGATTATAAAGAAGATGTATATATTTTAGATATCGGTGTTCGAAATAGTGGTGACCTAACTCAAGTTATAGAACATGTAGAAGGTATTGATTTGATTGGATATACAATTAAGGTTGCATTAGCTGAAGATTGTAGTGATTTAGAGATAGTTGAACCAAGTGGATATTGGGCTATTTATACAATAATTAGTGAGCAATCTGGAGTATTTAAAGGTATAGAGATTAAGAAGGAGTTTCAAAAATATCTAATAAAATATAATTCTGAGCTTCCTTCTGGATACGTAATAAAAATGAACGAAAGTGTCGGAACGCTTTTGTTAAATTTTTCATCAATGTATGAAATGCTAGAAAGTATGGATAGTATTAGTAGCTGGGTGAAGGTAAATATACAGGAGAAAAATATCGATGTTGAAGTATCAAATGTTTTCCTCTGATTACTCAAAAAAATAAATGAGGTGTATATATGAAAAAGTTATTAATGTTAGGTGGCGCTCAAACTCAAGTTCCAGCGATTAAAGCTGCTAAAGAACTGGGAGTTTATGTTATTGTTACTGACTATTTAGAAGATAATCCGGGACAACATTTTGCTCATGAATCTTATAGTGTCAGTACTACTGATAAAGAAGGAGTTTTAGCCCTAGCTAAGTCATTAGAAATAGATGGTATTGTTTCTTATGCCTCAGATTATGGAGCACCAACAGCTGCTTATGTTGCTGGAAAGTTAGGTCTTCCAACAAGCCCTTATAAATCAGTTGAGATTTTAACTAGGAAGGACCTGTTTAAAGCGTTTTTAAAAGAAAATAATTTTAAAGTACCTAAAGCAAAAGGATATAACTCTTTTGAAGAAGCTAATGCGGATTTTTACAATTTTAACATGCCAGTGATGATTAAACCAGTTGATTGTTGTGGTAGTAGAGGGGTCTCAAAAATTGAATCAATTGAGCAATTACAGGAAAAAGTTGAGGATGCATTAAGTTATTCAAAAATTAATCGTTTTATTATTGAAGAATATATTGAAAAAAGTGGCTATCAAGTTGGTGGTGATGGCTTTTCTGTAAATGGTAAATTAGTTTTCCGATGCTTCTCGAATGAACACTTCTCTTCTACTTCTATTAATCCATTTGTACCAGTTGGATACAGTTTCCCAAGCAACTTGCCTGATCATATACAGGATAAAATCCATAATGAAATTCAAAGAGTTTTGGATTTACTAAATATGCAAACTGGTGCTTATAATTTCGATATTTTGGTTGATAAAAATGAAGATGTATACCTAATAGAACTAGCCGCACGAAATGGCGGGGACTGGATACCTCAAGTAGCGAAATATGCAACAGATATCGATATGGTTGAATTCACCATTAAAGGAGCGCTAGGTGAAGACTGTAGTGATTTAATATTTACTAAGCCAAAAGGTTTTTGGGCGGGTTATGCGGTTAATAGTTTGAATAGTGGAATTTTTAAGGGAGTAGAATTCCACAAAGAATTAAAAGAAAACAATCTAGTAGAGTATGAAATAACAGCAAAAAATGGTGATCCTATTTACGCTTTTTCTGGGTCTCATTTGAAGATAGGAACGTTAGTACTTAAGTATTCTTCGATGGAAGAAATGTTAGAGAAGATGGATAATATGCCTAATTGGCTTCAAATCATTGTAGATGATTCTTTAATAAAGAATTAAGTAAAAGCATTCATTAGATTACATTACATGTGGCTAGCTACCCGATTAGTACAAAGGAATACCTTCGAACTTTGAAGGAGTATTTATGGGATATTAATTTAAGGCTTAGTTACAAATGAACAAGCCTATTTATAAGTTAAATTAATATCGATTCTTACTCAAAAATAATAAGCGAGGTATAAATAAATGAAAAAATTATTAATGCTCGGTGGAGCTCATTCTCAAATTCCAGTTATTAAAGCAGCAAGAGATTTAGGGCATTACGTTGTAACCTGTGATTATTTAGAAGATAATCCAGGTCATAAATATGCACATGAATATTACAATGTCAGTACAACTGATAAAGAAGCTGTCTTATCTTTAGCGAGTACATTAAAAATAGATGGAATTGTATGTTATGCATCCGATCCTGCAGCACCAACAGCAGCTTATGTTGCTGAAAAGTTAGGATTGCCTTCAAATCCCTATCAATCGGTGGAGATACTGTCGAATAAAGATAGGTTTAGAGAGTTTCTGAAGCAAAATAACTTTAATGTGCCAAAAGCGAAAGGATATTCTTCGATTGAAGAAGCTGAAGCTGAATTTCATAGCTTCAAAATGCCTGTGATGGTAAAGCCAGTTGATTCATCAGGGAGTAAAGGAGTTTCAAAAATTGATTCAATAGATCTTCTTAGAGAAAAAGTAAAAGATGCATTAAGTTATTCAAGAATTAAACGTTTTATTATAGAAGAGTATATTGAAAAATCCGGTTATCATATTGGGGGAGATGGATTTTCTGTAGATGGGAAATTTGTATTTCGGTGTTTAGCCAATGAACATTTCCCAGATTCCCAAATTAATCCGTTTGTCCCAATAAGCGCTAGTTGGCCATGTGCTTTGCCAGAGCGTATTCAAGATAAAATTCATCATGAAATCCAAAGAGCACTAAATTTATTAAATATGAAAACAGGTGCTTACAATTTTGATATAAGAATTGACGATAAAGAAGATATTTATTTTATTGAGATGGGTGCAAGAAATGGTGGTGACTTGTATCCACAGGTAATAAACTATGCAACTGGAATTGATATGGTTGAATATACGATTAAAGCCGCATTAGGAGAGAACTGTAGTGATTTAACAATGGTTGAACCAAAAGGATACTGGGCTGTTTATTTACTGAATAGCCAGAATAGTGGAATATTTAAAGGCGTTGATATTCATGAAGAAATTCAAAAAAATATTATCGAATGTGAACTACTGGTAAATCAGGGTGAGAAAATTTCAGCACTAACAGGAGCCCATGCGAAGGTGGGAATAATGATTTTGCAGTTCTCCTCAATGGATGAAATGTTGGATAAGGTGGAGAATATGACAAAATGGGTGAAGGTGAATATTGATAATTCATTAGTGGGAAAATAACTGAGGTTAAAGGGTGACACAATGAAACCAATACAAGTAACGCAATCATCTATGCCAAAGTTTGAAGAGTTTTCTGAGGAAATTAGGAGTTTATGGGATAGTCAATGGCTAACTAACATGGGTGTAAAACATAATCAATTAGAAAAAAACTTGGAGTCTTTTCTTAAAACGCCTCATGTTTCGCTATTTTCTAATGGGCATCTAGCCTTAGAATACGCAATTGCAGCCTTAAATTTAACTGGGGAGGTTATCACTACTCCCTTTACATTTGCATCTACAACTCATGCAATTGTAAGAAACGGTTTAACCCCAATCTTCTGCGACATTAATCCAGATGATTATACCCTGAACACGGAAATGCTTGAGAATTTAATAACACATAAAACATCAGCCATTATACCGGTTCATGTATATGGTAATATTTGCAATGTAAATGAGATTGAAAGAATAGCAAAAAAGTATAATCTTAAGGTAATATACGATGCTGCGCATGCTTTTGGGGTCACTATAGATGGTAAAGGTGTAGCAAGCTTTGGTGATGCTTCCATGTTCAGTTTTCATGCAACAAAAGTATTTAATACGATTGAAGGCGGAGCATTAACTTTCAATGATCCTAGTTTGAAAAATTTATTTAATGCTTATAAAAACTTTGGTATTACTGGACAAGAAACTATAGATTATGTTGGTGGAAATGCTAAAATGAATGAATTTCAAGCTGCTATGGGCATTTGTAATCTTAGACATGTAAATCAAGAAATTCAAAAGAGAAGGCAAGTATTTGAGCGATATATGGAACATCTTGGAGATATTAAAGGCATCAAATTACCTCGTCCACAAGTAGGAGTAAGCAATAATTATGCTTACTTTCCAGTTGTATTTGATGGCTTTCAACTTTCCAGAGATGAGGTTCTTGAAGAATTAAAGAAACACAATATTTTTGCTAGAAGGTATTTTTATCCACTAACAAATGACTTAGATTGTTATCGAGATAGATTTACTTCTGATTTGACGCCAGTTGCCAAATATATATCAGAAAGAGTCTTGACGCTCCCACTGTATGCAGGTTTAAGACTAGAAGAAATTGATAGAATTTGTGGAATTATTAAGTCAAAAAGTATTAGCTTCCAAAGTTATGGAATTACCAAGAATTAGAGGTGTTTATCCGATGAAAGGAATTATTTTAGCTGGAGGTTCAGGAACTAGACTGTATCCTCTGACGAAATCTATTTCTAAACAAATGTTACCTATATACGATAAACCGATGATTTATTATCCGCTTTCTGTATTAATGCTTGCTGGTATAAAAGAAATCCTGATTATTTCTACTTCTCGAGATATTGAAGGGTTTAAAGAACTTTTAGGAGACGGCAGTAAGTTAGGAATAACTTTTAAATATGCTGTGCAAGAAAATCCTAATGGCCTTGCAGAAGCTTTTATAATTGGAGAACAGTTTATTAATAATTCGTCAGTCGCATTAGTTTTAGGTGATAATATTTTCTATGGTTCTAATTGGAGTAATTGTTTAAAAGAAGCTGCGTCTTTGTCGACAGGTGGCATTATTTTTGGTTGTTATGTCAATGATCCTAGAGCCTATGGTGTAGTAGAGGTAGATGAGCAACAGAATGCTATATCTATAGAAGAAAAGCCTGAAAATCCTAAATCTTCCTACGCAGTTCCGGGTTTATATTTTTTTGATAATAAGGTAGTTGATATTGCCAAAAACGTAAAGCCTTCAGCACGGGGTGAAGTGGAGATTACTTCTATTCTAAATGAATACCTTCAAAGAGGTGAATTAAAAGTAGAACTGACTGGTAGGGGCTTGGCTTGGTTAGATACGGGAACGCATGAGTCATTACTAGAGGCTTCAAATTTTGTAGAGGCTATACAAAAAAGGCAGGGATTATATATTGCTTGCATTGAAGAAATAGCATTTAGAAGAGGATATATAACAAAGGAACAGTTACTAAATCTTGCCGAGCCTCTTTTGAAGACGGAATATGGTAAATATTTGGTGGAAATTTCATATTCATAAACAACTCTCATGTGACAATGTAGAGTTTTTTTATTTCGGTTGAACAAATTCAAAAGAGGTGAGTAGGATGAAAAAGAAAAAAATTATGGTTACTGGTGGAGCGGGGTTTATTGGAGGTAACTTTATTCAATATATGGTCGAAAAGTACTCTGAGTATGAAATATATAATGTTGACGTATTAACGTATGCAGGTGACTTAACCAAACATCGGGCTATAGAAAAACAAGAAAATTATCATTTTGTTAAAGCAGATATTGTGGATCATGATGTAATTCTTTCTCTTTTTGAAAAAGAACAATTTGATTTTGTCGTCCACTTTGCCGCTGAAAGTCATGTGGATCGTTCCATTACAGATCCCAGTATTTTCGTGCAAACAAATGTTTTAGGTACACAAGTTTTATTAGAAGCAGCAAGGAGTGTAGGCATTACAAAATTTGTTCATGTATCAACAGATGAAGTATATGGGGAATTGGATTTTGACCCAACAACTTTTTTTACAGAAGAAACACCATTAAAACCAAATAGTCCATATAGTGCAAGTAAAGCATCTTCAGATTTGTTAGTACATGCTTATCATCATACTTATGGAGTACCGATGAATATTACACGCTGTTCTAATAACTATGGTCCTTATCAATTTCCAGAAAAGTTAATTCCTTTAACTATTTCTCGTGTATTAAATAATGAAAGGATTCCTGTATATGGAGATGGTCAAAATATTCGGGACTGGTTACATGTGTTCGATCATTGTACGGCTATTGATTTAGTATTACACGAAGGTGTGAATGGAGCGGTATACAATATAGGTGGCCATAATGAGCGCACGAATTTACAAGTGGTGAAAACAATTATTCAAACATTAGGTAAATCTGAAGAACTAATCGAATTTGTCGAGGATCGTTTAGGTCATGATAAACGTTATGCTATTGATCCGACTAAGATGGAGCAATTAGGCTGGAGGCCAATATATACATTTGAATCAGGCATTCGCCAAACGATTCGGTGGAGTGTCGAAAATATGAATTGGTTGAAGAATGTTAGTGGAGAAAAAAATACGGAGTATATAGAAAAGTAATCTCAAATAAATGGATAAGTGGACTGGATTCTATATATTGGGATTCAGTTTTTTATTTTCTAATTGTGTAGTCGGAAAACAGTGAAATAGCGCCCTTTATGTCTAAAAACTGCTTTTGTTATTTGTCAGTAATTTTTAAGGGAAGCAAAACATATATTAGAGAAGTTTAATTTTATATAAAATGCATATTCATTCTATTAATTTACTCCTGCAACAAATGTATGTTTATAGCAATTTACTTTCATTACTTCTTTGTAAACTAACAATCGTGAGATATGGAAGTATTTCCTTAATAAAATGTGAAATGAGGAAAACTGATGATTCAATTACTCCAAACCGGTATTTTAAATGAATCCTTAATTCAAATTGAGTGGGGAGAATATACTGAATCGGTAGCAGCAATTCATCGCTATTTAGAAGAAACAAATACTGAAATGACAGGCTGGCTCAATTCCCCAATAGAAAATAATGTTGAGATGGTGAAATCAATTCAACGTATCGCAAATGAAATTAAAATGTTGGCGGATGTATTAGTAGTTATAGGTGTAGGGGGCTCATTTTTAGGCGCAAAAGCTATTCAAGATGCGTTAACGCCATACTTTGGTGATTGTGCAAATGGGATTGAAGTTGTCTATGTTGGTCAAAATATGAGTGGTGCTTATATACGACAGCTGTTAGGTAGTCTTGAACATAAAGAAATATATGTAAATGTTATTTCGAAATCTGGTACAACAATGGAGCCTGCATTAGCCTTTCGTGTATTCCGAAAATACATGGAAAAGCGGTACGGGGATGAAGCACACAATCGGATTATCGTGACAACGGATGCTGAAAAGGGATTATTAAAGAAAATTGCAGAGAATTCTGGTTATCGTCAATTTGTAATTCCAGCGAATATTGGGGGCCGCTATTCTGTATTAACACCAGTAGGACTGTTACCAATTGCTGTTGCAGGTGTTGATATTGAAAAGTTACTAGAAGGAGCAAAAAAAGCTGCAACTTTGCTAAAGAATGAAAACCTCGAACAAAACGAAGCTTATCGTTATGCGGTTATACGACACGCGCTCTACAAAAAGGGCTATCAAGTTGAGCTGTTAGCCTCTTTTGAACCAAGTCTTACAAAACTTCATGAATGGTGGAGGCAATTATTTGGTGAAAGTGAAGGAAAGGAAAAAAGGGGATTGTTTCCTGCTACAGTTAGTTATTCAACCGACTTACATGCAATAGGACAGTTCATACAAGATGGTAACCCGATTATTTTTGAAACATTACTTCATTTCAAGGAGATTCTGGATGATTATCAGGTACCATATGATGATCGAAACGATGATCAACTAAATTATTTATCAAACCGTAGTTTTAACGAAATCAATGCAATTTCTAAACAAGGTACAGCTATGGCTCATGCGGATGGAGGCGTACCTATTATTCAACTAGAACTTGAGTGTCTAGATGCCTATCATTTAGGCTATCTTTTATATTTTTTCATGAAAGCATGTGCAATGAGTGCGTACTTATTACAGGTCAATCCTTTTGATCAGCCAGGTGTTGAAGGCTATAAAAATAAAATGCTTCAATTATTACAAGAAGAGAACGTTTATAAATAATGTTCAGAATGAAAAAAGAGTTATAAAAGGACATTCTAAAGTATAGTTCTTACTTTAGAATTTTTTTGCATAGAAAATTGCTATTATAGGAATATTTCTACTTTTCGTCTCATACCATAATAGGTGAGAATACTAGTTATTACTTTAATTATATAAAACGATAAGTTAGTAATTAATATTTACTAGTAAATATTAATAACCATGGTTCAAGGGGGCACTATAATTGGAAGAAACTATCAGCTTACAAGAAATCGCAAAAATAATACGAAAACGATTATTACTAATTATTATCCTAATGGTTATCAGTGTTGGAATAAGTGCTGGTATTAGTTTTTATGTATTAACCCCAATCTATCAAGCGCAAACGCAAATTTTAGTAAATCAAAATAGTAATCCTGAGGAAGCATATTCATGGAATTCAACAGAAACAGATTTACGATTAATTAATACTTACAATGTCATCATAACAAGTCCGGTTATTTTAACTCCGGTCATAGAAGAACTTGAGTTAGATGTAACGCCGGGACAATTAATGAGCCAAATATCAGTGTCAAATGAAAGTGGCTCGAAAGTTGTAAACATCAGCGTGTTGGATGCCAATCCGTTACAGGCTGTTGAAATTTCCAATACAGTGGCAGAAGTGTTTAAAAAACAAATTCCGAAGCTCATGAGTGTTGATAATATTACGATTTTATCAGCCGCAAAACTAAGTGATACCCCAAGTCCAGTAAAACCAAATAAGAGGTTGAATATTGCAATTGCGGCAGTTATTGGTCTTATGTTAGGTGTAGGGATTGCATTTCTAATGGAACTTTTAGATACAACGATAAAGAATGAAAAGGATATTGAAGAGATTTTAGGTTTACCAGTTATAGGCGTAGTAGGTTCAATTGTTGAAGAGAAGGAAAAAAGATCTTCCCTTATTTCACGTAGAGCTAGGAGGAACTATAATGTTTAGACTGAGTAGAAAAAAGAAAAACAAGTTAGAAAGTTCAAAAGTAGCTCGAAAGCTTGTCACGATTTCTGAAACAAAATCATTCATTTTAGAGCAATTTCGTACGATTCGTACAAACATCACATTTTCAATGCCTGACCAAGAATTAAAAACAATTTTAGTTACCTCGTCTACACCAGGGGAAGGGAAATCTACGAATGCGGCTAATCTTGGGGTAGTATTTGCCCAGGAAGGGAAAAGAGTCTTAATTATTGATGCAGATATGCGAAAACCTACTTTGCATCAAACATTTAAAACCTTCAATAAAGTAGGTTTATCCAATGTAATTGCAAAAAAGGCAGCTTTTTATGAGGCTATACAAGAGACATTTATAGTTGGACTTTATGTCATAACAAGTGGCCCCATTCCACCAAATCCATCTGAATTACTTTCTTCAAAAGCGATGGATGCATTACTCCTTGATGTTAAGAAAGATTTTGACATCATTATTATCGACTCACCACCATTATTATCTGTATCGGATTCACAAATATTGGCAAATAAATGTGATGGCACGATATTAGTTGTAAATGCTGGTGTTGTCGAAAAGAGCGCTGTCCAAAAAGCGACAGCAATTTTGTCTACTTCTCAGTCGAAAATTTTAGGGGTTGTATTAAATAATTATGTAACACCCGGGCATCAGAAATATTATGAAGAGTACAATTTTGTTGAGTAATTCACTTAAATAGTTACAATTTTCGAATTCTATTTCAGAATCGTAGCGCATACAATGACGTACAGGCAATAAATTTTTGTCTAACAAAGAAGTAGTACTAGTTGAGGAGGAATAGCTGTGGATTCATTAAAAGTATCATCTCGTTCTAATCCCAATTCTGTTGCAGGGGCACTCGTGGCAGTTATACGAGATCAAGGATATGCAGAAATGCAGGCAGTAGGTGCTGGGGCACTCAATCAAGCGATTAAAGCGGTAGCCATTGCTCGTGGATTTGTTGCACCTAGTGGGACGGATTTAATTTGCGCACCCGCTTTCGCAGATATCGTTATCGCTGGTGAAGATCGTACGGCATTAAAACTACTCGTTGAAAAAAGAACACGTTAATAATTTGAATAAATTTGAACACTTATACAAATGATAATTAAATCATTTGTATAAGTGTTTTTTCGTATTTGTGGGAACGTTTCTAAAAGATTGCCGTTCCTATTATATAAGGAAAAATCCATGTTGTTGAACATTGTGTAAAAAACTTTCCGTCAAAGGTCTGATTTTTTGTCTCAATATGACATTTGCAATAGAACCCTTACACACTTCATGTTAAACTAATGTAGGAATTTATATCCTTTCAACAGGTAACCAAACACCTGCTGAAAGGATTTGCCTCTGGCGGATGTCATGAATTTGGTATGGAGTTCTTTGTGCAAGCACAAAGCCTAATTCGTACGCAATTATGCGGAGGCATAATTGATCTCTAACTAGCTGTTTTTTACACGGCTAACGTAAAAAATAAAGCTTTTTGTTAAGGCTTTATTCACTATATAAAAAGCAATCTTAAGGAGATGTTGACATGTTACATCAGCTTTCATGGAAAGTCGGTGGGCAACAAGGTGAAGGGATCGAGAGTACTGGTGAAATTTTCTCGATGGCAATGAATCGTTTAGGTTATTTCCTATACGGTTATCGTCATTTCTCTTCTCGTATTAAAGGTGGCCATACGAATAATAAAATTACGGTTCGTCCAACCGAAGTACGTTCGATTGCGGACGATTTAGATATTTTAGTGGCGTTCGATCAAGAAACAATCGACGTAAACTATAAAGAATTAACACCATCGAGTATTATTTTAGCGGATGCAAAGTTTAATCCAAAAAATCCTGAAGACTCAGTGGCACCACTTTATGCAGTGCCATTTACTGAAATCGCTGCAGAACTAGGTACTTCATTAATGAAGAACATGGTTGCAATTGGAGCAACAGCAGCTCTTATAAATTTAGATGAATCGGTTTTCCAAAGTGTTGTAGACGAAATTTTCGGCCGTAAAGGCGAAGAAGTTGTTGCGAAAAACATCGAAGCTATTGAACGCGGTCGCGCAGCAATCGCAGAACAAATTGGAGAACGTGTTGGCGCATGGCAATTAGTCCCGGCAGACGGTAAACACCGCATGTTCATGATTGGAAATGATGCAGTAGCACTAGGTGCACTTGCAGCAGGTTCTCGTTTCATGGCAGCATATCCAATTACACCAGCTTCTGAAATCATGGAATACATGATTAAAAAGCTTCCTTTAGTAGGTGGCGCGGTTATTCAAACAGAAGATGAAATCGCAGCTGCAACAATGGCGATTGGTGCAAACTATGGTGGTGTTCGTGCATTTACAGCCTCAGCTGGTCCTGGTCTTTCATTAATGATGGAAGCAATCGGTCTTTCAGGCATGACAGAGCAACCGCTTGTTATCTTTGATACGCAGCGTGGTGGCCCATCAACAGGTTTACCAACAAAGCAAGAGCAATCGGATTTAATGGCCATGATCTATGGTACACACGGTGAAATCCCGAAAGTTGTAATCGCACCTTCAACAATGGAAGAAGCGTTTTACGATACGATTCAAGCGTTTAATATCGCAGAAGAATTACAGTTACCAGTTATCGTTATGACCGATTTACAATTAGCATTAGGTAAGCAAACTGTAGAACCATTTGATTACAGCAAAATTGAAATTCGCCGCGGTAAAATTGTGAATTCAGTTGAAGATGAAGAAACAAAAGATTACTTCAAGCGCTTTGAAAATACAGAAGACGGTGTTTCACCACGTATTTTACCCGGAACAAAAGGTGGTATTCACCATGTAACTGGTGTTGAACATGATGAAACTGGGAAGCCATCAGAAGCAACAGGTAATCGTCGTACGCAAATGGATAAACGTATGCGTAAATTACAAGCATTAAACTTTAAAAATGCTGTATATACGAATGCACCACATGATGAGGCAGACGTATTATTAGTAGGCTTTAACTCTACACGCGGTGCATTAGAAGAAGCGCAAGAAGCATTAAATGCAGAAGGTGTAAAAGTGAACCATGCACATATTAAATTAGTTCACCCATTCCCTGCTGAAGAAATGTCTGCATTAATGGATAAAGCGAAAAAAGTCATCGTCGTTGAAAATAACGCAACAGGTCAATTAGCAAAAATCATAAAAATGAGCATTGGCGGTCACGCGAAGATGAAATCAATTTTAAAATACGATGGCACACCATTCTTACCTCGTGAATTAACAAACTTAGTGAAGGAGGAAATTTAATCATGGCAACATTTAAAGATTTCCGAAATTCCGTAAAACCGAACTGGTGCCCAGGTTGTGGTGACTTCTCCGTTCAAGCTGCGATCCAACGTGCTGCAGCAAACGTAGGCTATGAGCCGAATGAATTAGCGGTTATCTCAGGTATCGGCTGTTCAGGTCGTATTTCTGGATATATTAACTCTTATGGTTTCCACGGCATTCACGGTCGTGCATTACCAATCGCACAAGGCTTAAAAATGGCCAACAAAGATTTAAAAGTTATCGCTTCAGGTGGTGACGGTGATGGTTTTGCAATCGGTATGGGTCACACAATCCATGCAATTCGTCGTAATATTGATATCACTTACGTTGTTATGGATAACCAAATTTACGGTTTAACAAAAGGGCAAACATCTCCACGTTCGGCAGCTGGTTTCATTACGAAATCAACGCCAGGTGGTGCGATTGAGCCGTCTTTAAAACCGTTAGAAGTGGCATTAACAAGCGGAGCTACATTTGTTGCACAAAGCTTCTCAACTGATATTAAAGAATTAACAGCGATTATCGAAGCTGGTTTAAATCATAAAGGTTTCTCATTCATTAACGTATTCTCACCATGTGTCACATACAACAAAGTCAATACGTATGAATGGTTTAAAGAAAACTTAACGAAACTATCCGATATCGAAGGTTACGACAATACAAATCGTGAGCTAGCAATGCAAACGGTCATGAAGAATGAAGGATTAGTAACAGGAATTATTTATCACGATCAAGAAACGACTTCTTATCAAGATAAAGTTAAAGGTTACTCTGAGCTTCCATTAACAGATATCGATATTAGCTTATCAGAAGCACAATTCGATCAATTAATTAAAGAGTTTATGTAATTTTAACTATACTGTACTCGTAAGTGACAAACTTACAAGTGCAGTTTTTTTATGGAAATTTATAGCCTAAATAGTTTTGGGCATAGATTTATAATAAGTTCCTTAAATAATCCATTAAAATTGACGAAATTGTGTCTTAAGAGGGAATTTTTTGATTTGTTTTCATTTTTAAATTTCCAGTAATAATTGTTATTATTTTGATTTAATGTAAAATAGTAAAAAATAAAAGCCCCATTTTTTAATAAAAAAAATAAAAAAGCACCATTTCAAAGAGAATTAACACTTAATTTGTTAATAAAAATACTTTTATGTTAAAAAAAGTAATGGTATAAATTGCTTAATTTTCAATTTAAAATGTTAAGAATTTTTTCAAAAATGACACTTTTATTAAAATATTGACTGTAGTACAATATGGGTAACGAATAATTACATGCATTAGTAATTACTGAGAATTAGTAGATATAGAGAAAAATATGCTTGTATTTAACCGTTAAATAGATAAATTTGATAATTTTTCAATTTAGGGAAATGCGTAATGGTGTTAAATGTGTTCTAAATACAATTCAAAACGAATTAACTTCAGTTAGGGGATGGATTTTATGAATAATCAAATTCAACTTATTGTGCCAGAGTGGTTTATTTTAGATGAACTACATATTATTGAGACCATTGTTAGCGAGAACTCTGCTAATGTAGGAATCGTCGTAGCGGGGGAAAATTTTGATGCATCAAAATACTGCTGCCCAACTGTAAGGCTTTATATGATCCGTTTAGTTGACAATCAATACGAACTAATGAAAGAATTAGACTCATTCCAATTCCGAACAGTGGAAGAAGCAAAGGCTTTCTCAGCAAAATTACCAAAATTAAATGCCATTGACTTAATTATGATGGTCAATAAAGAAGAACCGATTTTCTCAATGTAATAATCGCTCCCGTACTCTAACTTGAGTACGGTTTTTTTGTTTCTTCGTATTAATTGTATTTTAACGAAGAAAAGATAAAATGAATAAGAACATTGAATTATATATAAAGGAAGTGATTGAAATGGCTAGAGGTGTATATATTCACATTCCTTTTTGTCATCAAATTTGTAATTACTGCGATTTTAATAAAGTGTTTTTTAAAAATCAGCCTGTAGATGAATATATCGAAGCGCTTGGACGTGAAATGGAGATGACCGTCAACAAGATGCCTGAAGCATTTACTAATGTGGAAACGATTTTTCTAGGCGGCGGAACTCCAACCGCACTTTCAGCAGTACAAATTGAAAAATTATTACAGCTTATTGCGAAACATATTCCTATGTCTAACGTAAAAGAATTTAGTAGTGAAGCAAATCCAGATGAGCTAACGATTGAAAAACTGCAAGCACTTTATAACGGCGGTGTGAATCGCTTAAGTATGGGTGTCCAATCGTTTGATCAAGCATTATTAACGAAAATAGGGCGTACTCATTCGAATGAACATGTATACGAAACGATTAAAAATGCTAAAAAAGTTGGATTTGAAAATATAAGCATCGATTTAATGTACGGTTTACCAGGACAATCAATGGAGCAATGGAAAGAAACATTACAAAAAGCGTTTGAATTAAAGTTGCCTCATTATTCAGCGTATTCGTTAATTGTCGAGCCAAAAACGATTTTTTATATTCAACACGCAAAGGGTAAGTTAAATTTACCGACAGAAGATTTAGAAGCCAATATGTACGGTGTATTGATGGAAGAAATGGAAGCACACGGATTACATCAATACGAAATAAGTAACTTTGCGCATAAAGGTTACGAGTCCACACATAATAAAATTTATTGGGATAATGATGAGTACGCTGGCTTTGGTGCAGGTGCACATGGTTATCTTGAAGGAATTCGTTATTCTAATGTTGCCCCAATTAAAAAGTACATTGAAACAGTTATGGCAGGAGAACGTCCTTTATTGCAAGAACACGAGGTAACTAAGGAAGAAAAAATAGAAGAGCAAATGTTTTTGGGTTTACGAAAAGTGGAAGGTGTGTCTTACCAATCATTTGAAAATAAGTTCCATGAACCCATGCAAAGTTATTTTGAAGAGATTATTCAAGAATTGAAAAACAGAAAGTTACTGGATGTAGACGAATTAGGAATTCGTTTGACTCGTCAAGGGCGATTCGTTGGTAATGAAGTATTTCTACGCTTTTTGATGGAATAATGACATAAAAAAAAGATTCTTAAAAAAATGATGCGAATTCATTGACATCAATTTAGAGATTTGCTAATTTATATAATATATTAGCACTCCACTTAAATGAGTGCTAACAGAGGTGAAAAAGATGTTAACAAATCGGCAGTTACAAATATTACAAGTAATCGTAGATGATTTTGTGATGTCTGCTCAGCCTGTTGGTTCGCGTCAATTATCTAAAAAGGAAGGCATTACGTATAGTGCAGCAACAATTCGAAATGAGATGGCGGATTTAGAGGAGTTGGGCTTTTTAGAAAAAACGCATACTTCTTCAGGACGAGTCCCATCAGAAAAGGGGTATCGTTTTTACGTCGACCATTTATTACAACCTCAAGTCATTAAGCCTGGAGAGGTCGAACAAATCCATACTTTATTTGAAAAACAAATTTTCGAAGCCGAGCAGCTTATAAGAGAGTCCGCTAATATTTTATCGGAACTTACTACTTATACAACTATTTTACTCGGACCGGATGTGCAAAAGCATCGCGTAAAAAAATTCCAAATCGTTCCACTTACGGAACAAACGGCTGTAGCCATTATCGTTACAGATAATGGACATGTCGAAAATAGACCACTAACATTACCACCTGGGATTAGTCCAACCGATATTGAAAAGATGGTAAATATATTAAATGATCGTTTAGTCGGTATTCCGCTTCATGACTTACCAAGAAAATTAGAAACTGAAGCGTTATCAGTACTTAAACAACATGTGAGTGCATCCGAAACGATTATTAAGTCATTCCTTTCAATTCCATCTGTACAGTCTGAAGGTAAGGTTTATTATGGTGGTAAATCCAATATGTTAAACCAACCAGAATTTCATGATTTTAATAAAATGCGTATGTTTTTAGATCTCATCGACAAAGAGAGCCAAGTGCAAGCATTATTTGATCAGCCAAATCAAGATATTCAAATTCGAATTGGCTCAGAAAATAATCATTTAGCAATGGAAGATTGTAGCGTCATTACCGCTTCATTTTTAGTAGGTGAAGAGCAACAAGGAGCAATCGCGATTATCGGTCCAACTCGAATGGATTATAAGCGAGTTGTCACATTGTTAGATGTAATGCGTCGCAGCTTATCTCAAGCCTTTTTCAAAGGATAAACATGAGATGTAATAAGGAGGAAATCAAGTGACTGAAACGACTAAGACGAACGAAGAATTAGAACAAGCAACTACGGAAGAAACACCTGTAGAAACTGTGGAGACAGAAGAAGTAGTGCTAGATGAAAAAGAACAAAAAATCGCTGAATTAGAAGCAAAGGTAGCAGAGGAAGAAACACGTTATTTACGTTTACGTGCAGACTATGATAACTTAGCTCGTCGCGGTCGTTTAGATCGTGAAGCATCTGAAAAATATCGTGCACAATCGCTTTTAACAGAGCTCTTACCAGTGTTAGATAATTTAGACCGTGCGCTTCAAGTAGAAGTTACATCAGAAGAAGCAACTTCATTATATAAAGGTGTAGAAATGGTATATCAACAGCTTGTTGCGGCAACACAAAAAGAAGGTCTTGAAGTGATTCCAGCAGAAGGTGAAAGCTTTGATCCAAACTTCCACCAAGCAGTTATGCAAGAACAAGACAGTGAAAAAGAAGCAGGAACAATCTTACGCGAGTTACAAAAAGGCTACAAATTAAAAGATCGCGTATTACGCCCATCAATGGTATCAGTGAACGAATAATATATTTCTTGCCATGCTTAGAGCAAAGTATGGCATCAATCTTTGAAAAAAATTATCGGATAATAACACGACAAACCGTGTTGAATAATAGGAGGAAAAACGAATTATGAGCAAAATTATCGGTATTGACTTAGGAACAACTAACTCATGTGTATCAGTATTAGAAGGCGGAGAGCCAAAAGTAATTCCAAACCCAGAAGGCAACCGTACAACACCATCTGTAGTAGCATTCAAAAACGGTGAAAAACAAGTTGGTGAGGTAGCAAAACGTCAAGCCGTTACAAACCCTAACACAATTATCTCTATTAAATCAAAAATGGGTACAAATGAAAAAGTAACTGTTGATGGCACGGATTACACACCACAAGAAGTATCAGCAATGATCCTACAATACTTAAAAGGCTACGCTGAAGATTATTTAGGTGAAAAAGTAACAAAAGCAGTAATTACAGTTCCTGCATATTTCAACGATGCACAACGTCAAGCAACAAAAGACGCTGGTAAAATCGCTGGTTTAGAAGTAGAACGTATTATCAACGAACCAACAGCTGCAGCATTAGCATACGGCTTAGATCAACAAGACGTTGACCAAAAAGTATTAGTATTTGACTTAGGTGGCGGTACATTCGACGTATCAATTCTTGAATTAGCTGATGGCGTATTCGAAGTATTAGCAACAGCAGGTGACAACAAACTTGGTGGTGACAACTTCGATGACAAAATCATCGAGTACTTAGTAGCCGAATTCAAAAAAGAAAATGGCGTTGACTTATCAAAAGATAAAATGGCTATGCAACGTTTAAAAGATGCAGCTGAAAAAGCGAAAAAAGACTTATCAGGTGTAACAGCTGCTCAAATTTCATTACCATTCATCACTGCTGGTGCAGAAGGTCCATTACACTTAGAAATGAACTTAACACGTGCGAAATTTGATGAATTAACACGCGATTTAGTAGAACGTACAATCGTACCAACTCGTCAAGCATTATCAGATGCAGGTCTTTCTGCTTCTGAATTAGATAAAGTAATCTTAGTTGGTGGTTCTACTCGTATTCCTGCAGTAGTAGAAGCAATCAAAAAAGCAACTGGTCACGAACCACACAAAGGTGTTAACCCAGATGAAGTAGTAGCAATGGGTGCTGCTGTACAAGGTGGCGTATTAGCTGGTGACGTTCAAGGCGTATTATTATTAGACGTAACTCC
Organism: Lysinibacillus sp. 2017; assembly: GCF_003073375.1. Taxonomy (NCBI): domain Bacteria; kingdom Bacillati; phylum Bacillota; class Bacilli; order Caryophanales; family Bacillaceae; genus Lysinibacillus; species Lysinibacillus sp. 2017. The sequence goes on from NZ_CP029002.1 coordinate 1,105,604, forward strand.
ATTATCATTAGGTATCGAAACTATGGGTGGCGTTATGACAAAATTAATCGACCGTAACACAACGATTCCAACTTCTAAATCTCAAGTGTTCTCAACAGCTGCAGATAACCAACCAGCAGTAGACATTCACGTATTACAAGGTGAACGTTCAATGGCAGCAGATAATAAAACATTAGGTCGTTTCCAATTATCTGATATTCCAGCAGCACCACGTGGTATTCCACAAATCGAAGTAACATTCGATATCGATGCAAATGGTATCGTATCAGTTAAAGCGAAAGACTTAGGTACACAAAAAGAACAAACAATCGTGATTCAATCAGATTCAGGTCTTTCTGAAGAAGAAATCGAACGCATGGTAAAAGACGCTGAAGCAAATGCAGATGCGGATGCAAAACGTAAAGAAGAAGCTGACTTACGTAATGAAGCAGACCAATTAGTGTTCCAAGTTGATAAAACAATCACAGATTTAGGTGAGCAAATTACAGAAGACGAAAAGAAATCTGTAGAAGATGCTCGTGATGAATTAAAAGCTGCTTTAGAAAAAGGTGAACTTGAAGGCATCAAAGCTTCTAAAGAAAAATTAGAAGGCGTTTTACAACCGCTTGTAATGAAAGTATATGAGCAAGCTGCTGCAGCACAACAAGCTGCTGGTGGTGGAGCTGAAGGCTTTGATGGCGCGGCTGATGCTGGTAAAAAAGACGATGATATCGTAGATGCTGATTTTGAAGAAGTAAAAGACGATAAATAAAATTCGTTAAAATAAAAACAATTAAAAGCCAAAGACCGTTCGCGGCTTTGGCTTTTAAGATTTTCTTAAATAGTTGGGGCCGTGCCCGCGTAAAGCGTCCGACCCGTAATGGAAAGCAATGGACCTTGTTAGAAGATTATCCATTGAAAAAAACAATGATGTAGCAAATGGTATACATCATTTTTTCAACATGTTAGAATAGACGTTATGTAAAAAGAGCGGAGTGTGAACAATGAGTAAGCGCGATTACTATGAAGTGCTTGGTTTAGCAAAAGACGCAAGCAAAGACGAAATTAAAAAAGCTTATCGTAAATTTTCAAAACAATATCACCCTGATTTAAACAAAGAGGAGGGTGCTGACGAAAAGTTTAAAGAAGTAGCAGAAGCATATGAAGTACTTTCTGATGAACAAAAACGTGCACGCTATGACCAATTTGGACATGAAGATCCAAATGCCGGTTTTGGTGGCGGTGGCTTCGGAGGCAGCAGCGGTTTCGGTGGCTTTGAAGATATTTTCAGTTCATTCTTTGGAGGTGGACGTCGTCAAGATCCAAACGCACCTCGTAAAGGCGATGACCTACAATTCCGCATGAATATTACCTTTGAGGAAGCAGTTTTTGGGAAAGAAACAGAAATTGAAATTCCAAGAGAAGAAAATTGTGATACTTGTCACGGCTCAGGTGCAAAACCAGGTACACAGCCACAAACATGTTCACAATGTAATGGCTCTGGTCAAATTAACCAAGCTGTTGATACGCCATTTGGTCGCATGATGAATAAACGCTCATGCCCAAGCTGCCGAGGACAAGGTAAAATTATCGTTGAGAAATGTTCAACTTGTCGTGGTGCAGGTAATGTAACGAAAAAGAGAAAAATCAAAATTACGATTCCAGCAGGTGTGGATGACGGCCAACAATTACGTGTTTCTGGTCAAGGTGAGCCTGGCTTTAATGGTGGACCTTCAGGTGATTTATACATTATCTTCTCTGTACGTAAACATGAGCAGTTTGAACGCGATGGCGATGATATTTTATATGAACTAAACTTAACATTCCCACAAGCGTCTTTAGGTGATGAAATTGAAGTACCAACAATTCACGGTAAAGTGAAGTTGAAAATTCCAGCAGGAACACAATCAGGTGCACAATTCCGTCTTAAAGATAAAGGAGTTAAAAATGTTCACGGTTATGGAATGGGTAATCAATATGTCATCGTAAAAGTCGTAACACCTTCAAAATTAACAGAAAAACAAAAACAATTATTACGTGAGTTTGCTGAAATTAGTGGAGATATTCCAGAAGAGCAAGGTAGCTCATTGTTTGATAAAATTAAGAAAAAAATTAAAGGCGACTAAGGAGTGAATTGCAAGTGAAATGGACAGAGCTTTCAATTTTAACAACGCATGAAGCGGTAGATGCGGTAACGAATATTTTGCATGAAGCTGGAGCAAGCGGAGTTGTAATCGAGGATTCGAAGGAATTAGATAAGGAAAGAATTGATAAGTTCGGTGAGATTTATGCACTGGATCCTGCAGATTTTCCGAAAACAGGAGTAATTGTCAAAGCTTACTTATCTGCATCAAGCTTTTTAGCAGAAACTGTTGAAGAAATTAAACTTGCAATTGCTAACCTTGTAAACTTTGATATTAATATTGGTGAAAATGTTTTAACGCTTTGCGAAATAGATGAGGAAGATTGGTCTACTACGTGGAAACAATATTACCACCCAGTTAAAATTTCTGAGCGTTTCACAATTGTGCCAACTTGGGAAGACTATAAGCCTGTAACAACAGATGAATTAATTATCGAATTAGATCCGGGTATGGCATTCGGAACAGGTACGCATCCAACAACAGTCATGTGTCTACAAGCGCTTGAAAAGGTTGTTAAACAAGGCAATACAGTTGTTGATGTAGGTACAGGTTCAGGGGTGTTATCAATCGGTTCAGCAATGCTGGGTGCCAAAAGTGTTCACGCATTAGATTTGGACGAAGTAGCGGTAAAGGCAGCTCGTGAAAATGTGGAACTAAACAAAATGGATCATATAGTTGAAATATTCCACGGAGATTTATTAGATACAGTAAAAGAACCAGCAGACGTTGTAGTCGCAAATATTTTAGCTGAAATTATTATGACCTTCACAGATGATGCATTTTCAATTGTAAAACCAGGTGGCTTATATGTGACTTCTGGTATTATCGGTGCGAAAAAAGACGAAGTAAAAAAAGCCTTAGAAAAATCAGGATTTGCCATCGAAGAGATATTAATGATGGAAGATTGGGTAGCAATTATTTCACGTCGTCCTGAAGTACAATAATTTATTCAACAGCTGCCTATTTTGCAGCTGTTGTTTTTCTATAAGAGGAGTGAGAATATGCAGCGATATTTTGTAGAACAAGCAAGCAATGAAACAAATCAATTTATCATTTCTGATGACAATGCACGCCATATTAGCAAAGTAATGCGTATGACTGTAGGGGATGAAATTATCGTCGTACATAATGGGAAAGCGCATATTTGTGAAATACAAGCTATTGAGCAAGAGGTTGTTGTACGTCAAACAGGTAAAACTATTACATCACCAGAAATGCCGTTAAAAGTGGATATTGCTTGTGGATTGCCTAAGGGTGATAAATTGGAACTCATCGCCCAAAAAGCAACTGAATTAGGAATGCACGCATTAATTCCATTTGCTGCAGAACGCTCGATTGTGAAGTGGGATGATAAAAAAGCGAAGAAAAACCAAGAACGCCTACAAAAAATTGCACAAGAGGCAGCTGAGCAATCACATCGTACCCATGTACCAGAAGTTGTACAACCAATTAGCTTTAAAAAGCTTATACAAACGTTCACTAACTATGATGCGGTATTTATTGCCGATGAGGAAGATGCAAAGTTAGCGGAGCGTACAAGCTTTAAACAAAAGTTACAACAGTTGGACGCTACAAAAGATTTGAAAATCCTTTGTATTTTTGGTCCAGAAGGTGGTATATCACGCCAAGAATCAGCGTCTTTCCTTGAAGCAGGTGCACAAACGATGTCTCTAGGACCGAGAATATTGCGTGCAGAAACAGCACCGTTTTATGCTTTATCTGCAATTTCATATGAATTTGAATAAAAAATAAATTGTAGTTGGAAATAACTTATCCCCCCTTAAGACACATGAATGTGTTTTAGATTTTAGAATCTGCTCGAATTAAGGCAAATGGCGTTTTAGTGCAAGATAAATTGCCGCTTCATCCTGTTAAACCATTACCGAAAATCGAGAACTATTCACGAAAAGAGTTCAAATTAAAACAAAGAGCTGCTGCAATTCAAATAAACAGCTAAAATACATGATTCTGGTGACTATCATTTATGTATTTTACTTAAAATGAAACTTTTCAAATAGCTATACGTAAAAGAGCTATAGATGTTTTAAGGAGGATATATTATATGTTTAAAAAATTGGCAGCAGATGCACTAGGATTATCTGATATCGGTGTCGTAATTTCAAAAGAGGATTTTGACAAAACAGATGCGGATGATTTCGTTTTTAATGAAATCGATGAGCGTATTTATTTCCTTATCAAAACAAAGGCTGATGAGTACTGCTTTACGAATTACGCACTTATTCATGTAGATGGTGCCAATGCAATGAGTAAAAAGCGAATGTTACGTCGCTATGATTATGAATATCATACAATCGATCAAGTGCTTTTAGAAACGGCGGGTACAATTGATTTAGACGTTGAAATTAAGTTTACAATTGGTAACATTCCATTAAGTATTGATATTCATAAAAAATATTTAACTGAAATTAAAGATTTATATAAAGCACTACATGCGATTTCAAAAGAACAAAAATCAAATGCCTATAGCATGGATACTGCGAAACAAAGCTTAAACTTAGCTGCAAGCGCACTCGGCAGAATTGGAAATGATAACGTATCTCCAGCAGATTCCTTTAAGGACATTACGACATTTTCTCACAACTGGTTATTAGAGCAAAAACAACAATTCGTCCAAAAAGATTTTGGTAAGGTATTTGAAAAATACATTAACAATTAATACAATATTTGTGTGGCGTACGATTGTTATGCGAATCGTACGTTTTTTTATTATTTACTTAGAAACAAATAGACCTAGGTGTCAAAAAGGTAGGTTTATTGCTATGTTTTATGCTATGATAAAACACGTTGATAATTTTGAAGTGTAACCGTGAAAGGATGATATATATTATGAGTTACGAGGTTAAAAAAACCGTATCTCTACATACTTTAGGTTGTAAAGTAAACCACTATGAAACAGAAGCCATTTGGCAATTATTTAAAGAACAAGGCTATGAACGCACGGAATTCGATCATGCAGCCGATGTATATGTAATTAATACTTGTACAGTAACAAATACAGGGGATAAAAAGTCTCGTCAAGTGATTCGTCGTGCGATTCGTCAAAATCCAGATGCGGTTATTTGTGTAACAGGTTGTTATGCACAAACGTCACCTGCTGAAATTATGGCGATCCCTGGTGTTGATATTGTTGTCGGTACACAAGACCGCGAAAAAATGTTAGGTTACATTGAACAATATCGTGAAGAACGTCAGCCAATTAATGCAGTACGTAATATTATGAAAAATCGCGTGTACGAAGAACTTGATGTTCCTGCATTTACAGACCGTACACGTGCGTCATTAAAAATTCAAGAAGGATGTAACAACTTCTGTACATTCTGTATTATTCCTTGGGCACGTGGGCTAATGCGTTCTCGTGATCCACAAGAAGTAATCCGTCAAGCACAGCAATTAGTAGATGCTGGTTATTTAGAAATCGTCCTAACAGGTATCCATACAGGTGGCTATGGCCAAGATTTCAAAGATTATAACTTAGCGCGATTATTAGTAGACATGGAAGCGCAAGTAAAAGGCTTAAAACGTTTACGTATTTCTTCAATTGAAGCATCTCAGTTAACAGATGAAGTCATCGAAGTTCTTACAAATTCAAACATCGTTGTAAACCACCTACACATTCCGATTCAATCGGGTTCGGATACTGTGCTAAAACGTATGCGTCGTAAATACACGATGGAATTTTTCGCAGAGCGCTTAGAAAAGCTAAAAATTGCTTTACCTGACTTAGCGGTAACTTCTGATGTTATCGTAGGATTCCCAGGCGAAACAGAAGAAGAATTTATGGAAACATTCAACTTCATTCGTGATCATAAATTCTCTGAGCTTCACGTATTCCCTTATTCTCAGCGTACTGGTACACCTGCAGCTCGTATGGAGGACCAAATTGATGAGGAAATAAAAAACGAACGTGTACATCGCCTAATCACGTTAAATGATCAATTGGCAAAAGAGTACGCATCTCGTTTTGAAGGGGAAGTACTTGAAGTCATTCCCGAAGAACGCTTTAAAGATGGCGAAGGTGAAAATCTATACGTAGGTTACACAACAAACTATCTTAAAGTTCTATTTGAAGGAACAGAAGATATGGTTGGTCAACTTGTGAAAGTGAAAGTTACAAAAGCAGGCTATCCTTATAATGAAGGACAATTTGTTCGTGTATTAGAAGAACAAAATAATTAATAAATTGAAGAAACAACGCAGAACATCGACATGTTTTGCGTTGTTTTTTGCATATATTAATAATGATTAGGGTAATATAACATAATGGTCGTAGGAGGTGAATTTACTTGAATCGAGGGTTATCAAAAGAAGAATTGGTGAAATTAGAAATCGTGAAAGTACCCAATGGTATTCTTGGAGATATTACGAAATTTAAAAATTTTAATCCATCACGAATTTTACACTATGAGATTAGAAATAATGAATTATTGTTATATATGAAAGAAGTGCATCGATTAGAGGCAATTGAAGAGTTTAAGAGTACAATCGAGGCTTTTCGATTTGAAGTAGAGCGAGGAGTTAGTCCTGAAGTGGAAGCCTTCTATTCTTTTGAATTTGACCGTGATTTCACAAAATTTATGGTGACGGTAGATCAACAGCAATTTGAACAGGATATTACAGCCGAAATGATTGAATTGACCATTGTTGAAGATGCATTAAAATATCAAATGTATAACCGTAAACCGGTAGGCGTAGAGGTATTTTATCGAGATAAGCAATCGAAAGAAATGTTCAAAAAAAGAGAGTATCGGATAAGTTGATTGACTTGTCTGATAGTTTCCAATAGGTGAATAACATGCTAAAATGTAGATGTACGGACAACCAATAGATAAGTTAAGGGAGTAATTAAAATGACTCAAAATTATGCAGCAATGATTGATCATACGTTATTAAAAGCTAACTCAACAAAAGATCAAGTGCAACAAATTTGCAAAGAAGCAAAACAATATGGCTTCGCTTCAGTTTGTGTGAATCCAACATGGGTAAAATTCAGTGCAGAACAATTAACTGGAACTGAAGTAAAAGTATGTACAGTAATCGGTTTCCCTCTAGGTGCAAATACGTCTGCAGTAAAAGCATTTGAAACAAAAGATGCCATTGCAAATGGTGCTGGCGAAATCGATATGGTCATTAATATCGGCGCATTAAAAGATGCGAACTACGATTTAGTTCGTGAAGATATTAAAGCAGTAGTCGATGCGGCTAATGGTACCTTAGTAAAAGTGATTATTGAAGCTTGTCTGTTAACTGATGAAGAAAAAGTAAAAGCTTGTGAATTATCTGTTGAAGCAGGTGCCAATTTTGTTAAAACATCTACTGGTTTCTCAACAGGTGGCGCAACTGCTGAAGATATCGCATTAATGCGTAAAACAGTTGGCCCAGACCTAGGCGTAAAGGCTTCTGGTGGTGTACGTAGCTTAGAAGATATGCAATTAATGATTGAAAATGGTGCAACTAGAATTGGTGCTTCATCGGGTGTTGCGATTATGAATGGACTAAAATCGGATTCAAATTATTAATTCAATAGTTTTTCTTGACACTATATTTAACCTAAGTTATACTACTTTAGTACACATTAACTAGCGTTAATGTTTTGTATTGACGTGTGTTCGGAGGGAGGGAAAGAGAGATGTCAAAAACTGTCGTTCGCAAAAACGAATCGCTTGAAGATGCTCTTCGTCGCTTCAAACGTACTGTATCAAAATCAGGTACAATTCAAGAAGTTAGAAAGCGCGAGTTCTACGAAAAACCTAGCGTAAAACGTAAAAAGAAATCAGAAGCTGCACGTAAACGTAAGTGGTAATTTCCCTAAAAACCCTACGTTCATAACACGCAATTTTCAGATTTAACTGAGCAGACAAATGATATAACCCCCAAACTACTAATGTAGTTTGGGGGTTATTTGCATTTATAAGCCTAAATTTTTGGTAATGATATTTTTCATAAGTTCATTCGTACCCGCATAAATCGAACCTACCGTAATTGAGGGAAGTATTATCGATCAAAGGCAACCTATAATTTTTCTACTATCATGGCTGTACCTACACCGCCACCACCACTTAACGTAACGAGCCCAAATTTTCCATTTCGATGCTGTAGTTCGTCTAATAAGGAGCAAAGCATCATCGCACCAGTTGCACCTAATGCATGCCCAGTTGCTATAACGCCTCCATTGGGATTGAATTTATGATCATCCACATGCCAATCTTGCATCGCTTTGACTGCAGTTGCGGCATATGCTTCATAAAATTCTATGACATCCATGTCTTCAATCGTTAAATTGCATTTTTTTAATAGCTTTTCCGCAGCAGCTTGCCCCCCAAGTAAAAGCATTGGATGCTCTGCAATTGATAATGTTCCAATAATTTTAGCGATGGGCTTTTGCTGCAGTGATTGCTGTGCAGATTCATTGCCAATAACGAGTAACGCTGCACCATCTGCTAGGCTAGGAGAGTTGCCAACATGATGGACATGCGGGAACTCCTTGCCCAAAGTAAATTCTTGTTGGATCGTAGCAAGCTGTTGTGCTGATAAAAAGGGTGCAAAGCTCGGCTCTAGTGACGTAAGTTTGTCTAGAGAAGCATCTTCACGTATGAGTTCATCATGTGAAAGAACGACTTTACCGTCTATGCGGATAGGAATCATAGAGCGATGAAAGCGATTTTCTGTCGTAGCTTTTGCAGCTCGTTGATGAGAACGTACAGAGTAGCTATCTAATTGTTGCCGCTCTAGCTTTGCTAAGTGTGCCATTAAATCAGCCGAGATACCCATGTGGATAAATTTCGTTTCTTCACTGACTTTTGGATTGGCAAACCAAGCACCTTCATCACTAAACATAGGCACTCGAGAAACCGATTCAACACCGCCAGCAACGATAACATCATGATTTACACTATGCACTTTACTCGCAGCTATCGAAATGGCATCCAAGCCTGAAGTACAAAATCGCGTAATTGTCATCCCTGGCACCGAATAGGGGAGACCCGCATACGTAGCAGCTGTTTTTGCAATATTGGCGCCTTGATCTTTTAATTGGGTTACACAGCCTAAAATGACGTCCTCAATAGCAGGAGTTAGGTGACTGTTTCGTTGTTGTAGTGCTGCAAATAATTGTTTGACCATTTCAACGGGTTCAACATCATGTAAGGAACCATTTTTTCTAGTGGAACCCCTTGGTGTACGTACGGCATCATAAATATATGCATCCATTCTGACACGCCTCCTTATACGCCGACTTGTTCATCATAAACTTGATCGATAAGAGCAGATTTGATGACTTTCCCAACGGCGTTACGAGGTAAAGTATCCACAATCATTAGTTTTTCAGGTAATTTGAAAGAGGCGATTTTTTTATCTGTTAATAATTTGATAACTTCCTCTAATGTAACCGTTTGACCTTCTGCCACAACAACACATGCACAGCTGATTTCACCATGTGCTTTATGAGGGTAGGGAATAACGGCAACTTCTACAATGCTCGGATGTGTTTGAATAATTTCCTCTAGTTCTAATGGGGAAATTTTCATACCGGAACGCACGATAATATCTTTTAATCGCCCGACCACGCGATAATAGCGGGCTTCATCATTTTCTACGATGATTTCAAATAAATCACCGGTACTGAAATATCCGTCTACGTCAAATGCTTTTGCATTGATTTCAGGTGCTTGCCAATAGCCAGAAAATACACCAGGACCTTTGATTTTTAGTTCTCCTGGATGATTTGGTTCAGTAATTTCTTCACCTGTATCGACATCTACGAGCTTACTTATGACCATTTTTCCGACACGATTATGCCAAGATAACTCTTTTGGACCAAAGCGCGGTAAATAGATGGCACGAAGCCCCGCATCTGGCACATCTTCAGCATCACTTAAAAATGTTGCGCCTTCATTTGAACCGAAATAATTGATCAAATCAACTCCGTGAATCTCCTTCCATGAATGAATAAGCCAAGGTGTAATTGGGGCAGAACCTGTTCCAATTGCTCTTAGTGCATTAGTATCAATACTTGCTAATATTGCTTCATTTTTTATCATCATTGTTAATAATGATGGAGGGACTAAGGTATAGGTAATACGGTGTGTACCGATTTGTCCTAAAAAAGTAGGGAAATCAAATGGATGATGCAACACAAGTGTGCCACCACTTAATATCCAAGGAACTAAGACTCCACCAATACCTGCCATATTAACAAGAGGGAATGTTAATAAAATTCGGTCTGCTGCAGTTAGCTTGGCAGCATCTACACTTGCGTAGGCACTTACAAACCATTCATTGTGACTTCTTGGAACACCTTTTGGCTTGCCTTCTGTCCCAGATGTCCAACAGATCGTAAAAATATCGTTAGCAGTGACGTTAACTTCAGGTAATGGGTGCGCGGCTTGTGTTTCTAAATCAATATGAATACCACCGTCTAATTCACCATCGAATATGAAAACTGTTTTTAATGAAGGTACTTGCGGTTGTAACTGTGTATACATATTTGCGTATTGGCGCTCATTAATTTGCTGCATGGTAATGACGGCCTTTGCTTGTAGTGATTGTAATAGTTGTAAACATTCAAACTCTCGGAACTGCACTGGAAACGGGCTCGAAATCGCCCCAACTTTTAATACGGCAAAATAACTAATAACTAGTTCTACGATATTGGGAAGCTGGAGTGCTACAATATCGTCTTTACCAATGCCCTGCTCGTGCAATGCAGTTGCCACTTGATCAATTTTGTGTTGAAGTTCCTCATATGTCAGTGAATAAGATGGCGTGTTACAAAGAGAAGCTTTATTGGCAGGATCAATTAATGCTTCTTTGTTTGGTGATTGATTGACTAAAGCTTGTAAGTAATCTTGTGTTGTTTTTGTTCCCCACCAACCGTTATCTGTGTAAACATTGATATTTTCTTGTGTTGTCAAAATCATAAAATCTCTCCCTTCATTTCTGTTATTCTGCGTATAAGCTTTCGCCATTCACCCATGTAGCATGGAATCCCATCGGAATACGCTGTGGAATTTCTAAACGTGCAATTGGTCCAAGGTCGAAGTTTTGGGCATCTAAAATGATTAATTCAGATGTGTCGTGAATTTGATCATATACATAGGTGATTAAATAGCCATCATCCTCTGATGTTGCATTAGGTCTTGGGGAATAGGCGCCCTCTGTGCCGAAGCGTCCTGGACCGAATTCATAGCGAATCGATTTTCCTGTCCATGTGTCGTATTTAGCAACTCCATCAAATTCGAGTGTGCGCCCATTTGTAATGCAAACATTGTAGGAATAACGTGATTTTATGCCTGTGTAATCTAAGTTGATGACAGGAAATTCTGTATTGGCATCACAAAGTTCATATTCTTTTACAGCGCCTGTTTTTAAATTGAAACGCCAGCAGTGAAGCTGTGCATCAAGACGTAAGAACGATAGCATGCGTTCAAGTGGACCATCCTCTTTTGATTGTGTTGGTTCAGGTTCTTTTACACGGCAGCAAACCATGACAATTTCATCTCCCTCCTCCCAAGCATTGACAACGTGGTATATATAACAAGGAGCTGCTTCGAACCATTTAATTTCTTCAGCACTTCCGTAGCGCGGAATAATGCCAAAGCGGCTTGGTAGCTCCCGATAAAACCTTGATTTGTAATAGCCAAGCTTTGCGGCCTCTGGATCGTTAAACAATGGCAAATCCATTAAAATAGAATAATTTTTAGTAATTGCCATGTCATGAGGGAGTCGTGGACCAGGTAGCTCAATTGGCACACAATGTTTAAGTTGTCCATCTGCAGACGCGACTCCGTACATCATGTAAGGATACGTATTGCCGTAATCAAAAAATAAAAATTCACCTGTGTGTTCATCGACTTTTGAATGGGCTGAAACATTACATGTAAGTTGCCCACCAAAGTCCTCAATTCCTATTGTTTCAAGTGTTAATGCATCGACCTTATATGGTTGACCTGCTCGATACCAGAGACTTAATAAATTACCATTGTGGAAGACAACATCCGTATTAGATGAATTTTTTTCTTTTTCGAAAAACGGATTGTTTTTTGGATTTTCAAGTAGACCCGTCCAAATTGCCCGTCCTTCGATTGCCTCGTGTTGAAATGCTTTCGTTTGAACATAGCGATTTCGGTAACTGACTTTACCATCATTAAAATAGACTCCGTGTAACATCCCATCTCCATCAAACCAATGATAACGACCATTCGGATTATGTTTTGGGTTTGGACCGTTTCGGATGTATGCACCATAAATATCATTTGGCACATGTCCTTCAATCACAGTTAATTGTTCGACAAATAATTCATCCTTCGCTGGGCCATATAAATTTTCCTCATAATAAGGATTATTAAATGCAGGTAACTCACGAACCATTGAAACTCCTCCTTTTTATTTGACGGTTGAACTGCTTGAATTAAGTAACTTATTTTTAGCAGTGTCATATTCTTCTTTTAATTTTTCAATAATGCTTGAGACAGGTTGAATATCGGATAATCGACCGACACCATGTCCCGCAGACCAAATATCCTTCCAAGCTTTTGAACCATCTAATGGCTGTTCAAAATTGATTTTATCTTTCTTTTTTAAATTTAGAGGATCATATCCTGCTTTCTCGATGCTTTGACGCAGCATATTCGCAGGAACTCCTGAAAATGAATCCGTTAAAATAATGTCTGCACTCGTAGCTTCGGTAAGCATTTCTTTGTAGGCAGTTGGTGCAAGACTTTCCTCTGCCAAAATGAATTTTGTCCCCATATAAGCAAAATCAACGCCTAATGCTTCACACGCTAAAATACTAGAACCCGTTGACATACCACCTGCTAAGCATAGAAAGCCATCCCAAAATGTTCGAACTTCCTCGACAAAGGCAAAGCTATTTAACAAACCTGTATGCCCACCAGCTCCTGCACAGACGAGTACTAATCCATCTACGCCACTTGATGCAGCTTTTTTTGCATAATCAATTGAATTGACATCAGCGAATACGAGACCACCATAGCTATGCACCGCTTCAATGACTCTTGCAGGATTTCCAAGTGCGGTTACGACAATCGGTGGTTTATACCGTTTTACAAGTTCTAGTTCCTGATCCATTCGTTCATAAGATCTATGGACGACAATATTGGCTGCCCAAATTGCGCTATTAGAATCTTGTGATAAGGAAGAAGTAATTTCCTCCAGCCAATTTTCCAATAATTCTATTGTTCTAGCATTTTGAAACGGAAAAGAACCTACAATTCCCTGTTTGCAGCAGTTAATAACAAGTTGGGGCCCAGAAACTAAAAACATCGGTGCCGCAATAATGGGTAAAGTGAGCGATTTAGTTATTGTTGATGGTAATGGTCTTCTCATTTTAAATTCTCCTTTCACTTCTTATAAATAGTCTCGCAAGAAGCGTGCCAACCTATGAAATATAGGAGTAAAAATCAAATAATAGGATAAATAAACATTGAATGTTATAATTTTCTGAAAAAAGGAAACGTATATTAAATTAAAGTGATGAAAAAAAGAATCGGTGATGAAAATATTCATCAAGGAGGTTGACTATGCTTAATGAACAATTAGCGGCACGCTTTAGTTATGATGGTCTATGCGTTATAGATAAGGATGGAACGGGACTTTATATGAATAAAGCAGCAGCAACCATTTGTAACTATTCACTAGAAGAATTTGTTGGGCATAATATTAATCAAGCGTTGAAAAAGGGAGAAATTAGTGATTCAGTAGGTCTGTTAGTTGCTAAAAGAGGAAAAGTCATTACACGTATTATTAATATTCGAGGCGTTGATGTGCTTGTAACAGGTACACCGATTTTTGATGATGAAGGAATACTATCAAAAATTATATTAAATGTACGTGATATTTATGAATTAAATAACTTAAAGATGGATCAGCTTTTATCGATTGCTTTAAAAAATAGACAGAGTGTTCAAGATGAATTTCCGTCAGATTCCTTACCTGATTTAGAAAATATAGTGGCAAAAAGTAAAGCATTTCGAAATGTTATTAAATTAATTCTTCGGATAACAAAGGTAGATTCTACGGTTTACTTGCGCGGGGAGTCAGGTGTAGGGAAGGAAGTTATTGTGAACTTACTCCATCAATATAGTCCGCGTGCCAATAACCCACTTATTAAAGTCAATTGTTCAGCAATTCCAGGACCACTTTTAGAGGCGGAATTATTTGGCTATGAAAAAGGGGCTTTTACAGGTGCTGACCAACGCGGCAAGCCTGGGTTATTTGAGCAGGCAAATGGCGGCACAATTTTGCTAGATGAAATAGGGGACATGCCCATTGATTTACAAGCAAAAATTTTACGAGTGCTTCAGGAACATGAAGTCATGCGAATTGGGGGACGTAAAACAATCCCATTGAATATTCGAGTCGTTTCTGCGACTAATAAGGATTTGAATGAGCTTGTCAAAGAAGGGAAGTTTCGACTGGATTTGTATTACCGATTAAACATTGTACCCATTGAGATTCCCCCGCTACGAGAGCGGAAAGAGGACATTGCGCCGCTTGCCTATTATTTTTTACAAAAAAAGAACAGTAAATATAAGATGAATGTCAAATTTGCCCCGGGAATTATTCATTTGTTTTCAGATTACGATTGGCCAGGAAATGTTCGCGAAATGGAAAATATGATCGAACGATTAGTCGTTATGTCAGAGGAAGATGAAATTTCATGGAGTGACTTACCTTTTATTCATCAGCGGCCAGATACGCTGTCACAAAAGCCGTTAAAGAATTTAATGCTTGAAATAGAAAACAAAATAATCGTTGAAAAGCTTCAACAATATAGGACAACAAGAAAAGCCGCGAATGCTTTAGGGATTAGTCAGTCTACACTTGTTAAGAAATTACAACGCTTTGAACAATAGTTGGCATCAAACTTGCTAGCTATATTGCAAGGAGGGATGTCAAATGAAAAGAGAAAGTGTGACATTCAACAGTGAAGGGAAATTCTGTGCGGCTTGGCTCTATGTACCTGATAATTTAAATCAGCCAGCTCCAGCAATCGTCATGGCGCACGGGTTTAGTTTAGTTAAGGAAGCTTATTTAGATCGTTATGCGGACATGTTTTGTAAAAATGGGTTTGTTGTACTTGTGTTTGATTATCGGAATTTCGGTGAAAGTGAAAGCGATAAGCCCCAGCATTTAGAGCCATATGAGCAAATTAAAGATTATCGTAATGCCATCACTTGGGTCAGTGCATTACCTGAAGTGAATGCAGAGCAAATCGGAATTTGGGGTACTTCTTATAGTGGTGGTCATGTACTACATATTGCTGCTGTAGATAAGCGAGTAAAAGCAGTAGTAGCTCAAGTGCCGACCATTAATGGACGAAAAGGTGCAGCGCGAAAAATGGGAACCGAACAACTAGCTAATTTTGTCCATCAATTAGAAAGTTATCGCGCGTCCCGATATTTTACAGGTGAACAGCAAATGATGCCTGTTGTTTCGCTAGATGAACCTTCTGCACAGCCACATCCGGATGCTTTTGAGTGGTTTATGAGGGCATCTAAGATAGCGCCCAATTGGAAAAATGAAATTACGTTTGAGTCGATGGAGCATTATTTAGAGTATAATCCTGCTAGCTTTGTCGAGTTTATCTCACCGACGCCCTTATTAATGATTGCTGCTATGGAGGACGGAATTACACCACCGGATTTAATCATTGAAGCTTACGAAGACTGGGCAAACGAGCCGAAAAAATTATTGCAGCTACCAGGTGGACATTTTGATGTATATGACGGCTTTACATTTGATCAGGCAAGTGAAGGAGCGCTGCAATGGTTTTTGCAACATTTAGTAGTGCATATTGCGAAATAGCTTAAAAAACGAAAATGAAACGGGGGATGCTTATGCAAATGGACATCCAAATTTCACCTCAAATAAAGCAAATCATGACAATGGATACGATCTTTCATTTAGAGATACTCCAATTAACAAATGACGAGTTGGCAACAATGATTGCCGACAAAGCGTTAGAAAACCCTTTATTGCTAGTAGAGGATCATTTTAATAGATTTTCAGTAGATTATTCCAATCTAAAAAGATATGACAATCGAATTGAACCTTTCAAAGTAAAGCAAGAAAGCGTTGTAGAGTATTTATGGGAGTTAATGCCTTTACAAATCGAACTACCAAATATTCAAGAACGAGTACTTCGTTTTTTAATGGAACATCTTGATGAACATTTATTTTTACAGGTGGAAATAAGTGAAGTATGTAAAAAATTTTCGATTTCCGAGGAAGAAATAATAGAATGTATTGAATTGCTTCAAAGCTTTGGTCCGTTTGGTATTGCATCAAAAAATAGTAAACACTTTTTGGAATTGCAAGTGAATTTAGATGAACAGGCACCCCCGTTTGCCTTATTATTTATTCAACAAGAGTTAACGGCTATTGCAAATCTTCAAATGTCTTACCTTATGAAGAAATATAAAATGACCAAAAAAGAAGTATTAACAACGATTGCTTATATAAAGGGATTGCAGCCATTTCCAAAAATGCCAACATTAAATGAACCTTCTATGTTCATCATTCCGGATTTACAGATTTCTTTGGTCGCAGGACAATGGATAATTGAAATAAACAACCAGCTGCTGCCTAAAGTATCAATAAATGAAGGTTATATTGCATTATTAAAAGAGGAATCTCTTATAAAAGATTATGTTGAACAACAGTTAAAGCAGGCACAGTTATTGGTAGATGGCATCGAAGAGCGAAAAAAGACAATTTATCGAATCATGAATTGGTTAATTCAAAAACAACGCTACTTTTTAGAAAAGGGTCAAAGTGGACTAATACCTCTACGATTAGCAGATGCAGCAAGGGAATTAAATTTACATGAATCAACGATTAGTCGCGCCATACGTAATAAATATGTAAGAACGCCGTTTGGGATGCTTATGTTAAAAGAATTTTTCCCGAAAGGCATTACTTATACAGAAAATCCGAACTTGACGAGTGATAGGATAAAGCAACGTATACAACAGTTAATAGCAGGAGAGTGTTCATCAAAGCCGCTATCTGACCAACAACTTGTCGAATTTTTGAAAAAGGAGCAAATCCTAATTTCGAGGAGGACTGTTGCGAAATATCGCGAAAGCTTAACGATTCCAAATTCAACAAAAAGAGCATATGCATGAATAAGAGTAGCCTGTTTAGTAGAATCTAATTATTATACAGGCTAGTTTTTTGTTTTTTACTGAGTATAACGATGCGTAAAAATAGGATTATTATGTAATTTATAGAAAATTATTAAAATTGTAGTGAAGTTAGCGTATAATAGTTCAATGAAGCGTCATATTTTATAAAAGGCTTCTAAATAAAAGTTTATCTAATTTTTTTGAAACCTTTTATTAAGTTGTCCCGTATACTTACTATACATAGAAATAGGCAAAAGAGAGGTGAGATAAATGAAACGAACGAAGGGCTTTAGTTGGCTATTTTTGATGGTCATGTCGATTTTTTTAATTTTCCCTTCATTTACGGCGTTTGCGAGTGGAAAAGTGTATGAAATTACGATTGATAATGAAATTGAAATGGGTTTACACCAATATTTGAAGCGCGGCTTTGAAGAAGCAAAAGAAAATAATGCCCAAGCAATCGTATTAAATATGCATACACCAGGTGGAGCAATAAATGCGGCTGTAGATATCGGAAAATTAATTGATGAGACGAACATCCCTGTTGTTGCTTTTATTAATACAAATGCGATTTCAGCAGGTGCCTACATTGCGTTACATGCTGACCAAATTTATATGATGCCAAGCGCTACAATGGGTTCTGCAGCACCTATTAAGACTTCTGGAGATACGGCGGGAGACAAAGTTGAAAGTTATTGGTTAGCAGAAATGACCGCTGCGGCAACGAATTCTGGTGGAGGAAGAGATCCAATCTATGCCCAAGCAATGGTCGTCAAAACGGATAATCTACCTAAACTAAGTACACCTCCAGGGCAATTACTAACGTTGACAGCCGACGATGCATTAAAGGTTGGATATTCTGAAGGAACCGTAAGTTCAATGGAGGAACTTTTAAAAGTTTTAAAGTTTGAAGATGCTGAAGTTTTGACAGTTGAACAAACATTTTCTGAAAAGTTAGCCCGTTTCATTACGAATCCAATTGTTGTGCCAATTTTATTGTCGATTGCAAGTATAGGGTTAGTTGTCGAATTATATTCCCCAGGCTTTGGTATATCAGGTACAATGGGATTAGCATCACTCGGATTGTTCTTCTTTGGACATCTTGTTGCAGGGTTTGCTGGTTATGAAACATTTATTATATTTGTCATAGGGCTTATATTAGTCGTCGCTGAGTTTTTCGTGCCAGGTGGAATTGTTGGTATTTTAGGCGGCATACTTATCCTCGGAAGTATACTATTTGCAGGGCAGAGCTTTGTTCATATGGCCTACTCAATATTAATCGCAATGATAATTGCAGGTATAGGAATGGTGATACTTATGAAATTCTTCGGTAAAAAGCTACATATGTTCAATCGACTCGTGCTGAAAGATGCTACGACGACAGAGGAAGGCTATGTATCAAACGCAAACCGAATTGATTTAATTGGCAAGCAGGGGATATCTCTTACACCGTTACGTCCGGCAGGTACAGTTGTCGTTGATAATGAACGTATTGATGTTGTGACAGAAGGTGGCTATGTCGATGCTGGTAAAACAGTTGAAGTAATTAAAGTAGAAGGCTCTCGCATTGTCGTGAGAGAATTAAAAGAAAAAGGTGGAGAACAAGTATGATTATTGATGCAACAGCAATAACGCTAATTATTGCGATTGTCGTGATTTTCTTAATATTAGCTGTATTTTTCACATTCGTTCCAGTTGCACTATGGATTAGTGCGTTAGCAGCGGGTGTACGTGTAAGTATTTTCACATTAATTGGGATGCGCTTACGTCGCGTAATTCCTTCACGTATCGTAAATCCATTAATTAAAGCACATAAAGCAGGTATCGAGGTAACAATTAACCAATTAGAATCACATTATTTAGCTGGTGGTAATGTTGACCGTGTTGTTAATGCATTAATCGCAGCGCATCGTGCAAATATCGAATTAACTTTTGAACGTGCAGCAGCAATTGACTTAGCTGGACGTGATGTATTAGAAGCAGTACAAATGTCAGTAAATCCAAAAGTAATTGAAACGCCATTTATTGCTGGTGTGGCGATGAACGGAATCGAAGTAAAAGCAAAAGCGCGTATTACTGTACGTGCAAATCTAGACCGCTTAGTAGGTGGTGCTGGTGAAGAAACGATCGTTGCCCGTGTAGGTGAAGGTATCGTATCGACTTTAGGCTCGAGCGCTTCGCATTCTAAAGTATTAGAAAACCCAGATTTAATCTCTCAAACAGTACTTTCAAAAGGTTTAGACTCTGGTACGGCATTCGAAATTCTATCGATTGATATTGCAGACGTTGATATCGGTAAAAACATCGGTGCTGAATTACAAATCGAGCAAGCACAAGCAGATAAAAACATCGCGCAAGCTAAAGCCGAAGAGCGCCGTGCAATGGCCGTTGCTAACGAGCAAGAGATGATCGCGAAAGTTCAAGAAATGAAAGCAAAAGTAGTAGAAGCAGAAGCAGAAGTACCGATGGCGATAGCAGAAGCATTACGTTCTGGTAACTTCGGTATTATGGATTATATGAATTATAAAAACATCCAAGCTGATACATCAATGCGTGAATCAATTTCTAAAGTATCAAACAATGATAGTCAAGATCCAAAAAATAAATAATCGAGGAAGGAAGTGAGCACTAAATGGAAGCGTTAATTATTGCAGTCGTTATTGGTATCATTACTTCTTTATTTAATAAAGGAAAAAAAGAAGAAAACAAAAAGCCAACAAAGCAAATGCCGCCATTTAGCAGTCAGCCAGCTCCTCGACAAAAACAGGAAGTTCGCCCTGCACGGTCGCAAAATCGTCCGAAAACATTAGAAGATTTTGCAAGTGAAGTATTTGGTCAGCTAAACGAAAAATCGAAGCCAGAAGTTAAAACGATTGAAACACCTGCTCCGATAAAGGTAGATCTACCGAAACGTGAAGTGAGTCGAGAAAGTATCGGAAATAAGCCAATGCTCGAAAGGACTCCAAGTACACGCCAATTAACCGAGCGACCTATTGTTCAAATGATTAAGAAACAAGAAGAACAATCATTACATGTGGTGCCAGCTACTCAACGTGAGCTTATGCAGGCGATTGTCATGTCAGAAATTTTAGGTCCACCAAAATCAAAACGCTAATGAAACTACCTATTTTCATGTATATCATGGAGATGGGTAGTTTTTTGCCTAAAATCGTCAAATAAGGGTAAAGCATAAAGGAAAGAATAAGAGTTTATCCGGCTCTTTAAGACAACTCACAACATGGGAAATTCTAATTAAGTAATGCTCACTTAGCTTACTGCATATAGTATCGCTAAGGGGGTTACTTTTTTGAAAAAATTATTTCCTACACAGTCTACTTTGCAAATTTCACCATTCGAAAAAATACATTATAACGGAAATTACGAACTCGAAAAGGTTGCAGATGACTATTTTGAATGTGATGTTCAAAAATTTCGATTACAATTGGCCGCAAAAACGATAAAGGTTCAATATTTGTATGAAGAAGGGTTTTTAATACACTTTGATACATTACATAAACTAAGCATTGAGCGAAATGAAAAATGAAAACAATGAACAAAAAAATGATCTTAATTTCTTTGAAAAAAAGTGAACAGGCCTCTGAATTTATTCGTTGTTTAAGAAAAAACCAGGTACCTCTATATAAAATCCGATTTCAACCACAACAAATCCAATTTCATATTGCGTATTCGCACTTAAAAGTTGTTCGACAAATTCGTAGGAAATATCAAGTGAAGCTAACGGTAGATTATGTTGAGCCAAATCGTGTACTCCAAAAAGATAGTCGTACACTAATCGGTTTGATTTGTTTGTTTGTATTACCTTTTATTTTTTCACAATATCTTTGGAAGTTGGAAGTACAAGCCGACACAATTGAACTTTCTGATGACGTTATGCACTATTTAAATTATGACTTAGCCATTGAATTTCCTATGTATCGAAAAAATTTTTTAACAGATAATACATTACGACAGCAAATAATGGAGCACTATCGTCAATTTTCATGGGTACATATCATGAAGCAAGGTAGTCATATAGTTATTTCACCTCAGCTTGCTCCGAAAGTGAATACAGAGACTAAGTTAAATGACCAGCAACATTTAATTGCTTCAAATAGTGGCGTTGTAACGCATTTTGATATTAGCAAAGGAATTCGTCAAGTAGAACCGAATACAACTGTCTATAAGGGCGATACACTCGTTTCAGGTATCTTAAGTCGCGGTGATGAACATTACATTGTTGGGGCACAGGGAGAAGTGTATGCAGATTATTGGTTGGAAACGTCATTTTCAATCCCCAAAGGAATAGAAATGAGTGTACTTGTGGACAGTGGTTGGAAATACGAATGGGATATTCAACAAATCAACAAAGTATTTGAAAAAAAATCCATTAAGCCATTAAAATCAATTGTGAAATTAACACCATATCACTTATTTGAAACAAAAAAAGAGCAAATTGACGAGAAACAATTCGATACATTGATATTGCCACTCTTACATGAAAAAATGCTGCGATCACTTCCTTTAAAATCAACCATTAAATCAGAAAAACTTTTGCACGTCTATGCTGATGATGATACAGTAAAAGGGAAAGTCCTATTTTTGGTAAATGAAAATATTGCACAACCACAACCTATTCATCAAGGAGAATGAGTATGACTGAAAAATTTGTTGAGCTTCAAATCGATAATCCGAATGAAGCAGTAATGCTTTTAGGAATGTCAGATGCCAATATAACATTAATTGAAGAAACATACGGTGTTCAAATTATTACGCGTGGAGAAGTTATTCAAATTGCAGGAGACGATCTTGCCAAAAAGAATGAAGCATATTCAGTTTTAGAGGCGCTTTTAAAAGTAATTCGAAAAAATATTAATATTGACGCACGTGATGTGTCGACGGCCATTGAAATGGCCAACAAAGGAACAATTGAGTACTATGCAGAGTTATATGATGAGGAAATTGCGCGTAGTTCAAAAGGAAAGCCAATTCGTGCAAAAACAATTGGACAACGTGAATATATTCGTGCAATTCGTCATAAAGATTTGATTTTCGGTATCGGTCCAGCGGGCACAGGTAAAACTTATTTAGCTGTCGTCATGGCAACACAGGCGTTAAAAAATGGTCATGTAAAGCGTATTATTTTAACACGTCCAGCAGTTGAAGCAGGAGAGTCTTTAGGCTTTTTACCAGGTGATTTGAAAGAGAAGGTTGATCCATATTTACGTCCATTATATGACGCTTTACACGATATTTATGGTCAAGAACAAACGCAGCGTTTAATTGAACGCGGTACGATTGAAATTGCACCACTTGCGTACATGCGTGGGCGTACATTAGATGATGCTTTTGTTATATTAGATGAAGCACAGAATACAACGCATCAACAAATGAAAATGTTCTTAACACGATTAGGATTCGGTTCGAAAATGGTCATTACAGGTGATAAAACACAAGTAGATTTACCAAAAAACACAGAGTCGGGTTTGGTTGTAGCAGAACGCACATTAAAATATGTAAAAGATATTCACTTCCAAATATTAGAACAGGGCGATGTAGTCCGCCATCCATTAGTAGCTAGAGTAATACAGGCGTATACAGAACAAGAGCTTTAATACGAATAGAAGGCTTTCAATTCTTTTCTAGAGTTGAAAGTTTTTTTTGTCTAAACTGCCCCAATTTAGACAATTATAAAAAACATATACGCTTTTCATAAACAGAAGTCACTAAATTTGGTAGAATAATAATATAGAGAGATGGGGGTGCGCAAGTGATTAAAAAAATGAAAAAGCATATTCATTTCATTAATTTTCGTATTTTGCTAGTCATTGTTCTTGTACTAACGGCATTATTACAGTTTTTCTTAATGCTTGATAATGTTCGAGGTGATACATATGACATTCAATTGACTGAACTTGCACCAGAGACAATCCGTTCCGTTAAAACAGTTGAAGATAATGAGAAAACAGAATTTGATAAAGATCATGCAGAGGAATCTGTTGACTCGGTTTATGTGTTTAAAGAAGAAATAGCAAGCCATCGTGCAGCATTCGTGACTACGATCTTTGATATTGTATTAGAAGCAAAGAAAGACATTGCAAAATCTGAGGATCTATCATCTGAGGAGCAAGTTGCGCTATTACGTGAAGATTTAAAGGATATTTTAGAAAATCAACAAAGCCTTACATTGTCTGATGCACAGTTAATGATGTTGCTTAATGCATCTATGCAAAATATTGAATCGACACGAGATACGCTAGCCAATTTGGTGGAAATGAATTTAAATCGCCAATTGCGTAAAGAAAATTTAATTACATATCGCAATGATATTGAAAGTAAAATACGTCAACAATCTGCTATTCAGGATAGTTTAATGAATGTGACAGTTGCTATTGGACGTGCAGCGATTGTAGAAACTGAAGTATTAGACGAAGAAAAAACGGTGATTGCCAAGCAGCAAGCTCGCGCTGCGGTTGAACCAACGCGTATCTTACAAGGCCAAATAATTGTTCAAGAAGGGGAAGTTATTACCCGGGAAATTTATCGCCAATTAGAATTACTAGGTATGCTAGATAATAAAACATCGATAAAACCAATTTTGGGATTAACCATTTTAGTCGGGTTACAAATGGCATTTTTATTTATTTTATTTGACCGCTCTAAAAAAGAACTTTCGAAAAAACGCAACGAATTGTTTGTGACCGTCATTGTTTATGCAATTGCGTTAATCACGATGAAATTAATTGCTTTAATCGCATTGAACTTTGATGTTATGCTAGCATTCGTCTATCCTTCTGCGATGGCTACTATGCTTGTACGAGTTTTAGCGAATGAACGTGCTGCTGGAATTGTGACGATATTAACTGCAGCATCTGCTGGAGTTATCTTTCATGAGGGCTATGCAGCAGTCTTACAAATGGACGCAGCACTATATATTTTATTTGGTGGTTTTGCATCGATTATTTTCATGCGAAACTTGGAAAAACGATCGGATTATTTACAAGCAGTGGCGGTTGTTACAGTAGTAAACTTAGCGTTTATTGCCTTTTACTTATTAATGGCGCAATCAGGTTATGGGTTTAAAGAGATTGCCTTTTATGTGGCAGCAGCGATTATTTCAGGTTTATTGTCAGGTGCTTTAACAATGGGATTACTGCCGTACTTTGAATCAGCATTTGGTTTATTATCGGTAATGCGCCTCATAGAACTGTCTAATCCGAACCATCCACTCTTGAAAAAGATTTTGACGGAAACACCAGGAACGTATCATCATAGTATTATGGTTGCAAATTTGGCAGAGGCCGCTTGTGAGGCAATTGATGCAGATGGCTTGCTTGCACGGGTGGGTTGCTATTATCATGATTTAGGGAAAACACGCAGACCGCTGTTTTTCATCGAAAATCAAATGGGCGCGAATCCACATGATTCATTGGCTCCTGAAAGCAGTGCAGATATTATTATTGCACATACAACAGATGGTGCTGAGCTTTTACGCAAACATAAAATGCCACAAGAAATTATTGATATTTGCTTACAGCATCACGGTACAAGCCTGTTAAAATTCTTCTTGTTTAAGGCAAAGGAAGAAGGGAAACAATTAGATGAAAGTGTTTTCCGTTATCCAGGACCAAAACCTCAAACAAAAGAAGCTGCTATTATAAGCATAGCGGATAGTGTAGAAGCTGCAGTTCGATCGATGAAAGAGCCAAGCACAGAAAAGATTCAAAAGCTTGTCCAATCCATTATTCAGGACCGCGTTCAAGATGACCAATTTGATGAATGTGATATTTCATTAAAAGAATTAAAAATTATTGAAGATGTATTATGTGAAACTTTGAATGGGACGTTCCACTCGCGTATTGAATATCCAAAGTAACACTAGGAGGAAACCACATGTTAGAAATCGACTTTTTAGATGAAACAAATGAAGTACAAGAATCACATATGGACTTAGTAGGAAAATTATTACAGCATGCCGCTCAGCACGAAGGAATTGAAGATGGCACAGAAGTTTCGATTACATTTGTAACGAACGAAGCCATTCATGAAATTAATCGTGAATACCGTGATAAAGACCAACCAACTGACGTTATTTCATTCGCATTAGAAGAAATGGGTGAAGGGGAAGTACAAATTATTGGTGAAGGCATGCCGCGTATCCTTGGAGATATTATTATTTCAACAGACCGCACACGTGAGCAGGCTGAAGAATTTGGTCACTCATTTGAACGTGAGTTAGGTTTCTTAGCTGTACATGGTTTTTTACATCTACTAGGCTATGACCATATGGTACCTGAAGACGAAAAAGTAATGTTTGGCAAACAAGATGAAATTTTAGAATCTTACGGCTTAGGTCGCGATACAAATGAACGCGCGTAAATTTTTTCGCTCGTTCGACTATGCGTTACAAGGTATTGTGACAGCGACAAAAGAACAAAATTTACGTTTTCATATACTTAGTGCCATCATCGTTATAATTGCAGGTGCTGTGACCCGGTTATCAATAACGGAGTGGTTAATCATTATTTTTGTGATGGCACTTGTTATTGGGGCGGAGTTGATAAACAGTGCGATAGAACGTGTTGTAGACTTAGCTTCGCCAGAAATCCACCCACTTGCAAAAGAGGCAAAGGACATCGCAGCAGGTGCTGTACTTGTATTTGCAATGGCAAGTGTTATAATCGGTCTACTCATATTTTTACCAAAATGGTTTTAAAATGAAACTTCAAACAGTGATGTGTTTACATTTATCACTGTTCGTTAGTGCACGATAAATTTTTTGTTGGGGGAATTTATTCATGAACAAGGAACAATTATTAACAGAATCAAAAATTGCGCGTGAAAAAGCGTATGTTCCGTATTCAAAATTTAAAGTAGGGGCGGCACTTCTCGGAGCAAATGGAACAGTTTATCATGGCTGTAACATTGAAAACGCTGGATATAGTATGACGAACTGTGCGGAGCGTACAGCATTCTTTAAAGCGGTTTCTGAAGGTGTTCGTGAATTTAAAGCCATTGCAATTGTAGCTGACACACCAGGACCATGTTCACCATGTGGGGCTTGTCGACAAGTAATGAGTGAATTTTGTACACCAGATATGCCAGTTTATTTAACAAACTTGAATGGAGACGTTCAAGAAACAACTGTGGGCGAGCTTTTACCAGGCGCTTTCACAACGGAGGATATGCAGAATGCAGGAAAATAAAGGATTCAAATCGGGCTTTGTCTCAATTGTAGGACGCCCGAATGTTGGGAAATCGACGTTTTTAAACCGTGTTATTGGTCAAAAAATTGCGATTATGTCAGACAAACCACAAACAACACGTAATAAAGTACAAGGTGTTTTAACACAAGAAAGTTCACAAACGATTTTCATTGATACACCAGGGATTCATAAACCGAAGCATAAGCTTGGTGAATTCATGTTAAAAACATCTCGTAATGCATTAAAAGAAGTGGACGTAATTATGTTCATGGTCAATGCAGAGCAAAAAATTGGTAAAGGTGATGAATTCATCATCGAATTACTGCAAGGTAACAAAACACCTGTCTTTTTAATTATTAATAAAATTGATTTAATTCATCCAGATGAACTTGCGAAAATTATTGATTCATATAAAGATAAGTTCGACTTTGCAGAAATTATTCCAATCTCAGCATTACAAGGTAATAACGTCGAAAACTTACTTACTACAATTGAAAAGTATTTACCTGAAGGACCGCAATACTACCCAGCAGACCAAGTAACAGATCACCCAGAACGTTTTATTATTTCAGAATTGATTCGTGAGAAAGTTTTACATTTAACACGTGAGGAAATTCCACATTCGATTGCTGTAGTTATTGACCGTATTAAGCCACATGAAGAAAAAGAGAATATGATTCATGTACAAGCGACAATTATGGTAGAACGTGATTCTCAAAAAGGGATTGTTATCGGTAAACGTGGGGCTCTTTTAAAAGAGGTTGGTACTTTAGCACGTAAAGATATCGAAATGCTATTAGGTTCAAAGGTTTATTTAGAACTATGGGTAAAAGTTCAAAAAGACTGGCGCAATAAGCAAACACATTTACGTGACTTCGGCTTTAGAGAAGACGAATATTAATTTTTCAGGGCAGATGTGGCAATAGCTCACATCTGTTTTTTATTTTTAAGGAAATTATAAATCCATCGTATTGTGGATAACTTTTAAATAAAGCATATCTCACGTCTAGGCTAAAGCGCCAGCCCCTCGAGCTTTTCGACCCCTCCGTTGATGCGTGATGGAACGTTTACTTTCTTGTCGGGTCCTCCAAAGCTGTTCGGGGGTAAACGGACGCTTTAGCGCTTTTATTCTTTTACTTGAAAAAATTTTGTGATTTGATAGTATTTTATAAGGGAATAATTTACAAATTATTAGTAGTAGGTGAAGTATTGAGTAAATTAAATAAATTTTTATTAGGGGTATGGGTCATTTCACTTGCTGTGTTAGTTGTGGTAGTGATGAATGTTGATAAGGATCACCCCTTTGTTAAAATGGCGGAAGGGCAGGGAATTAGTGAGGAAGTAGTCGAATCTAATTTGAATGCTGATGAGATGCCAGTAGAATCGGAACCTGAGTTAAAGCCTAAACAACCAGCACTAGAACCAGCACCAGAACCAAAAGCAGTACCAGCACCAAAACCAGAACCAGAACCAGAACCAAAACCAAAACCAAAACCAAAACCAGAAAATATGAAAGAATCGGTTCGGTTTGCGATGATTGGAGATGTACTTCTGCATTTGAGATTAGCGCAATATAAAGATTTTACGTCGTCATTTCAATCTGTCGCACCAATGCTTCACAACTATGACTATTTAATCGCCAATCAAGAATCTCCACCAGTAGGTAATAAATATGCACTTAGTGGGTACCCTCAGTTTTCGAGTCCTCAACATATTATTCGAGATATTCAAAAGGCTGGAGTAGATATGGTAACGATTGCGAATAACCATATTGTTGATAAAGGTGAGGGCGGCGTACGTACCGTATTTGAAAATTTGGATTTATACAATATGCCATATGTAGGCGTTTATAAATCAAATGATGATGCTGCTAAGCCACGTATTATTGAATTAGGCTCGATCAAAGTCGGGATGTTGGCTTATACGTATGGCACAAATGGGCTCTATTTGCCAAAAGGCTCTTCATTTAAAATTAATTATTTTGATGAAGCAAAAATAAAGGCAGATATCGAAGCAATAAAAGAGAAAGTTGATGTTGTTGCTGTATCAATGCATTGGGGCTCTGAATATGTGTACGAAGAAAATGATTACCAACGCCATTTAACGAATGT
The DNA here is from genome assembly GCF_003073375.1 of Lysinibacillus sp. 2017. Taxonomy (NCBI): domain Bacteria; kingdom Bacillati; phylum Bacillota; class Bacilli; order Caryophanales; family Bacillaceae; genus Lysinibacillus; species Lysinibacillus sp. 2017. Next base: position 1,134,208 of record NZ_CP029002.1, read on the forward strand.
ATTAAATAATGCAGGGGTAGATATTATTTTTGGTACGCATCCCCATGTGTTACAGCCTTATAAAAAAATAGTAAATGAAAAGGGTCAAGAAACACATGTCTTCTATTCACTGGGCAATTTTTTCTCAACCATTTTAACAGTGCCTAATTCTATGATTGGCGGCGTGGCGAGCTTTGAAATTACAAAAGAAGGCGAAAATGTAAAAATTGGAAAACCACAATTTGATGCAACATCGGTATTAAAAGACTCAGATGGTATTTTTCGTGTATATCCCCTAAAAGAGGTAGAAGCAAGATCTATCAAAAATCTTTCATGGGTGAAGCAAATAATGGGTGAAGACGTAACGGTTAATTAATCGAATTGCACGCGAGCATTAGGCTATTTTCTCATGTATAATAAGACATACGAACGAAACAAAGGAAGTGCTTAGATGCTACATAAATGGGAAGGCATCGTTTTAAGAGCGCGTGCGTATGGCGAATCCAATAAAATTGTGACATTAATGACACGTGAAGCGGGGAAAGTTGCTTGTATGGCACGAGGTGCGAAAAAGCCAACAAGTCGCTTAGCAGGGGTTACACAGCCTTTTATGCATGGCTCTTATTTAGTACAACGAACGACTGGGATGGGTACGCTCCAACAAGGTGAGCATTTTAATTCGATGCGACATATCCAAACTGATATTGTCGCAACTGCATATGCGAGTTATATAGCGGAATTAGTAGATCGACTCGTCGAAGAAGGATCACCAGAACCATTTGCATTCGAAGTGCTAATTCAAGCATTAAATGCAATTGAAGAAGGTTATGACCCTGAAGCAATTACGCTATTCGTTGATTGGAAAATGCTTCCGTATGCAGGGGTACAACCTATTTTACATGCTTGTGCAAATTGCGGGGCAGTAGATGGAGAATTTGCTTTTTCATTTACGCAAGGTGGTTTTATCTGTCACCGTTGTTTCCATTTAGATCCGTATATTATTCGTCTTTCTCCAACACAGTTAAAACTGATTCGCATGTTTTATACAGTACCAATCGATCAGGTTGGAAAGCTAGAATTGAAAGTGCAAACGAAGCAATTCATTAAAAAAATTGTGACGACTATCTATGAAGAACAAACGGGTATCCGATTAAAATCGAGAAAATTTATTGAACAATTAGAACGAACACCATTATTAACGCGGGATAGAAAACCAGACGAATCATCGAATTAATATTCGAAAGTAGCCAGTTCAAAAGGGTAACAAATCCCTAATGACTGGCTTTCGTTATTTTGTAAAAGGAGCGACGCAATGATTCAATTTGAAAATGAGCATCTAACTGTTTTTCAAAGTGTACTGTATCAAACAACGACAGCGATTATTCAAACTGAGGATGCTGTAATTATGACCGATCCAACCTGGTTACCAACTGAAATCCAAGCGATTCAGCAATATATCGATAAAATCATCGGGAATCGCCAACTTTTAATTGTTTTTACGCACAGTGATTTTGATCATATATTAGCAGCAGGTGCTTTTTCAGATGCCCAGGTTATTGCATCTAAAGCCTTCGTTAATCGCAAAGACACGGAGCGTGTGTTAGAAGAAATTGCTCAATTTGATGCACAATATTATATCGAACGAACATATCCAATTATTTATCCAAATGTGGATTTTATTATTGAAAAAAATGAGCAGGAAATTTCAATTGGTGATGTGACGTTAACATTTTATTTAGCGCCAGGTCATACGGACGATGGGCTATTTACAGTTGTTGAACCGTATGGAATTTTACTAGCAGGGGATTATTTGTCAGATGTAGAGTTTCTATTTTTTACAGATTGGGAAGCCTATTATGAAACTCTACATAAAGCAAGTCAGATTGTTGAAAAGCAGGCGATTAAAACGCTTGTACCAGGTCATGGGATGACAACGAATGATAACACGGAAATTCAAACGCGTATCGATGAATCACTCCAATATTTAACGAACCTAAAAGAGGGAACAAATCAAGAATCATATTTAGCGAGTCGTTATCCATTCTTCAAGGGATTAAAGGAAATGCATGAAGCCAATAGGGCGTTAATGAAAAAATAAAAATAGCCTAGAAAACGTTGATAGAATGTTTTCTAGGCTTTTATTTATTATTCAAATTGCGTTAACAATGGGGTTAAATCTGCCTTTAATCGTTCGAAAAAAAGTTCCTCTATTTGAAGCAATTGCTGAGCAGATTTGTTTTCGTAGAGCTTATACATCGCTTCAATTTTTTGTACGTGGAAACGGAAATGATGATTGAAATGCTCACGCTTGTTTTCTTCACATAAATGCATATAGCCACGAATGATTGTATAAAGTTGATTGTATTTTTTTGTGGCCAATTGGTAGGCTTCACGACTTAATAATCCTAATTCACTCGAAGGATCATCAAATGGGCGATAAAAATCTCTTGCCTCTCGGTAGTTTTCTAGCTTCGTATTCGCTGTATATAAAATATGATGATTCGCACGATGATCAGGACATTCAAAATGGAGTACTGCTTTTACAAGTTCAAAAATTTTATCATAGGTTTCGTGCGATTTTACAGGCTTTTCTTTTAACTGAAAAAACATAACCATCCCCCCATTGATAGATTGTCAGAAAATTATACCTTATTTTTGTTCATAATGTTCATTTAGTTCTATTTCTTGAACAAAAAAAGCTGCTCGCCCAAAAATAGGGAAAGCAGCTCATTCGTTTCAATTAAAATTGTAAGTGTTTTTCAATGTATGCTTTTACATCAGCAATTGGCATACGCGTTTGTTCCATTGAATCACGGTGACGTACTGTTACTTGACCGTCTTCTTTAGAATCGAAGTCGTAAGTGATACAGAATGGCGTACCAATTTCGTCTTGACGACGGTAACGTTTACCGATTGATTGAGACTCATCGTAGTCTACTGGGAAGGCCTTACGTAAGTCAGCCCATACATCGCTAGCTTCTTCAGATAATTTTTTAGATAAAGGAAGTACGGCTGCTTTAAATGGTGCTAAAGCAGGGTGGAAGCGTAATACTGTACGCTTGTCGTCACCTTCTAACACTTCTTCATCGTAAGCGTCACATAAGAATGCTAATGTAACACGGTCAGCACCTAATGATGGCTCGATACAGTATGGTACATAACGTTCGTTTGTAATAGGATCAATGTACGTGAAATCTTCACCAGAATGCTCCATATGACGTTTTAAGTCGAAGTCTGTACGAGATGCAACGCCCCAAAGTTCGCCCCAACCGAATGGGAAGCGGAATTCGATATCTGTTGTTGCATTTGAGTAGTGAGATAACTCATCTTCTTCATGATCACGAAGGCGCATTGAATCTTGTTTCATACCTAAGTTTAATAACCAATCTTTACAGAAGTTTTTCCAGTAAGCATGCCACTCAAGGTCTTCACCTGGTTTACAGAAGAATTCTAATTCCATTTGTTCGAATTCACGTGTACGGAATGTGAAGTTACCTGGTGTAATTTCGTTACGGAATGATTTACCTACTTGCGCGATACCAAATGGTGTACGTTTACGCATTGAACGTTGCACATTTTTGAAGTTTACGAAAATACCTTGTGCCGTTTCAGGACGCATGAAAATTTCATTTGTAGAACTTTCTGTTACACCTTGGAATGTTTTAAACATTAAGTTGAATTGACGGATATCTGTGAAGTCGATTTTACCGCATTCTGGACAAGCTACTTCTAACTCTTCCATTTTTGCTTTCATTTGGTCGAAAGTCATACCATCAACGATAATTTCTTTACCTGTTTTTGTTAAAGAAGCGTCTTCGATTAATTTATCTGCACGGTGACGCGCTTTACATGCTTTACAGTCAATCATTGGGTCATTGAAGTTTCCGACGTGACCTGATGCAACCCAAGTTTTTGGGTTCATTAAGATGGCTGCGTCAAGACCGACATTGTATTCAGATTCTTGAACGAATTTTTGCCACCAAGCTTTTTTTACGTTGTTTTTAAGTTCAACACCTAGTGGACCGTAATCCCAAGTGTTTGCCAAACCACCGTAAATTTCAGAACCTGGGAATACGAACCCACGATGTTTTGCTAATGATACGATAGTTTCCATTGATTTTTCTGTCATGAAAAACCCTCCTAATTATTCGATTGTGCCTTGGCAGAATCGCGTCCAGAATTTTTGGAGGATACTCAAAAAATTCCTTTAAAAATCTGTGACATCTGCCAGAGGCTTATCTTGATTTGGCAGTGGTTTTTAACTCCCGTCAAATCAAGATAAAAAAGCACCCGTCTCCGGGCACAAAATATGCCCGGGGACGAGTGCATCAAAATCGATATACCCGCGGTTCCACCCCGCTTGTTTTTATAATATATATAAAAACCTCTTTAGAAAAATAAGCTCAGGGTGCCGTTTCTCGAATAATTGTAGGCTTCCACTGTCCCTACTCGCTAAATGTATTCGATACTTATATTTCCCATCATTGCTTGAATATAAAATTAAATTGATAGAACAATACAGTTCTTCACTAATATTGTAGCATGCGATTGTTTTCTTCGCAATATAGAACGAAATAGTATATAATAATTAATGAAAAAGTATAACATTATTTGAAGCAGGTGAGTCCAATCGAACTCAATAAACGTCAAGATGCAATCTTGCAAATTGTGAAAGAAAATGGTCCTATTACGGGCGAACACATCGCTGAACGCCTTGGATTAACGCGTGCTACATTAAGACCAGATTTAGCAATTCTAACAATGGCGGGCTTTCTAGATGCACGACCACGTGTTGGCTATTTTTATGCAGGTAAAAAATCATCAATGGCCATTACAGAAGCTATGCTAAACTTAAAAGTGAAAGATTTTCAATCGATACCAGTTGTTGTTCCAGACGACATGACAATTTATGATGCAATCATCCATATGTTTTCTGAAGATGTCGGAACACTTTTTGTTGTGGACAAAGATGAATTTTTACAAGGGGTTTTATCTCGAAAAGATCTTCTTCGTTCAAGTATTGGTACACAAGATTTAAATAAAATGCCAGTACATATTATTATGACGAGAATGCCAAATATCGCATACTGTCAAAACTCAGATTCATTAATAGAAGCAGCAAAAAAACTAATTGAACGTGAAATTGATTCGATGCCAGTTGTGAATGAATATGAACATGGATTACAAATTATTGGTCGATTAACAAAAACGAGTATTACACGTGCATTCATTTCACTAGCTGAAACACATGAATTATAGGTGATTGTTTTGAAAAAATTAACGATATTTGTTGTTTCAGATTCTGTTGGTGAAACAGGAGAAAGTGCAGTAAAAGCAGTCGTAAGTCAATTTCGTCCAAATTTCGAAAAAGTACGTATTCGAAAATTTACGCATATTAACAGTGTGGAACTGTTAGATAAAATTGTTCAAATTGCAGTATCGAATGAGGCAACCATCGTATTTACACTAGTTGAAAATCAAATGCGAAAAGCAATCAAACAATTGGCAAATGAACAAGATGTGCCAGTTGTTGATTTACTTGGTTCGATGCTGGATTTAATCGAGCATTCAACAGATGAAAGACCATTACAAAAACCAGGAATTGTTCATCGATTAGATGACGATTACTTTAAAAAAATTGAAGCGATTGAATTTGCGGTCAAATACGATGATGGGCAAGATCCACGGGGGATTTTATTGGCGGATATTGTATTAATTGGTGTATCAAGAACGTCGAAAACACCATTATCTCAATACTTAGCTCATAAAAGGTATAAGGTAGCTAATGTTCCGCTTGTACCAGAAGTGGATATGCCAGAAGAATTATTGCAAATTGATCCGAAAAAATGCTTCGGTTTAGTCATTACACCTGAAAAGTTGAATAATATCCGAAAACAACGATTGATTACGCTTGGTTTAACGGAAGATGCATTTTACGCACAATCCATAAGAATTGAGCAAGAAATTAGCTATTTTTATAAAATTGTTGATAAAATAGGATGTCAATCTATTGATGTGACAAATCGAGCAGTTGAAGAAACGGCTCAACAAATTTTAGATTTGTTAGAAAATGAACAGAAATAGATCAAAAAAACCACTTCTATAACATTAGAGGAGGTTTTTTTGCTGAAAACAATCTGTTTTAATGTTCAATTTCATCAATTTAGTCGTTTTGGAAATGCTATTTAAGTGCGAATAATGCTATTTTATGTGGAAATTTTAAAAAATATATAGCGATAATAGGCTTTTTGTTTTATAATAATAAAATTGTGGTAAAAATATTATTTATAGAGAACGTTCAATGATAATCTAATTTTTTGTCGTAAAATAGAGGATTATTGAAAATTATCTCGAATAGTGTAGATGGTGATGATATGGCTGGGAAAATACCTGAACATGTGATTGAGCAGATTCGTTCGCAGTCTGATATAGTCGATGTTATTAGCGATTATATGCAGTTAACGAAAAGAGGGCGCAACTATTTTGGATTATGTCCATTTCATGGTGAGCAAACACCCTCTTTTTCCGTGTCACAAGATAAACAGATTTTCCATTGCTTTGGCTGTGGTGCAGGCGGGAATTCGATAACATTCGTTATGGATATCGAACATATTGCATTTCCAGATGCACTTGTAAAGTTAGGGCAACGAGCAGGTATTCCTCTCGAATTGGACATACAGTCTGAACAATCAGATACGGCGAATCCTTTTTCAAAAAAAGAAGAACAAATGCGACAGGCACATACTTTTGCTGTAGAATTTTATCATCATATATTAATGAATACAGAAGATGGCGAGCCGGCATTAAATTATTTGCTTGAAAGAGGATTTACGCGTGAACAAATAGAAACTCATCAAATAGGATGGGCGTTACCAAATTGGGACACGCTTTCGATTCTTCTAGAACGAAAAGGGTACGATTTATCGGAAATGGCTGAAAGTGGGCTAATTATCCAAAAAGAAAGCGATGGTTCTCATTTTGACCGATTCAGAGGACGTATTATGTTCCCGATTCGTGATGAGAATGGTAAGACAATTGCGTTTTCAGGGAGGATTTTAAATTCTGATGGCGAAGAAGCCAAGTATTTAAATAGTCCAGAAACGCCAATTTTTCATAAAAGTCAAGTGCTCTATAATTTAGATAAAGCGCGTGCGGCTATTCGGAAATCTAGGCAAGTGGTATTAATGGAAGGATTCATCGATGTTTTATCTGCAAATCGAGCCGGCGTTTATAATGCTGTTGCAACGATGGGCACGTCTCTAACAACTCAGCATATTACAAAGCTCAAACGCTTAGTTCAGCAAGTTACGATTTGCTACGATGGTGATAATGCTGGTTTTGAGGCTGCTAAACGTGCTGCAAAAATGCTCCATGACGAGCAGTTAAAAGTTGAAGTCGCCGTTTTACCAGATAAACTTGACCCGGATGAATATATTCAAACGCATGGTCAAGAAGCTTTTACAAATCAAATAATCGAAAAACCACACGCTTATATCGCATTTATGATGATGCATGCGAAGCGTGGTAAAAATTTTCAGTTTGAAAATGATACATTACAATACATTCAAGAAGTTCTAGAAACATTAAAAAACAACACTTCTCCTACTGAAAGAGATTTATATATTCGTCAGTTAGCAAACGAAACGAATATTTCTCAAGAAGCGATTAGTACAGAGTTAAGAAAAATTGTTGCGGATGGTGCAAAAGAACAAAAACGTAATCAAAATGCGTTGAGGCAGCCGATTGAACTTGTTCAAACGACGCGACCTAAAACAGCTACTGATCGTGCAGAAAGTTTGTTACTCTCTCACATGTTACATGATGTGAATATTGTTAATAAAGTGTTGAGAGAGGGAATTAATAAGCCTTTTATTCATGAAGAGTATTTAGCTGTATTTGTACGTTTAATTGGTTTTTATGAAGAGTATGAAATGGCAGATTTTCACCGATTCGTTGAGGAACTCAATGATAATGAATTACGAAAAATCGTTATGGAAGCGGCTTATATTGATCGTGATCCAGAAAACGGTGATGCCGAAGTGATTGATTGTATGAAACATATCGAAAAAAGACGTGTGAAAATGCAAATTGAGCAATTAATACATGATCAAAAAGAAGCGGAAAAGATGCACGAACATAGACGAGCACTTGAAATTGCCCAACAAATTATCCAGTTAACAAGATCATTAAAGGGCATATAACGCGATCTGTTTTAGAAGGAGGAAGGTTTATGGCGGACAAGTCAAAACATTCAAAAGATACAGTGGTAAACGGCGTTTCATTAGAACAAGTAAAAAAACAAATTTTAGCAAAAGCAAAGCAAATTGGCGAAATGTCAATGAAGGAAATTTCAGATACATTGTCATTTTTTGAATTAGAAAATGAAGAAATTTTCAACTTTGCTGACGAAATTGAAAAACAAGATGTAACAGTTGAAGGAAAAGAAGAATTTGAAGAAGAATCATTAACGAAGCAAGAATCTAGTGAAGAAGCTTTTGATTTAAATGATTTAAGTGTTCCTCCAGGTGTTAAAATTAACGACCCAGTTCGTATGTATTTAAAAGAAATCGGCCGAGTTGATTTACTTTCTGCAGAAGAAGAAGTACGTTTAGCAGAACGCATTGAGCAGGGCGACGAAGAAGCACGTAAACGTTTAGCAGAGGCAAACTTACGTCTTGTAGTATCGATTGCAAAACGTTATGTAGGTCGTGGTATGTTGTTCTTAGATCTTATTCAAGAAGGGAATATGGGGCTTATTAAAGCGGTTGAAAAATTCGATTACCGTAAAGGTTTCAAATTCTCAACTTATGCTACGTGGTGGATTCGTCAAGCAATCACACGTGCAATTGCTGACCAAGCACGTACAATCCGTATTCCAGTACACATGGTTGAAACAATTAACAAGCTGATCCGTGTACAACGTCAATTACTTCAAGATTTAGGTCGCGAGCCATCTCCAGAAGAAATTGGTGAAGAAATGGATTTAACTCCAGAAAAAGTTCGTGAAATTTTAAAAATTGCTCAAGAACCAGTATCGTTAGAAACGCCAATTGGTGAAGAAGATGATTCACACTTAGGAGACTTCATTGAAGACTCAGAAGCACAATCTCCTTCTGATCATGCAGCATACGAGCTATTAAAAGAGCAACTTGAAGATGTGCTTGACACATTAACAGACCGTGAAGAAAACGTATTACGCTTACGTTTCGGTTTAGATGATGGTCGTACACGTACGTTAGAAGAAGTAGGGAAAGTTTTCGGCGTTACACGTGAACGTATTCGTCAAATCGAGGCAAAAGCATTACGTAAATTACGTCACCCATCTCGTTCAAAACGATTAAAAGATTTCTTAGAATAAAATGATTAAAAAAGATGAGGAAACCAAAAATTTCTTCATCTTTTTTGTTTATAATAATACGTATTTATAGTTGGAAAGTAGCGAATCGTGCATTGAATGTTGTTACTTTATGCTGATGTGTGAACAGTTTAATTTACTTACAATATTAGGTACATCAATACATATTAAGTAGATTTGGGGAAATGTTATGTCAAATCCGAAAAAGCAAATTATTATGAATGAGATTACATTTTGGAAACAAAATAAACTGTTACCAGAGCATTACTGTGATTTCTTAATGACGTTGTATTCAGAAGGAAATAATGAACCAGAAAGTATTGGCAATGCGAAAAATGCGGTTCACAGTGTAGAAAAGCGAAGAAAATGGGGAATTGCTACATTTTTCCCAATCATAGCAGCAATCATTATCTTATTGTTATTTACAATTCAATACGAGTGGGTAGTAATAGCTATTGCAGCTATATTTGCAGTGAGCTGTTTAATGGGTGCAATTTATTTTGCAAAGAAAAATAACTTATTAGCTACAATGTTACAATTGGCGACAGCATTAGCAGCACTAGGAATTACCCTGAAAATTTGTACCGCGTATTTTGCAGGAAACAATGTGATGCTTTACACTTTGCTTATTGTTAACTGTGTATTTTGGCTATTGAGTGGAATCATTATGAAAACGATCTATTTTACGATTTCAGGGGTCTTAGGGTTAATCGTTATAATTTCAGCGTGGATCTATTTTTTATAATTATAAAATTTAAAAATAGAACAATTTTTAAAGTAGCTACTCTTTTTCTGAAAGAGGTAAGCTTCCATATTTTGATCATTTAACAGACAATCTACAAGTACTAATGTATAACCCAAATTAGTTACTTTCTTAAAAAATCATTTGCTACAAGAGCAAACTTTACTTTTGGCATGCCCAATTCGGGAATCAAAAAAGTATAGCCCTATGCTTTTTAATTCAAATCAATGTGATTCAAATAAATAAAAACATACGCTATTAGCTAATGCGTATATTTATTATAAATTGTATCAATAAGAAGGTGTTTATGAATTGATAAAGTTAGATTGGGTAACGCTGAAAATACTAGAAATCGTTCAATTTATGGACCAATACACATTAAATGAAAAAGATATTTTTGAAAAAGGAGTTTTGAAATAGCTTAAAGGTACATGATAATATAATTCATCCCCTTTCGTATTTATAATTATTTACTCTAAAATTCATTTATTTCCTGTAAAAACACCTAATTTTCTATTAGAATGAAAGTGTAAGTATTTGTTGACTGGGAGGATGAAGAATATGCATTTTGATTTATCGACAGAGCAAAGTATGTTACAGAAAATGATACGAGAGTTTTCGGATGAAGTTGTAGCACCAGGAGCAGTTGAACGAGATCGGACGAAGGCGTTTCCAGTAGATATTTTTAAAGAATTATCGGAAATGGGCATTATGGGATTACCGTTTCCGGAACAGTATGGGGGAGCAGGTGCTGATACCATAAGCTTCGCTATAGTAACAGAAGAACTGAGCCGAGTATGTGCTTCAACGGGAATTACATATTCTGCACATATTTCATTGGGGGGAGCTCCTCTATATTTATTTGGGACAGAAGAACAAAAACAAAAATATTTAACACCTATTTGTACGGGTGAATCATTTGGGGCATTCGGTTTAACTGAGCCAAATGCAGGTTCCGATGCTGGAGGGACAGAAACTACAGCAAAGCTTGAAAACGGGAACTATTCCATTAATGGCTCCAAAGTATTCATTACGAATGCAAGTTACGCCAAGCACCTAGCGTTAACCGCAATTACTGACCGCCAAGGCGTCCAAAAAGAAATTAGTGCAATCATAGTACCAACCGATGCACAAGGCTTTACAATCAAATCTGAGTACGAGAAAATGGGTTTAAATGCGTCCAATACAACAGAGTTAATATTAGAAAATGTACAAGTACCAGAAGAAAATTTACTGGGAGTTCGTGGAAACGGTTTCAAACAATTTTTAACGACATTGGACGGTGGACGTATTGGAATTGCAGCGATGGCAGTAGGAATCGCACAAGGAGCTTTAAATAAAGCTGTACAGTATGCAAAAGAACGTAAACAATTTGGAAAAGCACTAGCCGATTTTCAAGCTACTCAGTTTAAAATAGCCGATATGGAGGTAAAAATACAATTAGCACGTACTTTTGTTTATAAAGCAGCATGGCTAAAAGACCAAGGGCGTCCATTCGGTAAGGAAGCCGCGATTGCGAAGTACTTTGCGTCTGAGATGGCCATGGAAGTATGTGATGAAGCGATTCAAATTCACGGTGGTTACGGTTATATGAAAGAGTATGAAGTAGAACGTTATATGCGTGACGCAAAGCTATTAGAAATCGGAGAAGGTACATCCGAAGTCCAAAAAATGGTTATTGCAAGACATATCTTGAAAGGATAATAACAAATTGTCAAAAATGTTACAAAGCTAGTAAAACTTGTGCGTTAGGTCTTTTCGTTTTATACAGAATGCAGTACAATTAGTATTGTTTACCAGGCGATAGTCTGGCTAGAATTAGAATATTTTATGAGGGAGGGGAACGCAATGAAAAACAATCCACTTATTCCTTACGTACTTATCATGGCATTCGGTATTGGACTAATTTTCTTCATGTCATTTGAAGGTGCATCGGATAAAAATAGTGCGGACGGAGATCATTCAGGCGAAACAGCTGAATTAAACGGTGAAGAAATTGCTAAAAATAGCTGTACTTCTTGTCACGGTGGTGACTTAACTGGCGGTATGGGTCCATCAATCGTAGGTTTAGATGCTGATCATATTAAAGATTATGCTTTAAATGGTTCACCAAGCGGCGCAATGCCTGCTGTACTTAAAACAGAAGCTGAAGCAGATGCTGTAGCAGAGTATATTTCTGGTTTATAATATCGACTTAGGTGTAGAAAACGGAGAAATCCTACTTCTACACTTTTTTAATATCCGAAAATCCTTCAATACGAGACGTTTTGCGTATTTTTTTATATAATGAAAGTAACTTGTGAAATAGAAAAGAGGAACTTTAAAATATGAACGCTCAAAAACTTTCAAAGCGACTAGAAAAGGTGGCATCTTTCGTCCCAACTGGCGCAATTGTTGCAGATATTGGTAGTGATCATGCATATTTACCATGTTATTTAGTACATAAGGGAATTGCCGCGCGTGCGGTTGCAGGTGAAGTTGTAAAAGGTCCTTATGAATCGGCAGTACGCCAAGTTCGTACAGAAGGATTATCAGAAAAAATTACCGTGCGTATGGCAGATGGTTTAGCGGCAGTTGAAGAGTCAGACAAGGTTTCTGCAGTGACGATTGCAGGTATGGGTGGACCGTTAATCGTATCGATTTTAGAGAAACATCCACACGCATTAAAGACTGTCACACGTCTTATTTTACAGCCAAATATTCACGCAAAAACTATCCGTGAATGGGCGTTAGGACACGGTTGGGCATTACAAGATGAAGTGATTTTAGAAGAGGACGGCAAAGTTTATGAAGTACTTGTATTACAGCGAGGCCCAATGAAGTTAACAGAAGCAGAAATTTTACTTGGACCCAAATTAATGGTGAGTAAATCACCTGTATTTGTTGAAAAATGGTCACGTGAAGTCGCTAACTGGAAACGTGTGCAACAAGCTATTGCGGCGGCCGAACCTACACCAGAAAACGAAGCGAAGCATCAAGAACTAGCGCATTTAATTGAACTTGTTCAGGAGGCAATTGCATGAGAACGGTAAATGGAAATGAAATTATCCAATTATTTGAATCATGGTCACCGAAAAAATACGCATGTATGCCGAATGATCCAATTGGTTTAGCCATTGGTACGCTAAACAAATCTATTTCAAAAGTTTTAGTTACGCTTGATGTAACACATGAAGTCGTAGATGAAGCCATTGCGCAGGGGTGTGAGCTTATTATTGCGCATCACCCACCGATTTTCAGGAAGCTTTCAAATTTGCGTACAGATAACCCACAAGGCGCACTTTATGAAAAATGCTTGAAAAATGATATTGCAGTTTATGCAGCTCATACGAATTTAGATGTAGCTCAAGGTGGTGTGAATGATTTGTTAGCAGACGCACTACAATTACAAAACCGTCAAATTTTAGAGCATTCATACGAAGAAAAAATGATGAAACTTGCAGTATTCGTGCCTGTAGGAGGTGCAGAAAAAATGCGTGAAGCACTGGCAAAAGTAGGAGCAGGGCGAATGGGTAACTATGATTCTTGTAGTTATTCAATGACTGGCGAAGGGCGCTTCCGTGGTTTAGAAGGTGCCAATCCAACAGTTGGTGAAGTAGGGGATCTTCATGTCGAGCAAGAGCAAAAAATAGAAGTGGTATTCCCGCAAACTATTAAAAATAAAGTACTAAAAGCAATGTTAAATGTACACTCTTATGAAGAACCTGCTTATGATCTTTTCCAGATGGATATTAGTACGAATGAACAAGGGCTGGGTCGAATTGGAAAACTAAAAGAGCCAATGACATTACGTGCATTTGCTGAATTTGTGAAAACTCAATTAGAGGTACCTTGTGTGCGCGCGGTTGGTCCAGTAGACGGGATTGTACAAAAGGTTGCTATAGTTGGTGGGGACGGTAATAAGTATATCCATTCAGCTAAATTTGCTGGCGCGGACGTATTCGTAACAGGAGATATTGGCTTCCATATGGCACAGGACGCGGAAGTTCAAGGACTTAGCATTGTAGACCCTGGACACCATGTTGAAAAGGTAATGATTAAAGGTGTTGCAGAGAAAATGATGAAGCTTTGCGCGGATAAAAAGCTACCTGTTGAATTTATTCAATCTAAAATTCACACAGAGCCGTTTAAATTTATTTAATGAAAATAGATAAAAGTTGTTCTTTTGAGTTACTCAAAGGAACAACTTTTTTTGCGTTGCATTAAAAATGGGTACGTTAAAATTAAGCCTGTCAAATATAAAAGGAATAAAAAGTAAAGTGGTGTCAAGTGGATAAAACTTGTGTATCCAATAGCAAAATGAGTACCGATTCCTGCTAAAAAGGCGGGGAGTGCCCCGGCAGCATATGTATACCATAGCCAACGTTCACCTGCACGGAACCCCCAAAGCGAAAGACATAACACAAGAATACCAACGCTAATCAATGCACTTCCAAATCCAGCGCGATCATGTGCAATGACTGGAAGCAACATGTCACTTAGAGAACGAAGCATGTCAGGGTCCATACACAAAAAGCTTATGTCAGTTGTGACGAACACTTTTGTTATTCCAATAATAGAAATAACGAAGCCTCCAATTAGTAACGCAAATCCCATGATAACGAATAAAAGCTGTCCATATATACCACGTATCCACATATGATCATTTGTATCATGCCAAGATTGAGGACTACTTGTATGGTGTTTGCTTTCACGTAAACTTAATAAATAGATTGGTAGTAAAATAAGCCAAAAAAGACCATGTAACCAATCAAAATAACCATAGCCAATAAAAAGGAAAATTCCTAGAAAACCTATAATTGCGGCACTATGGAAGGCCTTTTTTGCCCAATGAAGCTTGAAACGCAAACCAAAATAGGCGAGGCTCATATATAATATCCCAGCAGAAATCATAGTTCCCGCTAGTGACATTCTATCATGTGCCATGAAAGCTAAAATTTGTGGATTGATGAAATTTAATTGTTCGCGTGATAAACCAATGAATTTTTCATCATATTGTAAAATAACGGTCGTAAGTGCAAAATACAGTGCGATTAAGCCGCCAATAAAAATAGCGAGACCAAATAAAAATGACCAATGCCAATACGGAGAAGGAATTTTAGGGACTTTATCATATAAAAGCCGTTCGTGAATTCGCTTTGGTAATCCGGGCCCAGTTTTTACATAGCCTTCAGATAAGATGATTAAGTCGGCACCCGCATTTAATAAAACAAGGGCATCTGACGGGGAATTTATGCTGCCACTCGTGATGATGGGGATACTTGGAAAATTATTTTTAATTGATTGCACTGTTTCTTTTATTGCAAGTAAGCCTTCAGCTTGTTCAATAACTCGGTCACCCAAGGTTGTGTAGGGGCCATCGATAATGACACCTTCTATTGAATTGAAAAGTCGAATTTCCTCATTCTCGAAAAGAGTCGAAATGATTTGGTAAATTGGAACGTCAACTTTGCCATCTAGTTGTTCAATATGATGAGTATACAAAAAGAAACCATCTACAAATGGTGACAGCTGTTCAATACATCGTTGTAATTCGACTGTACTTAAACTTTCATCCAATCGTGCGAAAATGGGGATATGTAATTTTTTTGTGATGACTAGTTGTAAGGCAGTTTTTAAAGGTACTTTTTCGCTTGTTTTAGAATAGGCAATCTGGTTTTGTTGCCAAACAGGTGGAATAACATTAGGCTGCTTTTGAAAAACAATAGGTCCAATTTCTAGAAAACCGAACCCAAGCTCCTGAAAGGCAACAGTTCCACATAATTGAGGGTCAAGTGAACTACTTAATCCAACTGGTGATTTGAAAAAAACCTTATTTACATTTTTATGTAATATTGAACTCGTTTCATTGTGTCCTAAAAATTCAATTAAATGCTTTCCGCCAGGGATAGAGGCAATTGTTTGCATGGAATGGTGGATAAAACGACGACTTTTTTTGGCTTCTAGTTTAGATAAAATGACTTTTTTTAAAGGATGATACGACCAATCTGGCAATTCAAATACACCTCGTTTCTCCAATTTACTCTACTATAGCATATGGTAAAGTAAAATTTGTATAAAAAAACAGCTCCTTAAATAAGCTAAGGAGCTGTATAAATTTATGCTCTTTTTGGAATTGCTTTTGCAGCCATTTCCTCATCAAAGTCATTTTCAGATTTCGATACAATCACACAAGCTACACCGTTACCGATTAAATTCGTTACAGCACGTGCTTCTGACATGAAGCGGTCAACACCGATTAATAGTGCGATTCCTTCAAGTGGTACCATTGGGAAGGCAGCAAGTGTTGCAGCTAATGTGATGAAGCCAGAACCTGTTACACCAGCAGCACCCTTAGATGTAATCATTAATACCCCTAAAAGCGTGATGATTTCAATCCATGATAGATCGACACCGTATGCTTGTGCAATGAAGAGTGCCGCCATCGATAAGTAAATGGATGTACCATCTAAGTTGAATGAATACCCTGTTGGAACAACCAGACCTACAACTTGTTTACCACAGCCTAAGTTTTCTAATTTACGCATCATTCCAGGTAAAGCAGATTCAGAAGAAGAAGTACCAATAACGACTAAAATTTCTTCTTTAATGTATCCGATAAAGCGGAAAATGTTGAAGCCCCAGTATTTAGCAATCAATCCTAATACAACGACAACGAATAAGAACATTGTGATGTATACAGCTGCCATTAACAGCCCGAGTGATTTTAACGAACCTAAACCGAAGTTACCTATTGTGTACGCCATTGCACCGAAGGCTCCGATAGGCGAGAACTTCATAACAATACCGACAATTTTGAAGAAGATTTCAGAAATTTGTTCAAAAAATGTAATAACAGGACGAGTCTTTTCTCCTAATGACGCTGCAGCGATACCGAATAGTACAGCGGCAAATAAAGTTGGAAGCAAAGCACCATCAGCTAAAGCGCCAACAAAGTTTTCTGGAATAATGTCATAGAAGAAGCCACTTAAACCAGCTTCACTATTTGCTTCAGCGGCCGATGTGTATTTTGAAATATCTGTATCACCTGCATGTGAAGTATCAATTCCAGCACCCGCATTAATGACAACAGCAACCATGATTCCAATTGCAAGAGCGATTGTAGATACGATTTCAAAGTAAAGTAATGCTTTACCGCCGATTTTACCAACCTTTTTCATATCACCCATGCCACCAATACCGATGACAACTGTTAAGAAGATAATTGGAGCAATTAACATTTTGATTAATTTAATGAATAAGTCAGCTAAAATTTTTAAGCTTGCACCAAACTCTGGCCAAATTGCACCAACGATAACACCTAAAATAATAGCAACAATGACTTGGACTGTTAAATTTTTTAGTAATTTCACTTTTGCTTCCTCCTAATTTTTATGTATGATAACGTTTACATTTGCAATCATAACGTATGATTATTCAAAATATTACTTTTGATAATAAAAAACTTATCGTTCATTTTGTTCAATATTTAATGAAAATCTGACGAAACCTTGATATGTAAGTGTTTCCGTTGTTATAATACTGTTTTGATTAGAAGGGAAGTTGTACTATAACAAAATAAAAAACTACTTATTTACATAAGTAGTTGGATATTGTTCATTTTGTTCAGTTATTCAAGCGTATTAATTTCCCTGCGGAGCTGCGATAAGTAGCCTTTCGCAGTCAATTTTTCATACGACTTATAAATGGGGTGTAATGCTTGCTTCCAGTGATTTAGTTGCTCTGCTGATAATGCCTGTATTTGAACTTGGTTTATACTTCTTAATTGCTTTAAGTTTTCTTTATTTAGTGCGATTGCCTGATCATGCTGCCATTGCTGCATTTCATCAAGGGAATCTTCTATTATTTTTTGTTGTTTGTTATTTAAGGATTCCCAAAAGTCTTCGTTCATTAAGACGCTATACGCAAGTATCCCATGATTGGATAATGTGATATTAGGTTGCATCGCATAATAGCCTTTTGAATATAAATTTGAAATTGTATTTTCCTGTGCCAGTATTTCGTTATTTTGACTCGCTGCGTACAAATCATTAAATGTTGTTACAATCGGTTTTGCCTTTAATAAAGTAAATTGCTCTTTTAAAATAGTACTAGGCATCGAACGAATGGATAGATTATTAAAATCTTCAACCTCTAATAAAGGTGTGGATTGCGAAGCCATTTGTTTAAAGCCATTATGCCAAAATGTTAACCCATGAATGTCTATCGAATTTAATTCATGTAATAAATTTTTGCTAAGCTCTCCATGAAGCACTTCGTAAACTTGTTCATCATTTTCAAATATAAAAGGTAAATCGAGCACTTGCCAAGAAGGAAGGGACTCTGTCATTTTTGAAATCGTTGGTGCAATCATTTCAATATCGCCTTGTTTGAGCGCGGATAATTCATTTTCATCATTATATAAAATACCATTAGGGAAAATTTGTACAATCATTTTGCCATCTGATTTTTCTTTCACGAGCTCGGCAAATTTGGTTGCGGCAATTCCCTTAGGTGTATTCTCAGCGACTACGTGACTAAAATTAATAATAATTTGGTCATCAAGTCCAATTTGTTCGTCGTCATAGGGTAATTCTTTTTGGTTCCACACATCTAAACGAAAAGAAATCGAAACGACTAAAACAGTAATGGTAATCAATGCCGTAATTACATAAAAGCGCAAAAATATCTCCCCATTTGTCCTAAAATTTTTCTTGAATATTGTACAATAAGTTTATAATTAAATGTTGTCTAGTATAGTATATCGCAAAAAAGGGGCACAAAATGAAAATTAAACAATTAACGATGAATGGCAAAATTGTGCTACTTACTTTTTTTATTATTGCCTTTTCCTTTTTAGTAGCTGGAATTATGCTGCTAAGTAATCTAGTACAAGAACATGAAGAGACATTAGGTCAACGCGCAATGCTAATTGCACGAACAATCTCTGATTTACCTGATATTCAAACGCAACTTGAGCAGAATGATTTGCAAGTAGCGCAAAATAATATTGATAAAATGGTTCACGAGATAAAAATTATCAATAAAGCTGAATATATTGTTGTGATGAATATGGATCGGATTAAATTATCTCATCCATCACCAGATCAACTTGGTCGAAAAAGTAACTCGACAGATATTCATGCAGCATTTAGTGAAAATTATTATATTTCAAAAGCAGTTGGCGAACAAGGGAAGATGATCCGCGCATTTGTACCAATATTGAATGATCAAAAAGTTCAAATTGGGGTTGTTGTAGTAGGTTTTAAATTACCTACATTTAGTAATCTTATCGTTGAAAATTTAAATGCAATACTTCTGACAGCTTTTCTATCGATGCTATTTAGCATTTGGGGAGCGCATACACTTGGACGTCATATTAAGCGTCAAATGTTTGGATTAGAGCCCCAGGAAATTGCGAAAGTATATGTAGAACGTACCGAAACATTCAATGCCATGCATGAAGGAATTATTGCAGTCGATAAACATATGGTCATTACCATTTTCAATAAAAAAGCGAGCCGTATTTTAGGGGTTGGAGGGAATCCCAAAAAGTACATTGGAAAAAATATTTATGATGTCCTACCGGATACACGTTTGCCTGAAATTGTTGAAAGTGGACGAGCCGTGTATAACCAAGAAATTTACGTGAACGAACATAGTATTTTAAGTAATCGTATTCCGATTTTCGTCAATGGTAAAACAGCTGGTGCTGTGGCAGTGTTTAAAGATTTAACGGAATTTAAACAGCTTGCAGAGGAATTAACAGGTGTCAAAGCGTTTGTGCAGGCACTTCGTATTCAGACACATGAATATAAAAATAAACTGCATACCATTGCAGGGTTACTGCAACTTGGTCATAACCAACAAGCACTTGATTATTTATCACAAGTAAAAATTGAACACGATCAAGTAACGAAATTTTTAAATGAACGTATATACAACGAGAATATTTCTGGTTTATTACTTAGTAAAATTAGCCGAGGAAATGAGCTGGGCATTCAAGTGACAATTGATGAAGAAAGTCAGTTAACAAGATTTCCAGAGCTGCTAGACCATCATGATTTTGTTTTATTATTCGGGAACTTAATTGAAAATGCTTTTGATGCGCTCGTTGGACTTGAAAGAGAGCAAAAGGAAGTATCGATTTCAATTGATGATAATGACGGCATGCTAGCAATTATGGTATCGGATAACGGTGTCGGCATACCAGAAGAAAATATGGATAGTATTTTTGAAAATGGTTTTTCAACTAAGCAAAATGAAAACCGTGGAATTGGTTTATTTTTAATTCAGGAGATTGTGAAAAAAGGTAATGGTACAATAGAAATAACGAGTGAGGTAGGAAAAGGAACGACATTTATTCTCACATTTGAGTTTTAGAGAGGGGCAAATAGCTTGAAGATCATTCAAGTTTTATTAGTAGAAGACGACCCAATGGTGCGTGAAGTAAACCGCCAATTTATCGAGCGAGTAGATGGATTTAAAGTAATCGATATGGCGTCAGATGGCATTAAAGGTATTGAAAAAATAAAAAATTTAACACCTGATTTAGTTGTGATGGATATTTTTATGCCCGAACAGGATGGCATTGAAACGTTGCGTCAAATTCGCAACGAAAATTTAACGGTTGATTGCATTTCTGTAACGGCAGCAAATGATGTACAAACGATTCAACAAATTTTGCATTTAGGTGTATTTGATTACATTATGAAGCCATTTACATTTGAACGTATGGAGCAAACACTCATACATTACCGTCAGTTTAAAGAGAAAATGGACTCAGCAAAAGATGTTACGCAAGCGGAATTAGATGAAATGATTGGCCAAGTTTGGCAGCAAAAAGAAGAATCTGTTTTAGAAAGCACGTTTACACAAGTGCTACCAAAAGGTTTTAATCGAGCAACAATGGATAAAGTACTAGTGTTTTTAAAACAATCAGCAGGTGGCGCATCTGCTGACGATGTAGCATCAGGTATTGGTGTTGCACGTGTAACGGCAAGACGTTATTTAGACTATATGGAAAAAAGCCATCTGATCCATGTCGATATTCAGTACGGCAGTGTTGGAAGACCAATCAATCAATATTTCATTAAAGAATAAAAAAGCAGAAGCACTTAGATAATGACAAGTGCTTCTGCTTTTTGTATTAGTAAGGCATAATTTTATCAACAGGTTTGGGTGTTTTGATTTTCGGTAGAATTTTGTCTAGTGTAACCGAACGCTCAAGACTATACGTAGCAGGGTCATTTTTATCGAATTTTTCTAAAAATGCGATGACCTCTTTTACGATTGGTGTTGGTGTAGAAGCACCAGCTGTAACCGCGACCGTTTCGACATTTTCAAGCCATTCGATTTTTAGCTCAGAAAGGTCTGAAATACGGTAAGATGATGTACCTGCAATTTCCACAGATACTTGTGTTAAACGGTTTGAGTTGTTTGATTTTGGATCACCAACAACGATTAAAAGGTCCGCAACACCAGCCTGTTTAGCTACCGCTTCTTGACGTACTTGTGTGGCTAAGCAAATTTCTTTATGCACTTCGATATGTGGGAACTTTTCTTTTAGGCTATCCATTAAGAAAGCAACGTCCCATTGACTCATTGTCGTTTGATTTGTTACGAGAATTTTTTCGTTATTAAATGATAAATTTTCAATATCATTCATCGATTGAACAAGGTGAACACGGTCAGGAGCGACACCAATTGCCCCTTCAGGCTCAGGGTGATTTCTCTTCCCAATGTAAATAATATCATAACCCTCAGCCGTTTTTTCACGGATTAGGTCATGTGTTACCGTTACGTCTGGGCAAGTTGCATCGATAGAAACAAGTCCTTTACGTTTCGCAATTTCACGAATTTCAGGAGAAACCCCGTGTGCTGTAAAGATAACCGTTCCTTCTTCAACTTGTTCGATTATATCTTTACGGTTTTCACCATCAAGTGTAATAATACCGTCTTGTTCGAACGCATCTGTGACATGTTTATTATGGACAATCATACCTAATATGTAGATTGGTCTTGGTAAAGTTTTGTCAAGTGCTGCATTACGCGCAATGATCATCGCATCCACAACACCATAGCAATAACCACGAGGATTAATTTTAATTACTTTCATTTTTGTTCGAAACTCCTTTCAAAGCTCAGTACCTTTATTATATAGGACGTTCATGCTTTATACAAAGTTCGATTACTGTTTTGTATGCTAAACTGATTTCACAATAATACTAGAGGAAATTAACAGATGATACATATCAACTAATAATCGATTACTTCAAAGCACCTCTGAAGGCGATTTGAGTGAAATGCGTAAATACAGAGTGAAGCTAAAAGAAAAGTAAAGAAGGAATAAGTCAAGAAATGTTCATCATTTAACCTGACATTCATTATTTACAGAGCGTATTCTCCTATTGCTACCTTTTCATTGTGTATAATAATGGCAATGAATAGCGGGAAATCGGGGGAAACTAAATGGCTTTTTCATTTTTTAAGCGCAATAAAGAAAAATCATTAAAAAACCAGGTGGAATTTTGCATGACCAATTTATCACTAGGTGCAGCCGATGCTTATGATGTGCTCGTTGAAAGAGAAGACGTTGAAATTACTGAATCTGGCTGTACATCAAACTGTGAAATTTGTGAATGTCACCTTTTTGCGATTGTAAATGGGGAACTTTTGAAGGCACAAGATGCGAATGAATTAGTGAAGATTATTCAAGAAGAATTAGAAATGAATTCGATAGCGTTTTAAGTGAAAAGACATGTCCCCTTATTGGATAG
Organism: Lysinibacillus sp. 2017; assembly: GCF_003073375.1. Classification (NCBI taxonomy): domain Bacteria; kingdom Bacillati; phylum Bacillota; class Bacilli; order Caryophanales; family Bacillaceae; genus Lysinibacillus; species Lysinibacillus sp. 2017. Next base: position 1,157,042 of record NZ_CP029002.1, read on the forward strand.
GACATGTTTTTTTATTAGTCTCGATATTCTTCAAAATTTTCAACATAAAGTGTCACATGTCCACAAACGGTACAAACAGCTGCCTTTAAATAGTTTTGTGTGTTTTTAAATAAACCTTTGCGCTTTTTTTGTACATAAACGCCATGTGTAGATTCTAATGTACAGCCCATTTCCATATGAGAATGACAATCTGGACAATTCCGAACCATATGTATCCCAACTTTCTAAATAATTTACTTGTACTTTTTTATACGAATTTACGACAATTTTGTTTCAAAATGTTGAAAAAAGAAGAGAAATTTCCCATTCACTCATTTTTTCAGCTATCATAAGAATGTGAGGTGAAATGATGATATTTGTATTCGATTTAGATGGAACGATTTGTTTTAGTGGCGCGCCTTTAGATAAAAAAATTGTTGGCGCATTACATACGATAATCGAGCAAGGACATGAAGTGATTTTCGCATCGGCTCGTCCGATTCGTGATATGCTTCCGGTCATTCCAACGTCGCTTCAAACATGCCGTATGATTGGCAGTAACGGGGCATTTACATATGTAGACGGATTTATCGAGGTGGAGTTTTTACATTCAAGTATTCAATCGCAAATTGTTGAGTTAGTGGAATCGCACGAATTAGCTTATTTAGCAGACAGTGATTGGAATTATGCTTATACGGGAAGTAAAAACCATCCAATGTATAGTGGCATTGATAGTGAGAAAAAGGCTGAAAAAGTGTCCATTCATGAATTAACAGGCTTTTCAAAAGTTTTGCTATTTGATCCACCAACGAGCGTGAAGAACTTTGTTAAAACGCTTCCAGTTACAACATTTGAATACACAGAAGAGAAAATTCTAGACATATGTTCGCCAAATCTAAATAAAATTAAAGGCTTGGAACGATTAGGTGTTACACATTATATTGCGTTTGGTAACGATGTCAATGACTTACTTATGTTCAAACAAGCGTCTCACAGTGTATGCGTTGGTATGCATTCCGTAGGCAACCATGCTACTGAGCGAATAGCACAGCATGATGTTCATGTCAAAATTGTGGAGCTCGGTCAAAAATGGCCAATTTCTTAAGGAGTTGTGCAAATGATTCGTCAAGTTTTCGATAATAAAAAGCAATTCCTTCCGCTATTATTATTAGCAGATGAGCAGGAAAGTATGATCGATCGTTATTTAGAACGTGGTGAGCTATTTGTATTAGAAGAGGCGAGTGAAGTGAGGGCAATTTGTGTCGTGACAAATGAAGGCGACGGATTGTTTGAAATAAAAAATCTTGCAACTATACCTAATCAACAACGTAAAGGCTATGGCAAACAGATTGTATCCTATGCTTGCAATTATTTTGCAAAATTAGGCCATACGATGCAAGTGGGGACGGGGGATAGCCCATTAACCATTCCATTTTATGAAGCTTGTGGTTTTATAAAGTCGCATTCAATCGAGAACTTTTTTACTGAAAACTACGATGAACCAATTTTTGAAGCAGGCAAGCAGTTAGTCCATATGATTATTTTAAGAAAAAAATTAAATTAAAAAGGGTATGTCCGGAAATTCTTTCTGGACATACCCTTTTCTTACGAGAATGGAAACCAGCACTATGTTGGTCATGAATGCGTTGTCACAAGGATGTGACGTTTTTTTGCATTCGATCTTTTTACTTTATGCGGATATTTAATACTAAAATGGTAAATTGTCGCAAAAGGTATACCCTTTGCGACATACCCCTTTTCATTTAGAAAATATTATTCAAACGGTGGTTGAAAAATCATTGGTACAGATGGACGATTTTTCAAAGGGGTTCTTTGTTGTTCCTGTTGTTCCTGTTGTTGTCGCTGTCTTCTACCTCGCCGTTCGACTGGTGCTACTGCAGTAGAAGAATCTAATACATCATCATCTGGGGAACCTTTAAAGCCTTTGTATAAACGCCATAAAGCTGGCAAATTTTTAAACATCGGTGCGGCTTGTTGAACGTAAGGTGTAAACTTTTGCGCATTGGTAAATAATGAATTTGCTCCTGCTAAAAAACTTTCGAGACGTGGTGCACCACCAACTGCTTGCGTTGGAAGTTGCGTTGGAAATTGCGTTGGAAGTTGTGATGGAAATTGTGATGGGAATTGAGATGGAATTTGTGGCGGAATTTGCGGTGGTATTGGCATCTGTGAAGTGAAGGGTGTTCTCATAAAATTCGGTGCAAACATCGGAAAACGGGGCGGTATCGGTATTTGATTCATCGTGTAGCTAGGTGGGCCAAAATTAAATGGACGCATAAGGAGCTCCTTTCTCAAAATCGCCATGATTTTCTACATTTCTTTTATTAATTCTTCTTAACTGTTTGACGAAGAAACTTTTTATAGTTATGATATGCAGATGGTCTCTTAAATGTACGAAACATGGTACAATAGGATAGATGTAAGGAGGTACGAACAATGTCAAAATATACTGATTATAATTTCAAGCCATTTTTGCAGGACGCCATTGCAAAGCTTGGATTTACAGAACCGACGCCGATTCAAAAAGAAATGATTCCACTCGTATTAAAAGGTAAGAGTGCAATCGGACAAGCACATACAGGTACAGGTAAAACACATAGTTTCTTATTACCAATTGTAGAGCGCATTGTAGAAGAAAAACAAGAAGTACAAGCAGTTATCACATCACCAACAAGAGAACTTGCGCAACAAATTTTTGATGCGCTAAACCAATTAACTGAAGGTACAAAAATCACTTCAAAATTATTTATTGGTGGTACAGATAAACAGCGTTCAATCGACCGTTTAAAAACACAACCACAAATCGTTGTTGGTACACCAGGACGTATTCGTGATTTAGTAAAAGAAAATGCGTTATTAGTACACACAGCGCCAATTTTAGTTGTCGATGAAGCAGACTTAGCATTTGACATGGGCTTCATTGAAGAAATTGATGGATTTGCTTCAGTTATGCCAGATAAACTTGAAATGTTTGTCTTCTCAGCGACAATTCCAGAAAAGTTAAAACCTTTCTTAAAAAAATACATGGATTCACCCGTTCATATTCATATGAACGACAAACGTCCAGTAGCAGAAGGCATTGATTTTGTATTAGTTCCAGTTCGTTCAAAATCGCGTAACACACGCTTACTTGAAGTGATGAAAGGAATTAACCCATTCTTAGCGGTTATTTTCTGTAACACACGTAAAAATGCCGAATCGGTTGCAAACTTTTTAGCAGAGCAAGGTATTCGCGCCGGTCAAATTCACGGGGACTTAAGCCCTCGTGATCGTAAAAAAGCGATGAAGCAAGTTCGCGATTTAGAATACCAATATATTGTAGCAACAGACTTAGCTGCACGTGGTATTGATATTCAAGGAATTTCTCACGTTATTAACTATGAACTTCCTGAAGATCTTGAATTCTTCATTCACCGTGTTGGTCGTACAGCACGTGCAGGTTCAAAAGGTACTGCAATCACGTTATTCCAACCAGAAGATGAAGATGCAGTAGTCCGTATTGAAAAAATGGGTATTCCATTTGTTCAAAAGGACATTAAAAATGGAGAATGGTCTGAATTAAAGGATCGTCACCAACGTGCAAGCCGTAAAAGTGAGCGCAAAGAAGATGAAATAGATAAAAAAGCCAAAGCCCTAGTACGTAAGCCGAAGAAAGTAAAACCCGGCTACAAGCGTAATATGAAGTGGGAAATGGATAAAGTTAAAAAACGCGAACGTCGTATTAAAGCGCGTCGTAATAACGATTAAGCAAATTGGGCTGCCTAGAATTCATTTCTTCGCAGCCCGTTTGTATATTTGCGGAGGGAAAAATTAATGTTATTAGGTTCACATGTTTCAATGAGTGGGAAAAATATGTTGTTAGGTGCAAGTGAAGAAGCTCTTAGCTATGGTGCAAACACGTTCATGATCTACACAGGCGCACCTCAAAATACACGCCGTAAACCAATTGAAGAACTAAATATCGCAAAAGGGTTATTTCATATGCAAGAAAACGGAATGAGTAATATCGTTGTGCATGCTCCTTATATTATTAACTTAGGCAACACAACAAAGCCGGAAACATTTGAACTTGGCGTTAACTTTTTGCAAGAAGAGATTAAACGAACTGCTGCTTTAGAAGCAACACAAATTGTATTACATCCAGGAGCTCATGTTGGTGCTGGTGTTGATGCCGGGATTACGAGAATTATCGAAGGCTTAAATGAAGTGCTTTCACAAAATTATCCTGTACAAATTGCTTTAGAAACGATGGCAGGTAAAGGGACAGAAATTGGCCGCAACTTTGAGGAACTCGCACGTATTATTGATGGTGTGACAAATAACGACCGCTTATCAATTTGTTTCGATACATGTCATACTCATGATGCAGGTTATGATGTTGTGAATGATTTTGATAGCGTTTTAAATGAATTTGACAAAATTATCGGCATTGATCGTTTAAAAGTACTACACATTAACGATTCAAAAAATAGTTGTGGCGCTGGTAAAGATCGTCATGAAAATATTGGCTTTGGTCATATTGGTTTTGATGCGTTGAAAACAGTTGTACATCATCCGCAATTAATGCATATCCCAAAAATTTTAGAGACACCGTATGTTGGAAAAGATGCGAAAACGAAACAAGCGCCTTATAAACATGAAATTGAGATGTTACGTGCAGGGGTATTTAGTCCTGAATTAATCGAAGAAATGCGCGGATAAGTAAGGTTACTACACATTTTGTATGATTTTGATACAAAGTGTGTTTTTTTTATGTAATTTACATATTTTTTTGATAACCTTAATTTATGGTAAATTCGGAAAATGAAAGGGTGGTCAAAATATGAAAAAAATTATCCAATTATTAATGCTTGTTTCGCTAATCTTCATATTACCAATCCAAAGCCAGGCAGCAACGATGAAGACAGTTGTTGCTAATAACTTAGGATTAAATAATTCATCGGTGGCAATCCGTGATGCAAAAACTGGAGAACTTGTCTATTCGTACAATGGGAATATAGCAATGCCTCCAGCATCTAATTTAAAACTAGTGACAGGTGCAGCTGCATTAGAAAGGTTAGGTCAGAATTATCGTTTCAAAACAAAATTGTATATCGATGGGAAAATAAAAAAACACGTATTACACGGTAATGTATACATAGAAGGCAGTGGGGACCCCACATTAAATAATTTGGATTTTCAAGAATTAGCAAGTGCGCTGAAAAAAATGGGCATAAATTCGGTCACAGGGCACTTAATAGGAGATGATACGGCATTTTCAGGGAGTACATTATCTCCTGGCGTAGAAAAACAAGAGGAATCGTACTATTATGCTGCAAGAACCTCTGCTATTACCATGTCACCAAACAGTGATTATGACGCAAGTACGGTCATTGTTACGGCTACACCAAGTAAAGTGGGCGCAAAACCAACTTATTCAATTACGCCTAATTTAAGTGGCATGGTGATTACCAACCAAGCGAAAACAGTGAAAAAGGGTCAAAAAAATACAATCGTTATTAAACGTAATTATAATTCAAATACGATTGTTATCTCAGGTAATTTACCTGTAGGAAGTTCTAGCAAAGAATGGGTAACCGTTCAAGATCCAACAATGAATACATTACAAGCTATTAAAAATTGCATGCAAAATATGGGGATAAAATTTTCAACTTCATCTAAAGTATTACGACAATCCCTAAAAGACGATGCACAACTAATTTTTACAAATGAATCGAAAACATTAGCGCAAATGTTCCCAGTATTTTTGAAATTAAGTAATAACAGTATGGGGGATATATTTGTGAAAACGTTGGGGAAACATGTATACGGTGAAGGTAATTTAGAGACAGGTGCACAAGTGTTAATGGATTATGGACACGCTAAAGACATTTCAATGTCAAATTGGCGGTTTGTTGATGGTTCCGGCTTATCAGCTCAAAACCGCGTAACTGCAATCGGCTTAACGCAATTGCTATATGAAGTGCAAAGTGAGCCTTACTATCATACGTTTTATCAAGCACTTCCTGTAGCTGGAGATAAAGACCGACTAATCGGAGGAACGCTCAAATCACGCTTTAATGCAGCCAATTTACAAGGGCGAATTGTTGCGAAGACAGGTTATATAGCAAATGTGAATACATTAACAGGCTATATGAAAGGCAATAGCGGGAAACAATACATTTTTTCTATTTTAATTCAAAACCAAGCACATGGTATTTCCCATATTGATAATACTGTAGCAGGCTTAATGAAACAATTATAGGTAATGCAGGGGCTATTCTTTTACAGATAGCCTCTTTTTTACGAAGAGCTTTATATGTGCCGTCATTTTAAAAAAGTAATGAATCCGTTAGAATAGCAAGTAATAGATGCGTAAGGATTTCTTTCAATAAAAATCATAGAACAGCGATAGGAGCAACAAAACATGAAAAAATTACTTCTTACAGGCTTCGAACCATTTTTATCAAATCCGATTAATCCGACAATGGATATTGTTACGGAATTGCACGCAAAAACAATAGGCGATTATGAAATTATTGGACATGTTTTAAGTGTTGATTTTACAGAAGGTCCAAAGCAATTTTTAAAACATTTAGAGGAAATTAAGCCTGATCTTGTCGTTTCACTTGGCTTGGCTGCAGGTAATACGAAAATTACACCAGAACGTGTAGCAATTAATATAAAAGACGGTGAGAAGGATAATAATGGAGTAGCGTATGAAGATGCTCCAATTGTAAAAGATGGTAACGCAGCTTACTTTTCTACATTACCAACTCGTGCAATCGTCAATCGTTTGAACGAAGCAGGTTACCCAGCTGCCATTTCAAACTCAGCAGGTACCTATTTGTGTAATAATATTATGTACGAAGGCCTTCACTATGCATGTATGCAAGAAAATGTCCGGTCAGGCTTTATCCACATTCCAGCATCATTTGAATTAGCCATCACACATGGTAAGATTCCAGGTTGGTCAAAACGAGATTTACTAACTGCCATTGAGATTTGTCTAGCAGAGTGTATAAAAAATGACTAAAATTTGTCCGAGAATACGAAAGGAAATCGTGCTTAAAGTATTGATTTAGTGCTATATCTCGAATTTCGATGAAAACAATCGAAAAAAGCTATGTATTAAAACTCGCTAAATTATTGTTCTATAATGTAAATCCGTTGTAATTTATTAGTAGGAAGGCGGGGAGAACTTATATGAATAAAGATTATCGAAAAGCAATGCCCATTTTACCAATTCGCACTGTCATGCAAATTACGAATTTAACAGCAAGACAAATTCGCTACTACGAAGAACATGCATTAGTGGAACCAATTCGTTCAGAAGGCAATCGCCGTATGTTTTCACTCTATAATGTGGATGAATTATTAGAAATCCAAGATCTATTAGAGCAAGGTATTAATATTGCAGGAATTAAAAAATTATTTGAACTGAAACGTGAAAATGAAAGTCGTACATATCGAGGCAAACCGTTACGAAATGAGCAATTACGAGCAATCGTACAAGAGGAAATGCTTTTAATATAGTAATAACAAAGCTTGGTGTCGAGTTGAAATTGGCACCAAGCTTTAATTTTTGGAAACCTTATATTCCTGATATTTTTTTGAGCTGCTGAAATCGATTCTCCCCAAGAATGCTTTGGATTTTTTGTAATACATCTTTTGGTACGCCGTAAATTCCCCAACTAATGGAGGCACCTTTTAATGCTTTCCGTAGTTTTTTTACCTCTTCTAACGTAAGTGCCAGGCCCTGTTTTTTGGCGAAGCGTTGAATTTGTTCATCGTTCATACGCTGTAAATTTTCGAACCATTCTAACATTTTCAGTTTCATCATCCTTTCAAGTTTATTCCCTTTACATATCTAAGAAACTCCACTATACTAAAAAGTTGTAAATCGTAATGATTTTGAATTAGAAAGAAGCGAATGATATGAAAAAACCATTAATCGAACTGAAAAACGTATCGTTTCAATATGAATATACACAAGTTTTGAGAAATATTTCGTTACGTGTTGAAGAAGGCGATTTCTTAGCACTACTTGGTCAAAACGGATCAGGAAAATCAACCTTATTAAAATTAGTTTTAGGATTATTAAAGCCAATGTCAGGTGAAATCCAGTTATTCGGACAAAATGCCAATCAATTTAAAAATCGAGAATGGATTGGGTATGTTTCACAAAAGTCGAACGCATTTAACTCTGGCTTTCCTGCAACGGTAGAAGAAGTTGTAAAAAGTGGTCTAACGAAAAAAGCAGGCTTACTGAAACGCTTGCCAAAAGATGCCGAAGCACTCGTACATCATGCATTAGCGGATGTTGGTATGGAAGAATTTGCGAAGCGCAATATTGGCCAATTATCTGGTGGTCAGCAACAACGTGTGTTTATTGCACGCGCGCTAGTCGCACAACCGAAGCTTCTCATTTTAGATGAACCGACTGTTGGAGTCGACCATGAAAACGTGCAAGCATTTTATGATATGCTCGCTCATTTAAATACGCAACATAATATGACGTTAATTTTAGTTACACATGATGTCGATATTGTTTCGAATCGTGTGAGCCATGTTGCTTGTTTAAATCAAACGATACATTTCCATGGCTATAAGAATGATTTTGATACTATTTCGGAAGAACAACGAGAATCGTGGTACGGTCACTCGGTTCGAAAGATTCATTAAGAGGAGAAGGCATAGATGATAGAAGCATTATTTAATTACGAATTTTTACAAAACGCCTTTTTCTCAGGGCTTGTTATTGGGGTTATTGCACCTTTACTTGGGGTATTTATCGTCGTACGTCGTCTGTCTTTAATTGCAGACGCATTATCTCATGTAACGCTTGCTGGGCTTGCAGGGAGTTTATACTTAAGCCAGTCGTTCACAGCGCTTGCCTTATTAAATCCTATTTACTTAGGGATTGTCGCATCAGTGAGTGGCTCGATTTTAATTGAACGTCTGCGTAGCCTGTACAAGCATTATGAAGAATTAGCGATTCCTATAATTATGTCTGGTGGTATTGGAATTAGTGCCATCTTAATTTCACTAGCTAGTGGCTTTAATACCGACTTAATGAGTTATTTATTTGGTTCAGTATCGGCTGTATCGAGGCAGGATTTATATGTTGTACTAGCAATTGCTGTTGTCGTTGTCATTTTCCTAATGATTTTCTTTAAGGAATTATTCGTCTTATCATTTGATGAAGAGTATGCCAAAGCGAGTGGTTTACCAGCAAAATCTATTCACTTATTATTCATGGTCGTTGTTGCCCTAGTAATTGCAGCAAGTATGCGCATCGTCGGAATTTTACTTGTATCCAGTTTAATGACATTACCAGTTGCGGCTGCGATGCGTTTAGCGCGCGGCTTTAAACAAGCGATTATTTACTCGATTGTTTTTGGGGAATTAGCGGTAATTATCGGATTGATTTCAGCGTTTTATTTAAATTTAGCACCTGGTGGAACAATTGTTGTTACATCGATTGTTATTTTATTATTGGTCATTTTATTTAAGAAATTGGCATTAAAGCTAACGACTAAAACGGAAGGGGAAGAAGTGCGATGAACGTATCACGTGCGTGGAAAATATTAAAAGACAAAGGCTACAAAAAAACAGATAAACGAGAGTTGATTTTGGGTATGTTTGCTGCCACGGAAAAATATTTAACTGCTCGTGATTTGTTAGATGTACTAAAAAAAGACTTTCCAGGCATGAGTTTTGACACGATTTATCGAAACTTAGCCACGTTTGTAGAATTAGATATTTTAGAAGAAACAGAGTTAAATGGTGAGCGTAATTTCCGTATGCATTGTGAATCGGATCATCACCATCATCATTTTATTTGTCGCGATTGCGGCGATGTCAAGGAATTATCCATTTGCCCAATGGAAATGCTTGGTGAAAAATTGCCTGGCTATGAAGTGGAAGCACATAAGTTTGAGATTTATGGAAAATGTCCAAAATGTCTTTGATTTTTGCTAGTTATGTTAAGAAATTATCTATAACGATAAACTATTTGCATAATTTTGAAGTTATGTTAAAGTGAATTACAAATTGAATAAGTTTGCAGGGAAAAGATGCATAATGCATAAATGGGAATTCGGTGTAAATCCGAAGCTATGTCCGTAACTGTAAGCGCTGATGAATTTGAGTGATTAGACCACTGCTTTTAGCGGGAAGGTACTCAATAGTAAAGGGAAGCGCGAAGCCAGGAGACCAATCTTTTTCTTATCGTAACACACCTCTTCGGAATTAAAGAGAATGTACGGCAATTATGAAGCGTCACGAACGGTACTATTTTTGTATACCTTTTATTGATATTTTATGAGCCATCCATTTTCTTGGATGGCTTTTTTTTATGGCCATCTCAAGTTTTTAAGAGGATTTAGAAAGGGGGGATTTTATGAAGAAAGATATTCGTTATTCATGCTATCCATTTATGCGTGAAAAAAGTTCATTAGTTGATTATGAAATACGTACAGATTCATTAACATCCAGAATCGGCGCTGTATTACCTGCAATACTTGATGATGAGCTAGCAACTGTTGTATTAGAAGATTTACGCGTTATTCATCCGCTTGCGTATCATGTGAATGGCTCAGTACGCGGAAAATTGGCCATTACCGAGGAAAATCTAAATTGGTTAAGCGCGCGTTATGATTTTTATGTTAAACAGGTGGAACAGACAATTCAACAATTTTTGTTACCTCAAGGGGTAGAAAGTGCTGCAAGGCTTCATATATGTCGAAGTGAAGCGAAAAAATCATACCGTGCTTTACATAAAGTAAGTGAAGAGCGAGATGTACCAGAAATCCTATTTGACTTTTTAGGGTTACTAGCGAATGTCTTGTTCGTAATGGCAGTTTACATGAACAAGCAACATGCACATGAAGAAATTCCATTCATCAGCAAATCTTATCCGATGAAAAAGAAAAAAGGGGAATCATAATGAAATTCAAAATGAAATGGGCCACACCACTTGCAGTAGCACTACTATTAGCGGCATGTGGTAATGACGAGAGCACGACAAGTGAAGCATCAAAAGAACAAGAAACAGTTCAAGAAGCAGCCGCTGAAGGTCCTTATACAGTAGTCGATGACCGCGGTGTGGAAGTAACATTTGATGAAGTACCAGAAACAATTGTTTCGTTACAACCAAGTAACACGGAAATTTTATTTGAGCTTGGCGTGGGTGAGAAAATCGTCGGTGCAACAGACTATGACACATACCCTGAAGCAGCACAAAAAATTGAGCGCGTATCGGATTCAATGGCGATCAACGCAGAACGTATTGTTGAGTTAAACCCGGATGTCATTGTTGCCTATACAATTGGTGATGAAGCGCAAATTGCACAATTAGAAGATGCAGGCTTAAACGTATTTGTCATTGCTTCGGCAACGTCATTTGACGATGTGTACACGGACATTATTCAATTATCAGAAGTAATGGGCGTTGAAGAAAAAGGCGAAGAAGTCGTAGCGACCATTCAAACACAAATTAAAGAAGTACAAGATAAAACGGCCAAGTTAGAAACAAAGAAAAAAGTTTACTATGAGATTTCTCCAGCCCCAGATCTTTGGACTACTGGTAGCGGCACATTCCAGCAGGAAATCATGGACGTGGCAGGTATTGAAAATGTATTTGCTGACCAAGCAAGCTGGATAAGCGTGACAGAAGAAGATGTCATTACACGTAATCCAGAAGTAATCTTAACCACTTCTAACTATTTAGAAGATGCAACGGCTGAAATTTTAGGACGTGCAGGTTGGGATCAAATAAGGGCCGTACAAACTAAACAAGTTTATTTAGTCGATGGCGATGTAATGTCTCGTCCAGCGCCACGTATTGGTGAGGCTGTTCAAATTATGGCAGAAACGGTTTACCCAGAATTATTCAAATAGGATTACAATAAAAGAACAAGCTCGCCAATTGAGCTTGTTTTTTTATTATTTAAAGGTGGTGAGCGAAAATGATTTTTATAACAGGTGGCGTCAGAAGTGGTAAAAGTGCATTTGCTGAACAAACTGCAGCACAGTTTGGCGTTGAAAAGCGATATACCTATATTGCGACAGGTGTTGCTTTCGATGAAGAAATGACACATCGCATTGCCCGTCATCAGCAGGATCGTCAGACACAAATTTTATCTTGGCAAACAATTGAGATGCAGTGTGAATTTCCTAATACATTAAACATGTTAACGGAGCAGGATGTTGTTCTTTTTGAATGTGTTACAACTTGGCTTTCAAATGTTCTTTTTCATGCAGAAAGTATTCAAGAGCCCCAATGTTTTATTACGGAGCAAATCAAGGCATTTCAAAAACAACTACGCTTTTTGATCGAACAAGGTGTTAAAATAATTATTGTTTCCAATGAAGTGTTAGATGAGCCAGCTTCAGCTTATGAAGAAGTGAATTTGTACCGCAAAACATTAGGGGAACTTCATCAGTGGCTAGTAAAGCACAGTACAGAAGCGTATGAAGTACAATTTCAGCTTGTACAGCGTTGGAAGTAGGGAGTGAGCAAGTTGAAAAATAGTGGAATAGGCTTTTTACTCGCATGGCAGTTTTTTTCAGCCATCCCTGTGAAAAAGCAATTAGATATGAATAAGAAGTCGGTCACTTGGATGTATGCGTTTTTGCCGATTATTGGGCTATTAATGGGTGCACTATTAAGTGGTGGTGCTTATTTGTTATGGAGCTATAGTGAGATTTCGAATGGGTTAATAGCCATTTTACTCGTTGTAGGCATGATTTTTCTGACAGGTGGGCTACATTTAGACGGTTGGATTGATATGAGTGATGCCTTTTTTTCTTATGGAAAAAAAGAAAAGCGATTAGAAATTTTAGATGATCCACGAACGGGTGCATTTGGCGTAATTAGTATCGCTTGCTTGTTATTATTGAAAGTTGGATTTGTTTACGAAGCCTTTGCAAAGGGTCAATTTGAAAGCATACCATTTATCGTCTTCATTCCTTTTCTCGCACGCGTAGGAATGCTTATCTACTTTTTAACAATGCCTACATCGAAACAAAAAGGCTTGGCAGCTTATTTTAAAGGGGTAGTCTTACCGAAACAATTAAGCACGATTTTATGCTTCTTAGGAATCGTCGCATTTGCTGTGTGGATTTATTTTGAACTCTTCCATTTCTTTATCTTTGTGCTGATCATGTTATGTGCGGTATTCATGTATCGTAAATGGTCGATGAAGCATTTTGGTGGAATGAGTGGTGATCTTCTTGGTGCATTAGGAGAAGGTATGGAGGTGCTCTTATGGTTAGCGGTGTTATTCTTCATTTAATTCGTCATGAAAAAACTCAGGCAAATAATGAGCGAAAATATATTGGTTGGACAGATGAACCAATCGTCAAGAAAGTTCTAGGTGATTTACCGATTTCAGCACAAATAGTCTATGGAAGTGATTTGCTTCGCTGTAAACAAACGGCAGCTTGCTATTTCCCAAAGGCTACGTATGTTCCGCAAAGGGACTTGCGTGAGTTGAATTTTGGTGAATTTGAAATGTGTACATATGAGCAGTTAAAAGAAAGTCCAATATACCGCGCATGGATTGCTGAGCCCATGCAAGTCGTTCCCCCAAGAGGCGAAGCATTTACCGAATTTAAACAGCGTGTGTTACAAGCAGTTCAGGTAATTGTTCAAAAAAATGAAACCTATACATTCGTTATTCATGGTGGGGTAATTCGTATTCTCTTAGCGTATTATGGATGCGAGCGAAATACATTTCAGCAAGTCATCGCCAATCACCGCACAATTTACACATTAAAATGGGATGCGATTGAACAATTTCTAGGAGGTGCCAAATGTACGTCATTCTCGGAGGAGCCTATAACGGTAAACGAAATTATGTCGAGCAATTAATGACAACAATGGTGTTAAAAGAGGTAATTGATTGTGAAGGCAAGCTACCAGATGTAGCAGAAGCCACTGCGAGCATACGATTTATCATGAGTGAATTTGAAACGCTTATAAAACCCTATCTTCATTTACCAGAAGAAGAAATTGCGAAGCTAATTGTTGAACAAATCTTACGTTTGAGTGAGATTTCTGAAGTGGTATGCATTTGCACAGATATAAGTCGTGGAATCGTACCGCTTGAAAAGGAAGCGAGACTTATTCGCGATACATGTGGACGTATTTATCAAAAATTATGTCACGAAGCACATACAGTCATTCGCGTTTGGTACGGGATTCCTCAATTTTTAAAAGGAGAACATCATGGAGAGAACTAAATTACGCTTATTAATTTTAACTGCGCTTGTTGCCACAATTTGTGTCGTTGGTAGTTTTATTAAAGTACCTGGTTTTATAACAACAGCCGCGCTCGATTCGGCACCAGCATTTATCGCCGCAGTATTTTTACCACCGTTATTTGCTGGTGCTGCAGGGGCGTTAGGACATATTGCAACAGGCTTAACATCTGGATTTCCACTTGGCGTGTTTCATGGATTAATCGCAGTTGAAATGTTTTTTATCGTTTATATTTTTACGGTTTTACATCGTAACGGAAATCATATGACAAAATGGATCTTCGTAATTTTTGCAAATGGCATACTAGCACCGATTCCATTTTACTTTTTAATTTCACCAGCATTTTATATTGGTTCGATTGCATCGCTAACAATTACGGCGGTTATTAATGTCATCATCGCGATACTTGTCATGCCGATTTTAAAAACAGTCGTTAAACGTGTAGGGGTGCTGTCATGAGAAATGCTATAAAAGTGCAGGATTTAATCGTTACAATCGATAATTCGGGTTGTATTGGCGATAAGAAACAGGATCTTGTTCAAGTACCAAATGAAATTACTGCGTATTTTACAGCGCGGACTGCTATTTTAGAGCAGTGGTGTGCTGGGGCAATGCCGGTGCAGCTATTAATGGCAAACTTTTCAGGTGATGTTGTTTGGGGGCAATATGTAGCGGGGATTCAGCGTGTATTTGATGAGATAGGTATCGCAATGCCACCTTTAACGGGTTCAAGTGAATCTAATTTTGACGCACTACAATCTGCCATTTCCTTAACGATGATCGGTAAAAAAGTTTTTTCAAGTACAAAAGAAAATTGCCTGTTTTTTGTTGTTGGACAGCCATTAGTTGGAAATGAAGTCATCAAAAATCCAGAAAAAGTTGCACAATTAAAAGAGCTTTACGAAGGGCTTAAGGATGGATGGATTTCAGCAATTTGGCCGACTGGCTCGAAAGGTATCGGCAATGAAATTCAGCGTTTTGTTGGAGAAGGTTATACAAGTGCAATCAATTTAACGACAACAGCTGGTCCATCATGCGCAGTGCTTGTCGCTGTTGACGAGCAAAATGTTCAGGAGTTTTCTGAAAGAATATCAGCGCCTATTGTAAAAATAACTAAAAATAAGTGACAGTACTGAATGAGTGGAGGAGTGAAAAGTTGAGAAAGGGATTATTTTATTGCATCTATTTTTTCACTACACTTGTTGTTACCTATATTGCTCAATGGTTATTTTACTTCTTTATAGTGGGATTAAGATTTACTTAGTTATCTTAACTTAATCGCATTTGATTTCTCAAATTTAGGGTTTTATATAACGAAAATTTTGATGCCTTAATTGAGTGGAAAGAGAAGAATTAAAATTTTGATCAAAATGATGAAAAATTATAAACTTTCTGAAAATAAGTGGTATGATAGTGTGTATTAATTCTAAATTATTTAAAGGAGTTTTATGATGACTACATATCAAATTACAACAGAGCTTGCCACAACAAAGAAAGAAAAAACACCTGCTGATCAACTTGGGTTTGGTAAAGTGTTTACAGACCATATGTTTGTGATGGATTATGAAGAAGGCAAGGGTTGGCATAATGCAACGATTGCTCCTTACCAAGAAATTTCACTTAGCCCAGCGTCAATGGTATTTCACTACGGACAAGCAGTATTTGAAGGGTTAAAAGCATATGTTTCAGAAGGGGGAGAGGTTATTTTATTCCGCCCAGACCGTAACTTTAGCCGTTTAAATGCATCGAATGCACGTCTATGTATTCCAGCTATTGATGAGGAATTTGCGCTTGAAGCATTAAAACAACTAATTCAAGTGGATCGTGAGTGGATCCCAACAGCGCCGAATACATCTTTATACATTCGACCATTCATTATTGCAACAGAGTCTTATTTAGGGGTTAATCCATCGAAACAATATAAATTCATTATTATTATGTCACCAGTAGGTTCTTATTATAAAGAGGGCATCAATCCAGTAAAAATCTTAGTTGAACAGCATTATGTTCGCGCGGTTATTGGTGGTACTGGTGAAGCGAAAACAGCAGGGAACTATGCATCAAGCTTAAAGGGTTCTGAAATTGCTGCAAAACAAGGGTATTCCCAAACTTTATGGTTAGACGGAAGAGAAAATAAATACGTTGAAGAAGTAGGGAGCATGAACATCTTCTTCAAAATTGAAGGCAAAGTGATTACGCCAGCATTAAACGGTAGTATTTTACCTGGGATTACGCGCGATTCGATGATTCAAGTATTAAAATCGAAAAATATTCCAATTGAAGAGCGTGCCATTGAATTCGCAGAAATCGTAGAAGCGGCGAAAAATGGAACATTAGAAGAAGCGTTTGGTACAGGAACGGCGGCAGTCATTTCACCAGTAGGCGAGTTAAAATGGTTAGACGAAATCATTTCAGTGAATAACGGAGAAATAGGCGAAGTAACGCAAATGCTTTATGATACATTAACAGGTATCCAATACGGTAAAATACAAGATCCATTTGGTTGGACGATTAAGTTATAAAATGATTAAAAGGCGGGGGGCTATCCGGAAAAGGATTTCGGGACAGCCCCTTTTTACTTATAACGATAAGGAATATGCAAAATTTTATGCAGTAAGTGATCAATTGCATTTGATTGTATAGCTCAAACTAAAATAATTATGGTTCGCCAATTCCCGTGGCTAATAATAAGAAAAAAGCAAAAACTAAAACCAATAAATTGGCTATTAGCCCGACTAATCCAATTAATAATTTGCTTTTGTGTTCTTGTGACATCCATAAAAAGATTATAGAAAGTATCGAAAGTAGAATGCCTATAATTGACAGAAAATTTAAAATGGTTATTATAGCGTAAATATCAGCATTTGGACCTCTTTCTATAAAGAAAAAAATAATACTAATTATCACAGGCAATATAGATAAAATCCCTAAAGTTGTGCCTACTTTACGTTTATTCAAAAGCCATCGCCTCCTTATAAAGCCGTTTCTCTATTAATTCTATGGTGTGGGTATCCTCTTTTATTACTATGCAAATCGTTACTAAATCGATATTTGGGAATGTTTAATAGTAATTTTTATTCTAAATGTAATAATTCACTTTTTGAATCAGATGTAGAAAATCCTTGTATAGTAATATCGTGTTTATTACGAGCAAAATATTGATATTCCACTTGTGGTTCATTATCAAATATGACACCAATAAAATATGGATTCGAGGATTCATAACCGTCTTCACGATGAGGCACTATTCGAAATTCCCACGTTTCCCTAGGGTATTTTTTCTCCAAATGCAGCTGTATATAACTTACTTTCTTTTCAATTTGCATATTTATCCAATATGGGCGTACGAAATAAATGATGCCAAAAGACACTAAAAGTAAAAGAGCCAACCCCTGAATCCTTTTTCTTCGTTTTCCTTTAAAAATAAAAGAAATGAATAAAAGAAAAACTAAAATTCCACTGGCTATCATTAATTGAATGATTTCTATTGGATGCAAATGAATACCCCCCTCAGTTAGTTCGTTAATTAAAGTATAACGTCCCAAAACCCTCGTTTTGTAACTTTTCTTGATGGTGAAAGCTAAAATCTCAAAAGTAAATCTCCTCATTTACGTAACGAAGTAAATGAGGAGATCTATAAATTAATTATTTTTTACTTACATATGATCCAATCAGTTCCTTTACATCAATACCTGATGATTCTTTTAACGTCTCTTGTAACGAAGACATTAGATCCGTAGCATAGGCTGTTACTTTACCAGCACCACCATTTGCGCCGCCACCTGTATCAACGACAGTAATCTTGTCGATATTCGATAATGGGCTAGCAACTTGTTTCGCATATTCTGGTAACATTTTAACAATCATATCTAATACAGCGGCTTGACCGAATTGCTCGAATGCTTCTGCAATTTTTTCTTTCGCTTCGGCTTCAGCAAGACCACGTAAACGAATAATTTCTGCTTCTGCAGTACCTTGTGCGCGTTCAGAATCGGCTTTTGCAAGACCGTCTAAACGAATACGCTCGGCTTGTGCTTGTGCTTGAGTTTCAACACGATATTTCTCTGCATCGGCTTCTGCTAATTGTTTTGACTTTTCTGCGATAGCACGTTGCTCGATGGCATAACGATCTGCATCGGCTTTTTTCTTTACTTCCGAATCATATTGTTTCTCTCGACGTAAAATTTCTTTTTCTTCTAATTCAATTTGCTTTTGGCGTTCAATGATTTTAACTTGCATTTCCTGCTCTGTTACTTCTTGTTTAGCACGAGCAGATTCTAGTTCATAAGCTTGGTCAGCGCGTGCTTTGGCGA
The DNA here is from genome assembly GCF_003073375.1 of Lysinibacillus sp. 2017. Lineage (NCBI taxonomy): Bacteria > Bacillati > Bacillota > Bacilli > Caryophanales > Bacillaceae > Lysinibacillus > Lysinibacillus sp. 2017. The sequence continues at coordinate 1,175,603 of NZ_CP029002.1, forward strand.
TGTCTTGCTCGCGACGGAACTCTGCTACTTTTAATTGGTTTTCTTTTTCAGCTTCCGCTATTTCAGTTGCTCGTTCAAGTTCTGCCTTTTGAGCTTCTTGAGAGGCCTGAGCACGTTTAATACGCGTTTCTTTATCCGCTTCCGCAGTCGCAATATCTGCATCACGCTTTACTTGTGCGATTCGTGGTTTACCTAGTGAATCTAAATAGCCATTTTTATCACGTACATCCTTAATCGTGAACGATACAATAACTAAGCCCATTTTCGCCAAATCTTGAGAAGCAACACGTTGAACTTCTTGTGAGAATTTATCACGGTTTTTATAAATTTCTTCCACTGTCATTGAACCAAGGATCGAACGTAAGTGACCCTCTAATACTTCACGCGCTTCAGCTTCACGTTCATGCTTTTCTTTCCCTAAAAACTGTTCTGCAGCTGTAGCAATTTCTGAAATTGAACCACCAATTTTAATGATGGCTGTTCCGTCTGCCATAACTGGAACACCTTGTTCTGTATATACTTCTGGTGTCGTTACTTCTAATTTACTAGAAAGCAAACTAAGCGGTTTTGATTGTTGGAACACAGGGAATATAAATGCACCACCACCGCGAATAATTTTAATGCGGTTTCCTGAATCGTCTGTATGTACATTTTTATTACCTAAATAACTCCCAGTGACGATTAAAGCCTCATCTGGCCCCGCTGTTTTGTACTTTGTAATATATACTGCCACTAGAGCAATTATTAAGAACACCACTACACCTATTGCAATTAATACACCTAATCCTTCTAATCCATCTAACATAAATCATTTCCTCCTTTAAATTAAAATTCTTCTTTTTCATAAATAGCTACGAATGCGGTCCCGTCTCGCATTTCTATAATTAACACTTGCGTATCATACGGGATTTCAACATGGTGGTAGCTAGCGGCTCGTTTCGAAATGATGCCATTTACGGTTTCAATGACAATCTCACCGAAACCATCAAGTGGTACTGGTACAATGACTTTGCCGACTTGGCTTTCAAGAGATTCCTCAGTATAAGCAAGTGACACTTCTGCAGAGCGCAATGGAACGAGTAAAAAATAATAAAGTAGAGCAGTAAACAAACTAGCAATTACGATTGCAATTAGTAGATTGATCAAACTCGAGAAGCTGAAGAATTTTTCCGAAAAGTAGCCAACCGCTGCAGTGAATGTTATGAATGATAAAATGACAGCAGGGTCAAAAAATGGAATACCGTCGACAGAAACATCTGCGAGATCTGAAAAAAATAAGTACAATACCGTACAGCAACCAATGATGATTAAAATGGTTAGATAAATCATTTCAAGTGAGTATCCAAACAAGTTTTCACCCCCTTTTTGTTTGTTGTACTATACTGTACGATTAAAATTACATAAAGTTTCAGAAAAAACTAAATTTTACATAAAAATTAGCATCCATAGAGTTACTGTACAAATCAAAATAAGCGTATACCATCCTATGATGGTATACGCTTTATTAATGAAATTATTACTTCACTTCAAATGTATGATGGATATCGACTGTTAGGGGACTGAATCGCTCAATATAATCCATCATCAATTGGGGTGTAAACGTTTCTGATTCGCGAAGTGCAGGTTTTGCAAACATAGGAAACTGATGTGCACCGGTCGCACGGTAACTATTAATGACGACTTCAAATCGTGTGTCTTCTTCAATGGTATGACCTTGAAAAATTAGCTTTGTCACACGATTTCCAACGGGGTTATCTAGCGTGATTTCATAGTCAATCCCACCCCATACATCATAAATATAAGGCTGTGGCTCAGGATAAAAAACATTCATGCTAAAATCGACGTCACCTATTGCATTTTTAGCGAAAACCGACGCGCTTTGTTCGAGAGCTGCACGAATTTCTGCACCAGTAAGTTCAATAACTTTTAGCCGATTTTGTCGTGGCATATTATGCAAAATATGCTCTCTTGTTATTGTTGATGGAAACCCTCCCTGCGCGTGATAGGGAAGCTCAATGACTGAAAGCTGCGCATCCGAGTAATGAAGCTGCATATCATGGAGTAGCTGTGTGTATGCTGTTGCTTGAAGACGTGGTGTAAAAAAATCATAATACGCTAATGCCGTTTTAGAATATCCAATTATTTCCGATTTCCATTCATCAAATTCAGGAAATGATTGTTGTGGAAGGGAAGAATCCACATAAACAAGGGATGGCTCATGTGATAGCTGTCCGTTTTCATATGTGACTTCTATTTCAGCAAAACAGTGTGCATTTGAGCCAGGTTGTACAATGGAAACCCCATTCATCTTCGTCGAAATTTCTAAATGCTGATGCCCCGTAATGAAAATATCGATTCCATCTATTTCAGTAAGCATGCGGTACCCCTGATTTTCACCTTCCACTAAGTCAATTTGCTGACCAGAATGAATATCACGCTCTAGGCCACCATGATAACTTAAAATAACGAGCTGAACATTTTCATTGTTACGGACATAGTCCACGGTTTTTTTTGTGCGCTCAAAGGCATCTTCAAACTGTAAAGACTTGGTCGTTTCTCCCTCATCCCAAAGCGCTGTGTAATGCGTAACCACGCCAAGAACAGCGATACGCACCCCTTGAACTTCTTTAATAAAATACGGCTGTGAAAAATTATGTATATTTGCTGCAATCCATGGAAAATCACATGCCTCACGCATCTTTTGAATCGCCCCAAGCGAATAGTTAAACTCATGATTGCCAAAAGTCGCAACATCGTAGCAAAGCGCATTTGCTAATTTTATTTGCGGATGGGTTTCGTGTTTATGATTTTCATAAAAATAGCTAAGATGACTTCCTTGAATAAAATCTCCGTTATCAATTAATAAGGCTGGTTGTCGTAATCTAATCATTTGAGCTAATTGTGAAAAGCGTTCGGTATGTCCGTGTACATCACTCGTTGCAATAATTAAAAATTTCATAATTGAACATCCTTTAAATCAAAGTTGTATATTTATAATTATTATACCTTGTTTTTGTTATGAATCGCATTTAAGAACGAATGATTGCGTAACTTTTCTGAAAGTGTTTATAATAAGACTGTTAAACATTATTTATCTAATTAGAGGAGTGTTAAAATGATTACAGTAACAAACCGTATTAAAGTGAAAAAAGGTATGGCTATGATGATGGCACCTAAATTTGCTGAGCCAGGTCCGCTACAACAATTTGAAGGATTCGAAAAGGTAGAAGTATTAGTATCAACACAATTCGAGGACTATGATGAAATGAACGTTGTGATGTATTGGGATACAAAAGAACATTTCGCAGCATGGCGTGAAAGTGATGCATTCAAAGATGCACACAAACGTCCATCGGGTGACCATGGCGCACAAGGTGAATCACCACTGTTAGGTTCAGAAATTATCATTTCAGAAGTTGCAGCAGCTATTTCAAAATAACGAAAAAGCAACTGCAGTAATTTAAGTAAATAATTATCCAAATAGAAGGCTGCCTAAAAATAATTGTTTTTTAGGCAGCCCTATTTTAATATTTTAAAATTTGTGCCTGTAATTACATAAAACGATCTAGGGTTAGGAAATTGGGGGATTCTGAGATATGTCAAACATAGAACAACTTTTTTATAATGGTCAATTTTTATTAAGTTATGAGGAAGCAAAATTACAGGTAAATCATGAAAATGGTCAAATTGCAGAATCGTTTATTCAGTTATATTCAAAATATAATTATGAAAATTTCCCCAAAGTAACTAAGTTATTGGCTCAAAGTGTTGAGCGCGCGGATGAAACCTATGAAGAATTTGATGAAGTAGCGCAAATCCGTATGATTAAAGAAGAAAGTCAATTTGCTCAAGTAATTAAACAACTAGAACACGATGCACTTAATGCGGATGATGAAAGAAAAGCGCAATCCTTTTATGTGCAAGGTCATTTGTTTTTAATGGCGCATCATTACGATGAAAGTATTCACTGTTTCATGCAGGCGGTAAAGCATAACCCAAATAAGGCCCTTTATTACGGAAGCTGTGGACAAACGATGAATCGCTTTAATTGGTCGCCATTTGATGTCTTACCCTATATTGAACGCGCGATTGAACTAGATGGTCAAAATGCACGTTGGTATTGGAATAAAGTCCTTGTATTAACGCAGCTTTATAAAGATTTGCAGGAGGAAGCATTTTTAGAAAATGCACTCATCGCACTTGAAAAAGCAACAGAACTTTGTCGTGAAGATCAATTATCTTTACGTAATGGAATCGATTCAACCTTAGAAAATATGAAGGAATATTTATTTAATTAAGCATGATTTAGGAACTTGTTTGGGGGATAAGAAAGTGAGAAAACCGTTTTCTTGGAAAAGCGTTTCTGTTTATTTAACGATTATTTTATTTTTAGTATTAATTATTCAATTTAGTAATTCGAATGAGCGTGGAGATAGGGAAGCAGACTATTTATCATCGATTGAAGCGTCTTTTGAGGATTTGCTGAAGTTTCAAAAGCTAGTTATTGACGGTGAAGTAGTTGTAGATGCCAATAAAGAAGTATTGAAGATGTCTGAAAAGAACCTTCAGTCACAGCTAGGTACGTTTATTGATTTTTTCGGTAATCAATCAGAGGATGATAGGAGCTTGTTTGATTATTACACAACAATTAACAAGCATTTAAAGGAATTTTACAATGCAAAAACAGTTGAAGAACAAAAGCAAGCTTATGATAAACTCGTGAAATTAAAACCAGACTTTGTGGCGTTTTTACAAGAGATAAAATAAGAGAACTATACAAATATTAAGGGCAGCTAAGCTTAAAATTAGCTGTCCTTTTGTGTTTAATGAATCTCATTAATTATTTCACTAACCCATTTTTAAATGCATAAACAACGGCTTGTGTACGATCCTGTACTTCGAGTTTACTTAAAATGTTGCTGACATGTGTTTTGACTGTTTTTAAGGCAATAAATAACTCCTCGGCAATTTCTTGATTGGCTAAGCCACGTGCCATACAAAATAATACTTCCAGCTCACGTTCGGTTAATTGGTCATGCAAAGCAGCAGAAATACCACGCATCCGCGCCATTACTTTTGTCGTTGCTTCAGGTTCAAGAACGGTTTCACCCGTCATTGTTTTACGGATGGCATCTGCAATTTGACGTGCATTCGATGTTTTTAATATATAACTAATCGCTCCTGCTTCAAGGGCCGGGTAAAGCTTATCATCGTCAATAAAACTTGTGACCATCATCACTTTTGCTTGTGGCCATTGTGTTATAATTTCAGCTGTTGCTTCGGCACCTGTTTTAATGGGCATGACATTATCCATCAATACAAGATCAGGGCGTAATTCGAGCACTTTTTCAATAGCTTCTTGACCATTTGCAGCTTCTCCGATCACTTCAATATCGGGTTGCGCAGACAAATAAGCTGAAACCCCAATGCGCACCATTTCATGATCATCTGCAATAACTACTTTAATCATTCAGAGGTTCCTCCTTTATTAATGGCACTTTTACTTCAACAAGTGTTCCTTCATCAGGTACGGAAATTATTTTTACCGTACAGCCAATTTCCACAGCACGTTCCGCAATATTTCGTAAGCCGTACGAGGTTGTTTTATCACCTTCGACATCAAAGCCTAACCCATTATCTTGGATGCGCAAAATAGCTAATTGGTCTCGTGCGATAAACAGTAGCTCCACTTCAGATGCTTTTGCGTGTCGTAGCGTATTGGATAAGGCTTCTTGGGCAATACGGAATAAATGATCTTCTTCGGCTTTAGTAAGAGCAATTTCTTCTATTTGATAATCGATGTTAAAGTATACTTTTTCCTGCAATTCTAAAATTAAATCTTCTAATCCCTCAGCTAAACTTTTATTATGAAGGGCGACAGGGCGCAAGTGTAATAATAAAGCACGCATCTCAAGCTGTGCTTGTTGGACAATTTTTTCAACTTGGCCAAGCTGCTTTTGGGCCTTTTCGTTTTCCTCTTGTTCTGTCAGTGCGGATAAAAGCATCGAAGCCGCGAACAGTTGTTGTGACACGGAATCATGTAATTCACGTGCTAAGCGTTGACGCTCTGCAAGTAAACGTTCTTGGACAATTGCATCATTTGTCTCAACTTTTTCATGCGATAAACGTTGTAAGGATGTCCGTTGTGTTTCAATGAGTTCATTGGCATCACGTAGCGCTTTTTTAAGTGAGCCACTCGTTTTCTTTAAACTTTTTGCAAAGTCGGGCTCTGCAATTTTTTTCACATAGCGCGTCGTATTGTTTTCTCTTATTTTCACAACAATACTCATCCAAAGTGCGATACAAAAGCTCATGGAAAAGGCAACAATAGCAATGATGCCGATGATAGGAAGTTCATAAGTAGTGTTTTTCCATAAAAACGACCATGTTTCTTCAGTCGGTTGTCCAATCGTGAAGATTAATACATTCATCGCAAAGGCAACAAATAGAAAGAGTAATAGGAAAAAACGTCCGATAAATGCGATCATCCTCGCTGCACCTCCACATCGCCAATCCACGTCGTCACATAAAGCGTCAATGTACGTTTTGCATCTTTTTCGCCATCTTCAAACTGTAATTGTTCATTTATACATTGTTTCGGCGCATAATCTAAGCAAGTTGCTTCACCATAAAGTGTGGAATAATGCAATTCGATTGTGACTTCATAAGGAACAATAATTCGAACTTTTCCTAATGATTGCCCAATAACAATGACAGATTTCCCTTGAGGTAAAATCGTTTGTGTCGTATCAATCGTAATATCCCCGACAAAGCGTTGAATTTGTAAATCGCGCCATTTATAAGCTTCTGTTGCAGCAACAGTTGTGCCAAATAATTGATTTTGTTCGGATGCTGCAGGAGCTAAATGATTTTTGATTTCAATGATGTCTTCTTTTTTTGCTAAGTATTTATAAAGGGTAAAAATGAGTAGACCCATAATAAGTAGACGAAGTGTCCATAAACTAATGATCGCAAAAAATAAAAGTATAAGACCAGTCCATAGTAAAAAACGTTTTTTTCTTTTAAAGCTAAGAAAGAGTAGTAACACCCCAACAATTAATAAGAAAACCGTGCCATTATTAAAAAGCGTCAATTCGATTAATACAACTAAGGCCATACTAATAATAACAATGGCGAACTGATCCGATGTAATTTTAGGCATTTTTTATCCCTCCATTGAAACGAACAAAATGGAGAAAGCAATTTTGCTTCCTCCTTCTTGCAGTATATCATTATTTAGGCTGTTCAATTAATTTTTGTTCTTTCTCAAGCTGTGCTAGTCGTGCCTCGAATGTCGTTACTTCGTATTTGTGATCAATGTTTTGTGCTAAATCATCAATGTAAGTTGATAACTCATCAAAATTATCCTCTTTGTTTGTTGTTAACACTTTATCCATTTGATGATGAGCACGAACGACATTTTCCTTGCCCATTAACTGCAATTGACGCACCTTCATATCTTTAATTTTATGCTTCATCGTTTCAAACTTGCGTTCAAGTGCAAAATATTCTTGATTTGCTGCATCGATGCTTGTAAGTAACGCTTGTTTTCGTGATGTATAAGCCGTGACTTCATCTTGGGCAAAAGCAATTAGCTCTGCTTCTTCAGTTGCTTTTGCTAAAATAAGTTGTTTTTCACGTTTTTTAAGCATATCCATTGTTTGAGCTAATTGTTGCTCTAGTTCATTTTTTAGCTGTGCTTGACGAGCAAGTAATTTACCTGTTGCTTCCGTTTGCTTTTCTGCTTCACGAATGTACTGATTTAACATGGAAATTGGATTTTTTTCTACCTTCTTATCAAATAATTCATGTAAATCTGCTTGAATTGAATACTTAAATTTTGTTAGTATGTTTTTCATTTTTAAACCGCTCCTTATTTGATCGATAAGAAAGTTAGCTTTCTTTCGACATAATTATGGACATCATGTTGCACTACTTGCTGCAACTTGTGTCATTCTAACTTAATTTTGACCATTCACGTTCAAAGTTTGTGAAGGGGTCTTCTTCTTTAGCTGAAAAAATTTCAAGTTTTTCATTTTTACGTGTTTTGAAAATGTAGTATAAAACACCGACTGCCACTAATCCGATAAAGCCAGGAACATTTGATAATGCACTTACTAAACCGGCAAGTGCTACGACGATACTCATAACCTTCCCGAAAATGGATGTACTTTTTGTATAATAATGTAAACCCGCGGCTACTAGTAAGCCTGACACTAAAAGGCCAGCGACTGGTAATAATAAAACTAATGCAATCATTGCTGCGACGAAACCGGCTGAATATAAGAAAAATTTCTTCATTGTGTTTATTCCTCCTCGTATTTGATACCTTAATGTTATATTGGATTCGAATTTAGCATAACGACCTATCACTGTATTTTCGTCTAAGTCTAGAGGCTGAGATCAACTCAGACTAAATGATTTTAATTGAAGTTTATGTTCTAAAAGTAAACATTTTTGAGGAAATCTATATCAGAAAAGACATTAACTCGCCCTATTTTTCGCAAGTTGTGTTTTTCTAATAGAAACACCTATCTTTTTAGTGTATAATCCTTCATGGAGAGTTTATCTCGGTACATAGTAGTGGAGGAGGTTGGACAGTATGCAAACATGGATTTGGATTCTTATCGTAATCGTAGCTCTTATCGGGGGCGTGGCAATTGGTTTCTACGCAGCTCGTCAATATATGATGAAGTATTTAAAAGAAAATCCACCAATTAACGAACAAATGATTCGTGTAATGATGGCGCAAATGGGACGCAAACCATCTGAAAAACAAGTACGTCAAATGATGTCTCAAATGAACAAGTTCCAAGATAAATAATAAAATGTAAGCTACCTTCATTATTTTGAGGGTAGTTTTTGTTTGTGGATAAGAAAATATAAGTTTTAAAGGAAATCTAACTCGCTTTATTGTGCGCTTAATTATCCGAGTGCTGAACTATTTTCTTTTAAATCTGAATATTCTATTGATTTAAAAAACTTAGTAGTCTACTCTTAAATGAAGAAAAAGTTGGAGGGACGAAAATGACAGTAGAAAAAACAAATGTCGAAAGCTTTGATTTAGATCATACGAAAGTCGTGGCACCCTATGTACGCTTAGCGGGAACGAAGGCTGGAACAAAAGGGGATATTGTGACGAAATACGATATCCGTTTTAAACAGCCAAATAAGGAACATATGGAAATGCCAGCACTACACTCGTTAGAGCACTTAATGGCAGATCGTATCCGTAATCATTCAGATGCAGTCGTGGATCTTTCGCCAATGGGTTGTCAAACGGGTTTTTACGTATCCTTTATCAATTATGATGATTATAAAGGAATTTTAGAGATTTTAGAAAAGACAGCACAAGATGTTTTAGTAGCAACCTCTGTACCAGCCTGTAATGAAGTTCAATGTGGTTGGGCAGCGAGTCATAGTTTAGAAGGGGCTCAAGCATTAGCAAAGGAATTTTTGGAAAAACGCGCAGAATGGCCAATCATTTTTAATGAAGAATAACAAAAAGGATGAGCGTCCAAATAGGGATGCTCATCCTTTTCGTTATTCAATTGTTTCTGTTAGTGGGCGTGTATTTTCGTTATGATACTGCGGCACATAGTCATGTAAAAATTTTGCTACCGCTTGTTCATATTCAAGTGGAGACTCATTGAATGATTTTGCATGTTCACCTTTTTCGAAAAGCTTTAACATTTTGTCGCCAAGTTTTGCTTCGTATAACTTTCTCGACATGTCTGCTGGAATAAAGGTATCTGGCTCACTATGAATGAATAGTACAGGTTGCTCAATATTTGTTACAGCTTTCAAAGGGTCGACTTCAGATAATGAATAGCCATCACGCAGTTTCAAAAATAGGTTTGCAAAGGAAATTGAATATTTTGGAGAAACGGGTAAAGAATCTTTGAAAATTATTTGCAACAGTTCAGGGAAATTTGAAAACGCACAATCTGAAACATAGAAGTTTGCCCGATTTTCTAATGTACCCGCGTACAAAATAGTTGTTGCGGCGCCCATTGATTCGCCGTGAATGCCAAGTAGAGCGTCTTCTCCAATTTTTTCGCGTACCGCTTGCACCATTGCTTGTAAATCTAATTTTTCATAATGGCCATAGCTAGTTGTTTTTCCTTCCGATTCCCCATGTCTGCGATGATCATAGACGATCGCATTAAAACCAAGATGCTCAAACATGCGTGCATATTTCATCGAATTTATTTTATTTTCGGTTACACCATGACAGATAATGACCGTATTTGTCGTTTCTAATGGTTTTAAAAAGACCCCTTTAACCGCATAACCATTAGGGGAAGTGATTGTGAGCAATTCTTTCGGACAGCTTTCATACCAAACCTCGTCAAAGCGATTTGCTTGTTGTTCACGCTCGTAAATGAATTCATCATCCTTCTTCTTAATATACATAATTCGATTTGTCACAAGATAGCCTGTAACGGCTGTAGCAATTGCTGTTGTGGCAAGACCTGAAGCGAGTACATATTTTTTCTTCATAGCTGCACCTCACTGCTGTTTTTTACTATTATTTCTTTTTCAGAAAAATAAATCAACTAATTCACTTCACTGCTAAATATATCTATAAAAAGGAATGGATGTTTGATAAAATGACAACTAGAGTAATGCGAGATTATTCTAAACACAAAGGCGAAGGATAGAAATAGGGGGATACTTATGACACAAGAAGTCGTAATCGTAAGTGCTGTACGTACTGCGATTGGTTCATTTCAAGGAACATTAAAGGATATTCCAGCAGCAACATTAGGGAGTATTGTTATAAAAGAAGCGTTACAAAGAATAGACTTAGATGCAGCATTGGTTGACGAAGTCATTATGGGCAATGTATTAGCGGCTGGCTCGGGGCAAAATCCAGCGAGACAAGCGAGTATTCAAGCAGGGATTCCACATGCAGTGCCTGCGATGACCATTAATAAAGTATGTGGGTCGGGTTTAAAGGCCGTTCATTTGGCGATGCAAGCAATTGTAGCAGGGGATGCTGATATTGTCGTTGCAGGCGGCTTTGAAAATATGAGTCAAGCACCATACGTTTTACAAAATGCGCGTGAAGGTTTCCGCATGGGCGATCAAAAATTAGTGGATACGATGATTAAAGATGGCTTATGGTGTGCATTTAATGATTATCATATGGGGATTACAGCAGAAAATTTATGTGATCAGTATAATATTCAACGTGAAGAACAAGATGCTTTTTCAGCACGTTCACAAGCTCGAGCTAGCGCGGCAATTGAAGCAGGGAAGTTTGTTGCTGAAATCGTACCAGTTGAAATTCCGCAGCGTAAAGGGGAGCCGATTATTTTCGCACAAGATGAGTATGTGAAAAAGGGATCAACTGCTGAAAAATTAGCTGGGTTACGCCCGGCATTTAAAAAAGAAGGATCCGTAACAGCGGGTAATGCATCTGGTATTAATGACGGAGCAGCAGCTGTTGTTGTCATGTCAAAGCAACGTGCCTTTGAATTAGGCTTAACACCTATGGCTACAATTGTGGCTAATGCAAGTGCTGGCGTTGATCCAGCGGTTATGGGAATTGGCCCAGTTCAAGCTGTTAAAAAGGCATTATCGAAAGCAAATTTAACTTTAGAGCAAATGGATTTAGTCGAGGCAAACGAAGCTTTTGCTGCGCAAGCAATAGCTGTTGATCGCGAATTAGCCTTCAATCATGATAAACTAAATGTAAATGGCGGAGCGATTGCACTAGGTCACCCAATTGGTGCTAGTGGTACGCGAATTTTAGTGTCACTTCTTCATGAAATGCAAAAGCAGGACGCACAATATGGTCTGGCTACACTTTGTATCGGAGGCGGACAAGGGGTCGCGACAATCGTTCAACGCTAATATTAATAGAAGGTGAACAAAAAATGGCAAGAAAAAAACAGCAACAACGTAACACAAATGAATTTGATCTACCGAAGGAAAAAGCAGCGACACTCGCAGACCAATTAGGTGGCGATGTATTAGCAAAACTAAAAGCAGCTAAGAAAGAAATGGTTGCAGAAGAAACGGCAAAAGAAGAAGAGCGTATTGCAAAAGCGGCATTTGATAAAAAACAACGCGAAAAAAATATGAGCTTTGAAGAGCTGTTAGACCAATTCGGTAATAATGGTTCGAAGTTTTAATTCAAGACAAAAGGCTGAGCAGTTAGATGCTCAGCCTTTTGTCTTGAAGAAATAGCGAATGAATTGTATGAACTTCACGATGATTAATAACGTAATAGCACCATATGCATCAATAATGACATCATCAACAATACCAGTTCGGCCTGGAATCATGCTTTGACGATATTCATCTAGGCTAGCGATGATGACAATTGTAAAAATAGCTAGTAGTACAGGCACGCGCCATGACAATTTTCGATAAAACCAATAAAAAATAACCGCTAATAGACCATAGCCGAAAAAATGCGTCGCCTTACGTACTAAAAACTCAATAAAATAAAAATAGCCTCTCGATTCAACGGAAATAATCGTTCCCCAATAATGGATTTCAAATTGACTTAACCAATTTTCAAATGGTTTGTCTTGTAAAATATTTTTTAATGTAGGGATAATTGTTTGTTGCTCATAGCTCATATTTGAAGCGAATGCGACGATGACTATTCCGCATAGAACGATAAAAAATGTTTTTTTCATCGATGATCTGTATAACGGTCTTGCTTCGTCCAATTTAAAATAACTGAAACATCGTCAAATGATTGTGCTTTTTTATAAGCTTGCAGTGTTTGATTTAGTTGTTCGACATTTCTTGCACCAATAACCGTTGAAGCGACCGCGTCATAGTGTAAGTTGAATGCAAGTGCTGCTGCATGTACGTCTCCAAATTGCTGTTCAATTTTAAGTAAAATTTCTTTTGCTTCTGATTGCTCGTAGCTCATAAAGCCTTTTATACGCTCACGCCATTCATTAGATAGTAAACCTTTCGCAAGCGAGCCTCTTGTTACAACAGATGCACCACTCGATTTAATTTGCTCGAAAAATTCACAGGCACGTTCATCGAAAATATTAAATTGCATCATATTACTTACTGCATGGCTATTGTTTAAAAATGGAACGAATACATTTGGGCGAATCGAAGAAATCCCGTATTCACGAATCAATCCTTCTTTTTTCAATCCTTCAAATGTATCAATGATTTCCTCCCAATTATCTTCTGTTGTACCACCGTGTAATTGATAGACATCTAAATAATCGGTTTGTAAGCGGCTTAGGCTATCACGAACAGCTTGCTCAATATATGCCTTTGATGTGTCCCAACTCCAACCATCTTTTCCTTCATACCAACGATTGCCGACTTTTGAAGCTAGAATAAGGTTGTGGCGATGTTCCTTTAATGCGGCGCCTACTACTTGTTCATTGACACCACGATCATATAAGTCTGCAGTATCATAATAATTGATTCCTGCATCGATTGCGGCCGCAATGACTTGCTTTGCCTCGGTTTCGATTGGAGGTAGTGACATACAGCCTAAGCTGATTTCTGAGATTTGTAATGTGCTTTGTCCTAAAGTTCGTTTTTGCATTATCAGTTCCTCCATCGTTCAATATGTAGAAAAGTACTTAATAATGGTACAATGAAAACAGCAAAAAGGACAGTGGAGGTTACATATGAAGAAATTTGAAGAAAAAACAATCCATTCAGAAAAAATATTCGACGGGAAAGTCATTTCTTTAAAAGTAGATGATGTCACTTTACCAAATGGCCAAACGAGCAAACGGGAAATTATTAATCACCCTGGTGCGGTAGCAATTATTGCAATTACGGATAACGGGAAATTTTTAGTCGTTGAACAATATCGAAAAGCATTAGAGCGTTCAATTATTGAAATTCCAGCGGGTAAGATGGAAAAGGGTGAAAAACCGATTATTACTGCTCGTCGTGAACTCGAAGAAGAAACAGGCTACACAACGGATTCGCTTGAACTGGTACAAGTATTTGCTACTTCTCCTGGTTTTGCAGATGAAGTTATTCATGTATTTGTTGCCCGTAACTTAAAGAAACTTGAAGTTCCTGTAGCGATGGATGAGGATGAATTTGTTGAACTAATGGAAGTTTCAGTGGAAGAGGCTGAAGCGATGATTGCCGATGAACGTATTTATGATGCAAAAACTGCATTTGCTGTATTATGGATGAAAATGAATCTATAAAATTTAACGCATAAGGACAAATCCTCGGCATAAGTTGTATGGACAAGGGGGAGTCCGAATTGCGAAAAACGATAGTAATTCAATATACGTCGATGATTGTTCTATGTTTTATTTGCGGTGTAGCTTGTTATCAATTATTTCAAATTGATCAAGTGATGCAAATTTTAGAAATTGGGGACCGCAGACTACTAACGATGGACAAGCCATCTTTATTATGGAGTGTAGTTCCTTTCATTGGTGCACTATCTGTTGTATTATTTTTCTCGACGCACAAATATTTAACGATTATTGCGCCGATTTTTATTGCTATTAAAGTAACTTTTTTCGGCTTTAGCTCGGTATTTTTACTTGTCCACCATCAGTCCGTGAAACTCTATGCAATTTGGTGGTTTCCTTTTCAGCTTAGTTATTGTATTTTGCTATTAGCACTCTACGCAGGCTCCAAAAAACCTGTTGGACGAGCAATGAGAGATTCATCGCCGAAAAAAAGAGTATTGTTAGTAATCATATTGTTGATTTTCTTATTTAGTTTAGAAAATTTCGCAATATCTTACCTATTTAAATAAATCATTGTCTTGTAATGAGATTTACTCATTTGGTATAATAGAATGAGTTTAGGAGGCGTCACATATGGAGAGCCGTATTGATCGAATTAAAAAGCAACTGCATAGTGCGAGCTATAAGCTGACGCCACAGCGAGAAGCAACAGTAGCGGTGTTACTTGAGCATGAAGAAGATCATTTAAGTGCAGAAGATGTTTACTTATTAGTAAAAGAAAAGGCACCAGAGATCGGACTTGCGACAGTATATCGTACATTAGAGCTTCTAACAGAGCTAAAAGTCGTTGATAAAATTAATTTTGGTGACGGCGTATCTCGTTACGATTTACGTCAAGAAGGTGCTAAGCATTTCCACCATCATTTAGTTTGTATCGAATGTGGCGCAGTAGATGAAATTCAAGAAGACTTATTAGAAGATGTAGAAGCAATCGTGGAAAAACGTTGGAACTTTATAATTAAAGACCATCGATTAACTTTCCATGGCATTTGTTGGCGTTGTCATGATGGATTAAATCAAGAGAACTCTGAAGATAATAATGCCTAAGCTACCAAAACTCAATTTAGACGGTAAACGTTATTTATTGAAGTTTTTAAATGAGGATTCCTATAAAAATTAAATGTTATCCACAAAAAAAGGGGCAGCTGTGGGGCTGCTTCTTTTTTGCGTTTATGAATAAATTTTGTAAATGAATACATTTGATAAGGCGCATTTGTATTTTGATGACACCTATGCGACTAAGATGGAATCTGAATTGGGATATTTACAAGATTATTATGTGCAGAATAAAGGCTACCTATTAAGTTATTAACTTTTTAGGTAGCCTTTCCTCATTTAAAATTCTTCAGTTGGACGATGAGCAATAATTACGAGCTTACCTTCATCAAGCGCATTTTTTGCAAGAGATTGCTCAGATGCATCTAATCCAAGGACACTTAACTGATTCACAAAATCTTCAGGTGATGGTTGGAAAAAGTTTTTAATACTTTCGAAAAATCCTTTCGATTCATTAGAAGTTTCTGCTGTTGCCCCTGCGTCAACATCAAAAAAATTCGCAATACCTTCAGCACGCTTATTGCTATTGGCAAATACATGAATATGATCTTTTATATAACCTTCTGAAATAAAGTTTTCAATAACCGATTTTGCTTGTACACTGTTTTCTACTGTATGAATATTGCCAAATTAATACACTCCCTTAATTTAGAATTAGTGAAACAATTCCCTAATTCCAAAATGAGTAAACATCAATTTATAAAAATGTTGGATAAAAAACGCGCCGTTTTCATTTAGTTTGAAACGGCGCGTCAAATAAGTATTAATTTTCTACTGCTTCAGAGAGAGGGTTGTTGGAGCTTTTTAATATCTAAATACTGAATTTGATGGCCATCAATTTCATGAAGTTTAAATTCATAGCCTTCGTAAAAATAGGAATCTTCAATATTTAAATCTGGCATATTGGTATAGTACCAACCACCGATTGTATCAACATTTGAATCTTCTATATCTAAGTATAATAGTTTTGCAACATCATCTAATAAAGCTTTTGAATAAATTAAATAATGATCTTCACCAATTTTGCGAATTTCAGGAATTTCATCATCATCGAATTCATCACGAATTTCTCCAACAAGCTCTTCTAAAATATCCTCAACCGTGACCATACCACTCGTACCACCATATTCATCTAAAAGAATCGCAATGTGAATACGTTTCTTTTGCATAATTTGAAGTAAATTATGGATAGGTGTTGTTTCAATTGTAAGAATTACAGGATTTATGAAGTCTTTTAATTTAAAAGTTTCAGGATTAATTCGATTGTTTATCCCTAATGTTAAAAAGTCTTTAATATTTAAAAAACCTAAAATATTATCGCGGTCACCATCGTATACAGGGTAACGTGTATAGCGCACTTCAGAAATAAGTGTTAATACTTCTTCAAACGACACGGATGCATCGAACCCCACAATATCCGTACGTGGAACCATAATTTCTCGTGCAATTTTATCGTCAAATTCAAATACGTTGTTTACATATTTTAATTCATTCATATTAATCTCGCCCGATTTATAACTTTCTGAAAGAAGCAAACGCAATTCTTCTTCTGTATGTGATAATTCATGTTCACTTGCAGGCTGAACACCAACGCTTTTTAATAAAAGTCGAGCAGATCCATTTAATAACCAAATGAGCGGGAACATCACTTTATAGAAAAATTGAATTGGTTTTGCAAAAACTAAAGTAATGGCTTCGGCTTTTTGAATGGCAATCGTTTTTGGTGCAAGTTCACCCACGACAACGTGGAAAAATGTCGCTAAGAAAAACGCGCCGCCAATCGTAAACCAGTGAATATAATCTATTGGAATCCCGATAGTTTCAAAGAGAGGATGGAGGATAAATTCAAAAGTGGATTCACCCACCATACCAATTCCCAGCGCCGTTACGGTAATCCCTAATTGACAGGCAGATAAATATTCATCTAAATGCGTTGTTACGTTTTTAGCTGCAAGTGCACCTGACTTGCCTTCAGATACAAGTTGATCGATACGAGATTGACGTACCTTGACGATAGCAAATTCAGTTGCTACGAAGAAAGCTGTAAAGATAAGTAATACCACGAAAATGGTTAAGTTAATTATTGTGGTCAATCATGCGTTCTACTCACGAAGTAGAACGTTCACCTCCTAGTGATTTAAAATAAGTAATAGGGATTGCATTAGTGCCACACTTTCTGGGGACACTCTTTTACGTAATTTCTGTTTTTCATCTTCATCTAAATGTTCCATTAATACATTGACATCATGCTCGAGCTTGCGCATTTGTAAGCGAATGAGTTGAACATCGATTTCTTCATGAATTTCTTCTGTTGGCGTTAGCATGACTTGAATTTCATCTAAACATTTACCTTGTGTTTTTTGTTCTTCAATCCAATATATTCGCTTAATCATTGCTTTATCATAATAACGATAATTCGATGTGGAACGTTCAACCGTAAGAAGTCCACGGTTTGTATAATAATCAATCGTTCGTTTTGTTACACCCGTTGCACTAGCGAGCTCTCCAATTTTTAATTTATCGATCCCAAATTATCACCCCAAACTGTCACGTTATAGTTTGAAGCATAACGTATAACCTGTATTTTGTAAATTATTTGCACCAATAAAAATTACTGAAATTAATATATTGGCAAAATAAATGGCTGTAAGATTCGTATAAAAAGTAACGCCCATTTAAAAGGAATGGTAAAATGTTGTTATCGATAGTAAGAGGAGCGATTGTTATGCAGTCTTTAAAAGATCCGATTGAAGATTATCTCCATTTTATAAAAGTAGAACGCCAGCTTTCGGAAAATACGTTGCTTTCTTATAAAAGAGATTTAGTAGCTTATGCACGTCATTTACATAATGAGCAAAAAATTTCGACCTTCAATGAAGTCGTACGAGAAAATATTTTATTATTTCTAGAAAGTTTACGCGCGGTGGGCAAATCATCGAAAACGATATCGCGTCAAATTTCTTCAATTCGTTCATTTCATCAATTTTTATTGCGAGAAAAAGTAACAGAGAAAGACCCAACTGTTCATATTGAAATGCCAAAAAAGGAACAAACATTACCAAAAGTTTTATCTGTTGAAGATATCGATTCCCTTATTTCTGCACCATCTACAGAAAAGCCTCAAGGAATTCGTGATATTGCGATTTTAGAAGTGATGTACGGTTCAGGAATGCGTATTAGTGAATTGATTTCATTAAATTTAGAGGATATTCATATTACGATGGGATTTGTACGTGTATTCGGGAAAGGTGGAAAAGAACGCATTATTCCACTTGGACGAGGTGCACTTAATGCTTGTCAAAATTATTTAGCTGAAGCACGACCTCAATTGTTAGGGAGTGCACCTAAGAATGATGCGTTTTTTATTACCCAAAGAGGGAAACGATTCACTAGACAGGGCTGCTGGAAACTAATTAAAGAACATGCACAGACGGCAGGGATTCAGAAAGAAATTACGCCGCACGTTTTACGCCATTCTTTTGCGACTCATTTGATCGAAAATGGCGCTGATTTACGTGCTGTACAGGAATTGTTAGGGCATGCAGACATTTCAACCACACAAATTTATACGCATGTGAGTAAAACACGTTTATCAGAAGTGTACAAACAGTTTCATCCGCGTGCTTAATATTCGAAATAATTATTGAAATCGGATGTCTGACCTTTATTTGTTGGGATTTTTTATGTAAAATAGAGACGAAGAAAAAGGAGTGGAGCAAAAATGCAACCGTTTAAAAAAATTCATGTGATCGTAATGGATTCTGTTGGAATTGGTGAAGCACCTGATGCAGCCAAATTTGGTGATGAAGGTTCTCATACATTAGGTCATATTGCTGAAAAAATGAATGGCTTAACAATGCCTACCATGGAAGGCTTAGGGCTATCAAATATTCGTAAATTACAAGGAATCGAAGCAGCTGAACAACCAAAAGCATTTTACGGTATGATGCAAGAAGCGTCTGTAGGGAAAGATACAATGACAGGCCACTGGGAAATCATGGGCTTAAACATTGATAAACCATTTAAAGTTTACCCAGAAGGCTTCCCACAAGAATTAATTTCAAAATTAGAAGAAGCAACTGGTCGTAAAGTGTTATGTAATTTACCATACAGTGGTACAGAAGTTATTGATGATTACGGTAAAGAGCATATGGAAACTGGCGCTATTATCGTTTATACATCGGCAGACCCAGTATTACAAATTGCTGCTCATGAAGAAGTTATTCCATTAGAGGAATTATATAAAATTTGTGAAATTGCTCGTGAATTAACATTAGATCCTGAATTTTTAGTAGGTCGTGTTATTGCGCGTCCATTCGTTGGCAAACCAGGAAACTTTACACGTACATCAAATCGTCATGATTATGCATTAACTCCATTTGGCCGTACAACAATGGCTGAAATGAAAGATGCTGGTTTAGATGTCATTGCAATCGGTAAAATTTCTGATATCTTCAATGGTGATGGCGTAACAGAATCAATTCGTACAAAAAATAACACTGATGGCATGGATAAAATGTCAGAAGTTGTTCGTCGTGATTTCCACGGTTTAAGCTTCTTAAATTTAGTTGACTTTGATGCGAACTTTGGTCACCGTCGTGATCCAATTGGTTACGGAGAAGCATTAGAAGAATTCGACCGTCGTTTACCGGAAGTTTTGGAAGCGTTAACAGAAGAAGATTTATTAATGATTACGGCAGACCACGGTAATGATCCGACATTCCCTGGTACAGACCATACACGTGAATATGTTCCATTAATCGTATACTCACCTCGCTTTAAAACAGGGGCACAGTTACCATTACGTGAAACATTTGCGGACATTGCAGCTACAGTTGCAGAAAACTTTAAGATTGAAGCTCCGCAGTTTGGTAAAAGCTTCTTAAATAACTTGAAATAAGGGGGATACCTTAAATGAGAATGGTAGATATTATTGAAAAAAAGCGTAACGGCGAAGAGTTAACAACAGAAGAAATTCGCTTCTTTGTGAATGGTTATACAGACGGGTCAATTCCTGATTATCAAGCGAGTGCCTTATGTATGGCAATTTACTTCCAAGACATGACAGACCGTGAACGTGCAGATTTAACAATGTCAATGGTCGAATCTGGTGACCAAATTGATCTATCGGCAATTGCAGGGGTCAAAGTAGACAAGCACTCAACAGGCGGTGTTGGTGATACAACGACATTACCACTTGCAGCAATGGTAGCAGCAGTTGGTGTACCCGTTGCGAAAATGAGTGGTCGCGGCTTAGGTCATACAGGCGGAACAATCGATAAATTAGAATCAATCGCAGGTTTCCACGTTGAACTAACTAGCGAACAATTTTCAAACCAAGTAAATGAAATTGGCATGGCAGTTATCGGTCAATCTGGGAATTTAACACCTGCAGACAAAAAGTTATATGCATTACGAGATGTAACAGGTACAGTTTCAAGTATTCCATTAATCGCAAGTTCGATTATGTCGAAAAAAATTGCTGCGGGTGCTGATGCAATCGTTTTAGATGTTAAAACGGGTGACGGTGCCTTCATGAAAACAGTAGAAGATTCAATTCTCTTAGCTGAAGCAATGGTGAAAATCGGAAATAATGTTGGTCGTAAAACGATGGCGATTATTTCAGATATGAGCCAGCCACTAGGTTTTGCTATTGGTAACGCTTTAGAAGTACAAGAAGCCATTGACACATTAAAAGGTCATGGTCCAGCTGACTTAAATGAATTATGTTACACATTAGGCTCACAAATGGTTGTTTTAGGTGGTAAAGCTAAAACAATTGAAGAAGCACGTACAATGCTAGAAGAAGTTGTGGCTAATGGCGCGGCTTTAGAAGTCTTAAAAAAATTCATCACAGCACAAGGTGGAGACGCTTCGGTAGTGGACGAGCCATCTCGTTTACCTCAAGCAAAATTTAAATTTGATGTTCCTGCAAAAGAAGCGGGCTACATTGCAAAAATTGAAGCAGATGATATTGGTACAGCAGCAATGTTATTAGGTGCTGGTCGTGCAACAAAAGAATCTGAAATCGATTTAGCGGTTGGACTTGTTCTACACAAAAAAGTGGGTGACCAAGTTGCTGAAGGTGAATCACTAATGACAATTCATGCGAATACTGAAAATGTAGATGACGTTTTAGCGAAAATTTACAAACATATTCACATGTCAAAAGAAAAAGTAGAAGCACCAAAACTAATTGAGGCCATTATTACCAAATAATTTCATGTATAGATAAAGGGCTATTTGTATTCACTATGAATGCAAATAGCCTTTTGTTCTTATAAATATGGTAAAATATGTTTAAAATGCTAATTTGAACATAATGTTTCTGTTTTACAATTAATCGTGAAGAAGGAATCGTATGCAATTTAAATGGTCAGGAAGGTTCGAAGGCTATTCATTAGGAAGTTTTAAAAAAGATTTACTGTCAGGAATAATTGTTGGGATCATTGCGGTTCCGTTAGCGATGTCATTAGCGATTGCATCTGGAGTAAAGCCGGAATACGGAATTTATACGGCCATTATTGCAGGGATATTAATTTCGCTTTTTGGTGGTTCAAAATATCAAATTGGCGGACCGACTGGAGCGTTTGTGCCAGTGTGTATACGATTGAAGGTCCGTTATTTTTTGGTGCTGCACAAACATTTGAACAGTCCATTTTAAATACGATTCACTATCGACCACGCGTGCTTATTTTGCGGATGGGGAAAGTTCCGTTTATTGATACGACAGGTGAAGAATATTTCCGTAATATAGTCCGTAGTTTTACGAAACAAGGTGGGATTGTACTTGTAAGTGGGGTGCAGCCAAGCTTGAAGTCCATGCTTGATGCCAACGGGTTAACTGAAGTTATTGGCCAAAAAGAAATGCGCGATTTAGAAAAATGACAAGTTAATATTTTTATCCAAATAAAAAGGTGAATTTCGAAGGACATCCACAAGTATTACGTCCTCGACAAGAGAATGAAGTTAATGCTTTGGCCACGTTTTTCCTTCAACTAACATAACATTTGCGGAGGGATACAAAATGTCAAAAAAATTGTTAGTAGCCGTTTCGTTAACATTAATTTATATGCTTATTGTAGGCATCATTAATATAAATTTCCCTATTAGTGATATCAAGTTTATTTTAATTGGCATAAGTGCAATGACATTTTTATTAGTTTCACAAAAAATAAATGAAAAGTTGTTTAATACAAAAGCTTAGTTTTATCTATATCCTAAAATTACACTGAATATTTCAAACTTAAAATCCTAATAATGTTCCCAAGTCAAAGTTTGGGGGCATAACAAAAAGCCGTAAACGCTGTTAAATCAACGTTTACGGCTTTTGCATTGGAACATTTTTTATACGTGATTTTATACACATTTCTACAAATCCAGTTCCAGCAACAGGTTGAGCAATAACTTTTAGAGTAGCTGTTATGTAAGAAATTACTTGCATAACAGCTACTCTTTTTATTTTGGGCGAAATGTTTAAAATTGCGTACAGTTTCCAATACTACTAGCAGTTGTCATAACGACACTACTTTTAGCGAAATGATTCTAGTTTTGTCATGCCTAAAGGAAACAGAGGATAACTAGAGAAATTGCCTACATGAAGGAGGCGACATCTATGAAATTTAATATGACCTTTTATCCGAACGAAGTACTCGTCATTCAATTGTTTGGAGAATTAGATCACCATGAAACTGAAAAAGTTCGCTCATCGATATCAAAAGCTATTTTTCAAGGAAACGTGAAATACCTTATATGGAATTTAGAACAGCTTCAATTTATGGATAGTTCTGGCATCGGATTGGTATTAGGAAGAATTCGAGAGTTACGCGCTGTGGATGGTCAGACGATTTTACTAAACCCATCGATTACGATGCAAAAAATATTCCAATTTTCCGGCTTAGGAAATTTAATTCAAATTGGCTCTGAACAGGAAGTCATTTTACAGGCGAGGGGGATTGTCAATGGATAACCAAATGACACTAACATTTTTAGCACGCAGTGAAAACGAAGGGCTAGCACGAATAGCTGTAACTAGTTTTATGGCGCAATTGGATCCGACAATTGAAGAGTTATCAGAATGCAAAACTATTGTATCAGAAGCTGTTTCCAATGCGATTATTCATGGATATGCGCATGATCCAAATGGCATGATTACCGTCCATGCTGTACGGAATGGCCGTGAAATAAGTGTTGTCATAAAAGATAATGGCTGCGGTATTGAAAATGTTGAACGCGCGCGTGAACCACTTTATACGACAAAACCAGAAATGGAACGTTCAGGTATGGGCTTTACGATTATGGAAAGCTTTGCAGACTTTTTACAAGTTGAGTCCTTCATCGGGGAAGGAACCGTTATTACATTTACAAAGCAAATTTCACCTGTACGAACTCTTGTTACGTAACGATTAGGGGGATGAGGAATATCGAACAGTCATCAGAAACGTTATTAACGCAAGCTTATATGCGGGAATTGATTGCGCGTTCACAAGATGGTGACCAAGTCGCCAGGAAAATTATGATCGAGGGAAATACTCGCCTCGTTTGGTCAATTGTCCAGCGATTTGCTTCTAGAGGAGTAGAGTTAGAAGATTTGTTTCAAATTGGCTGTATTGGCTTGATGAAATCGGTGGATAAATTTGATTTATCGTATGAAGTAAAGTTTTCTACCTATGCTGTGCCGATGATCATTGGGGAAATTCAGCGCTTTCTAAGAGATGATGGGATGGTGAAGGTTAGCCGTTCGATTCGTGAACTCAACTTTAAAATCCGACATGCAACAGATGAATATTTGAAGAATAACGAACGGACACCTACCGTTGCAGAATTGGCTTCGATATTAGAAGTTTCACAAGATGATATTTTAATGGCAACGGATGCGATGCGAGATCCTGCAAGTTTACATGACCAGCTTTTCGAAAATGATGGGGATTCAATTACGTTAATGGATCAAATGAAAGATGAAAAATCTGTGTTACCTTTTGATTATATTTCGTTAAAAGATTTATTGAAGCGTTTAGGTAAAAGAGAGCAATCGATTATTTACCTTCGATATTATTTAGATTTAACACAAACAGAAATTGCAGAAAGGTTAGGTATTTCACAAGTACAAGTGTCACGTCTTGAAAAGAAGATTCTCGCACAATTAAAAACTTGGATGGAAGTATCTGAGGCATCAAAGACGGTGAAAAAATGACGAATCAATTGTTTACATCTAAAGAAATTGCAAAAGGCTTTTTACAATCACGATTCGATGTAGAAAACACGTTTGACGTCTGTATAAAGGAAATTTCAATCAAAAATTTGCCGACACTTATTGTGTATATTAGTGGACTTGTAAACGGGGAACCACTTGCAGAACTGCTTGCGAATTTGCAATGGGAATATGAAGAAGAAATTGATGATGAGGTCGACTATTTTCACGCCCACTTCAATTATCACGGCATGGATGATGCTACATCACAAGATGATTTTTTATTAGGTGTTTTAAGTGGGCGAGTCGGGTTTATTACATTAAGTGGCTATGCATTTTTAGCGGAATTTCGTGAATATCCTGGAAGAAGTCCCGAAGAACCAGATAATGAAAAAGTAATTCGCGGTTCACGAGATGGATTTGCAGAAAATATTATCCAAAATGCGGCGCTTATTCGGCGCAGAATTCGCAGCACAGAGTTGCGTTATCAAATGCATAAAGTTTCAACGCTCAGTCAAATGGATGTCGTCATTGCGTACATGGACAATTTAGTAAATGATCAGCATTTAAATTGGATAATTGAGCGGCTCGAACAAATTCAGCATGATGGTTTAACGATGGCCGATAAATCATTAGAGGAATGGTTATTTAAACAACGGTTCCATCCGCTACCGTTTGTACGTTATTCGGAGCGTCCAGATATTGTTGCTGCCCATTTATTAGAAGGACATATTGCCATCATTGTAGATACATCGCCATCTGTAATGTTGATTCCTGTGACGATGTTTCATTTATTGCAGCATGCAGAGGAATACCGGCAAGCACCGTTGATTGGAACAACGATGAGAATTCTTAGGTACATCGCTGTGCTACTAAGCTTTGTGCTATTACCATTTTGGTATTTACTTGTAACGAATGAAGCGCTACTGCCAGATCAATTGTCCTATATTGGTGTGAGTGAAAAAAGTGAGCTTCCCCTGTTTTTGCAAATTCTCATTGCCGATGTTGGGATTGAATATTTGCGAATCGCGGCTATTCATACACCAACTCCATTATCGACGGCAATGGGCTTAATAGCGGGGATTATTATTGGACAAATTGCCATTGATGTCGGCTTATTTTCAAGCGAGATCGTGCTTTATACGGCAATAACGGCTATTTTTACTTTTGCCATCCCGAATTATGAATTAAGTATTTCGGTAAAAGTGTTCCGTATTTTATTGTTGGCAATGACCGCATTGTTTGGTATAAATGGTTTCTTTATTGGAATTTTCCTTATTTTCAGTTATTTATGTACCCTAAAGCCTATGAATGTGCCGTATTTATGGCCATTCGTTCCGTTTTTCCCAAAAGCATTTTTACGAGTGCTCATTCGCTTTCCAATGTCACAAGATGCACTTCGACCTTACGTTGTTGGTGCAAAACAGCGAAAACGTGCATGAACGCTCATTGCATGAGATTCTCTCCTATGTTAAAGTTCACATATAATATTTTGTGACTTTTAAGAATATTAGCGCTAGTCTAGCTAAAGTTAGGGGAGAATTGGATGCATTTTTATGGAACACAGCAAATTAATGAGCAAGGTCATTTAACAATTGGTGGCGTCGACACAATGGAACTTGCGAAACAATACGGAACGCCGTTATTTGTTTATGATACAGCACTTATTCGTAAGCGCGCGCGAGGGTTTATCGATACGTTCGAAAAATTAGGCGTGACAGCTCAAGTTGCATATGCATCGAAGGCTTTTGCATGTGTAGCAGCGTATCAATTAGCTGCACAAGAAAATTTATCATTAGATGTCGTTTCTGGCGGAGAACTATACACAGCGATAAAAGCGGGATTCCCAGCAGGGCGTATCCATTTTCATGGCAATAACAAGTCGATTGCAGAGTTAGAGCTTGCCTTTAACACAGGTATTGGCTGTATTGTTGTTGATAATTTTTACGAAATCACAGTTATTAAAGAAATGGCCAAAGCAAAAAATCAAAAAATAAATATTTTATTACGCGTAACACCTGGTGTTGAAGCACATACGCATGATTTCATCACGACGGGTCAAGCCGATTCGAAATTTGGTTTTGACTTAAATAATGGGCAGGCAGACGAAGCGTTCAAACAAGTTGTGGGCGATGAATATGTTCAGCTTTTAGGTTTACATTGTCATATAGGTTCACAAATTTTTGAAACAGAAGGCTTTAGTTTAGCAGCTGCAAAAGTGATACAAAAAATGGGTTCCTGGAAAAAGGAACATAATTTTGAAGCAAGCGTGTTAAACTTAGGTGGAGGCTTTGGTATTCGTTATACGGAAGAAGATAAACCACTTGAACCTCATGAATATGTGGCAGATATGATTAAAACTGTACAAGTTGAAAGTACGAAACTAAACTTAAACATGCCTGAAATTTGGATTGAACCAGGTCGTTCTTTAGTTGGGGATGCAGGTACATCACTTTATACAATTGGCTCACAAAAAACGGTTCCTGGCGTGCGTGAATATATTGCCGTTGATGGTGGGATGAGTGACAATATTCGACCAGCATTATACGATGCAAAATATGAAGCCATCATTGCAAACAAAGCAAATGAAGCGAAAACGAGTACATACACAGTGGCTGGAAAGTTGTGTGAGTCAGGTGATAAATTAATGATTGATGCGAGCTTACAAAAGTGTGAAACAGGTGATGTGTTAGCAATGTTCTGTACCGGTGCATACGGCTATTCAATGGCATCAAACTACAATCGTGTACCAAGACCAGCAGTAGTATTTGTAGAAAATGGCGAACATCAATTAGCAATTAAACGTGAAAGCTATGAAGATATCGTCATAAATGATCTACCGTTAACATTAAAAAAGGGTGAATAAAAATTGAAATTATCTAAACAAACAAAATGGGGCATTGGGATACTGGCTGGTGTCATCGTTTGGTCACTATTATTTATTTACGTCATTAGTCCATTGATTTATAATTTTACAAATTCGTAAAAGTCGTGCATTGGAACATTGGAAATTTGTGTTATTGCATTTCCTTCAAACTTTTGATAGGATGTGCAATGGTAGAATTGAGGGAATGTGAAAATGTTAGTTCGATATAAAAAAGCACTTGAGAAAATTGCAATGGGCTTAATTTCATTAATGCCACAAGGAAAAGACATTAAGGGATTAATGGAAACCATTCAACAATATGAACAAAACGAAAATTGGACACTGTATTTATGGAAAAAGGATGATGAGTACGTGGGGACAGTAGGCATTTTAGAAGAAAATGCGGTCGCAACGGTTCAACATATTACGGTTATTCCTTCTTATCGAGGTGAAGGCGTAGCACTTGAAATGCTACAAGAACTTCGTGAGTTAGGCTATGAAGATATTCAGGCAAATGAAGTAACCGAATCTTTTGTCCAAAAATGTATACCTATATTAAAAGAAGCAGATTAGTTTCTGCTTCTACCAGTAGACAAAGTTGATTTTTAACTTTGTCTATTTTTTATGCAAAAACATAGATAGAAATATTCTGCCTAAGGTCTAGTTCAAAAACAAACTCAATTGTGACGAGATTTGTTAGCTAATTTTTTCTTTTTATTTTCCTCACGTTCTCGAAGAATAGAAGAGCGGTCACGTAACATATGTTTGTTAACAAGAAAATCAAGGTTTTCGCTAGCTAATGATTTCATTCGCTCAGTAACTAGCGTTTCAAGTTCAATATTTGTTAACGGAAATGAAAACGCCTTGAATGGATTGTCTAGATCGATTTGTAATAGGACATTGTCAATGTAGATTAGTAGTTGTTCAAGTGCCACAAATTCAACAAATGGGGACTGTTTGTTTTGCAGTAAATTATAACGTGCTTTCTTTAATATACGCGCTGCCCCAATACCATTGCCACGCCGCCAATGATAGAGACCTGTTGCTACTTGAACAAAGCCAACTAACGCATGTTCCTTGTCACCCGGTGCGACGTCCTTCCAATATTCTTCTAAGACTTCATGGCATTCAAAATAATCTTCATTGCCGTTAAAATAAGCGCAATAATCGACAAATAGGGGATGAAACAAAGGATGCATTGTGCTCACCTTTCCTCTATACTAATAAAATAAGAGAATATAATATAATGATTCTGTCGAACTATGACGAATCTTGACTTTTCCATAAATTGCAGAAGTATAAATATCATTCTTTATGAAAATTTTCGACTAGAAATGACAGGTGGTAGAAAAAATGTCTTATGAAGTAAAGCTAGATGCCTTTTCAGGGCCTCTGGATTTATTATTGCATTTAATTCATCGTTTGGAAATCGATATATACGATATTCCGATGGCAGAGCTGACGGAACAGTATATTGATCATATCCATGCGATGCAAACATTAGAATTAAACGAAGCAAGCGAATATTTAGTCATGGCAGCAACATTACTAGCCATTAAAAGTCGTATGCTTATCCCGATTAATGAAGGTGAGATAGAGGAATCCGAATTAGAAATAGATGAGCCAGACCCTCGTGAAGAATTAGTTGCACGCTTAATTGAATACAAAAAATATAAAGAAGCAGCCGTTCAGTTACAAGAATTAGAAAGCGAACGTGGGCAAGTTTTCACAAAAGCCCCTGCCGATTTATCGGAATTTATGCCAGATGAGCAGCTTGCATTATTTGACCAAAACGTCAATGTATACGATATGTTAAGCGCTTTCCAAAAACTGATGCGTCGTAAACAATTGAAAAAACCATTAGCAACACGAATTGCGAGACAAGAAATTTCTGTAAAAGATCAAATGCGCACGGTTATAAACTTCCTAAAAAAATCAGGGGGGAAAGTGTTTTTTTCACAGCTTTTCGAAGCCGATGATAAACCAACACTTGTTTTAACTTTTTTAACACTTTTAGAATTAATGAAGCGCCAAGTCGTTTTTGTTGAACAACAAAAAAACTTCGATGACTTAACGGTATTGTTACAAAAGGAGGATATTGGCGATGAACTCGAACAAATTATTGAGCCAGATTGAGGCATTATTATTCGTAGCTGGTGATGAAGGAATGACTGTCAAACAGCTAGCACAATATATCGATATGGATTCAATGGATATTGAAGCAGGATTAAGTGAGCTACAATCACAATATAATGAAGAAGAAAAGCGTGGCATTACATTAAAGCATATGGCTGGTACATATCAATTAACGACAAAGCCAGAAGTGTCTGATACGCTAAAAAAATTAATCGAAAATCCAACGAACCAAGTATTAACAAGTGCGTCACTTGAAGTATTGGCAATTATTGCTTATAAGCAACCTATCACACGTGCAGAGGTTGAGGATTTACGTGGAGTGAAAAGTGAACGTCCCATTGCCACACTTGTATCCCGTGCATTAGTACAAGAGGTTGGGCGTGCAGAAGGAACAGGCCGTGCAATCTTATACGGTACAACGAAAGAGTTTTTAAATTATTTCGGTTTAAAAAACATTAAAGAATTGCCGCCATTACCTGATCAAGTTGAGCAGGATGATGAGCAACCAACTGATTTATTTTTAACGAAGTTCCAAGAAACGTTTAATCAAAACTAAAGGAGTGACCAGTTGAAAAAAGGATTGATGTATGTTGTTTTGTGGGTTGCGTTTTTTTTAT
Source organism: Lysinibacillus sp. 2017 (assembly GCF_003073375.1). Classification (NCBI taxonomy): domain Bacteria; kingdom Bacillati; phylum Bacillota; class Bacilli; order Caryophanales; family Bacillaceae; genus Lysinibacillus; species Lysinibacillus sp. 2017. Next base: position 1,205,693 of record NZ_CP029002.1, read on the forward strand.
TCGCAGGAAATGTAGAAGCAAATGGAAGTAGCTTTGTTGTCATGGATGCACAAAATGGTCGGACATTAATGGGGACGAATGAACATAGCCAGCTCGAAATCGCAAGTTTAACTAAAATTTGGACAGCGCTTGTTGTTTTGGATCATAGTGACTTAACTGAACAAGTGTTTGTTTCTGAACATGCGGCTTCAATAGAAGGTTCGTCTATTTATCTAGAGCAAGGGCAATGGTATTCGATTGATTATTTATTGCATGGGTTAATGATGCAATCGGGAAATGATGCTGCTACAGCTTTAGCGGAGCATGTTGGCGGCTCTGTTGAAGGATTTGTTCGCCTTATGAATGAAAAAGCGGTCAATAATGGCTTAACACAAACACACTTCAATAATCCAACTGGCTTACACCATCCAAATCACCTATCATCGGCATATGATACTGCTAAAATGTTGCAAATTGCCATGCAAAATCCGAATTTTAAAGAAATTGCATCAACAAAGGTCTACAAAGAAGGGGCTACTTGGAAAAATAAACATCGTTTGTTGCATGAGGATGTTGGCGCTGTAAGTGGGAAGACTGGTTATACAAAAGTAGCAGGACGTACACTCGCTACTTTTTTTGAACGGGAACAAAAACAATTCATTGTCGTTACATTAAATGAAGGCAATGATTGGAACATCCACCGAAATCTAGCAAACCAAATTACACATGATTATGAACTCGTTACAGTAGTCGATAGAGGTACCTATGAGGATGGCAATATAAAGATCCGCATAACGCAACCAATGCATGCTCTATTAAAAATAGAAGAGGTCAATAAATTACGCCACATTGTGAAACTATCTCGACACCCCAATTCAAAGCGCGCAGTGTGGCATGTGTATGTAGAAAATGAATTACTTATGACAAAATTGGTAGTAAGAAAATAAACTACCCTTGCAAAATGTTTAATCGTTGTAATAAAGCACATATTATTAGAAAAGTTAATTATCTTTAATAATAGAGCAACATGTGCCATAATTTTCAACAGTTACAAAAACTGCAGAGTCGAATGCTGAGAAGCTTGCGTCTTCTGCAAACTATCAATCAATGAGGTGAACTTATGGAAAGATTACAAAAAGTTATAGCATACGCAGGCGTTGCATCAAGACGTAAGGCGGAGCAATTAATTGTAGAAGGAAAAGTAAGAGTTAATGGGAAAGTCATTCGTGAATTAGGAACTAAGGTTTCAGAAACCGATGAAATTGAAGTAGAAGGCGTAAAATTAGAAAAAGAAGACAAAGTGTACTTCTTACTTTATAAACCACGTGCATATATTTCAGCTGTTACGGACGATAAAGGCCGTAAAACTGTAACGGATATTTTTAAGAAAAAAGTATACCAACGTATTTTCCCTGTAGGACGTTTAGATTATGATACAACAGGTCTATTACTATTAACAAATGACGGTGAATTTTCTAACTTAATGACGCACCCGAAATTTAAAATCGATAAAACATATATTGCACGTGTAAAAGGGATTCCAACGAAACAAGGCTTAATGAAATTACAAAGTGGGATTAAGCTAGAAGATGGTAAAACTGCACCTGCAAAAGTAAGCATGACAAGCTTTGATGAAAGTGCGGGCAAGGCAATTTGTGAAATTACAATTCACGAAGGACGTAACCGTCAAGTTCGCCGTATGTTCGAAGCAATTGGTACACCAGTTGTTAAATTAAAACGTGAGCGCTTTGCTTTCTTAGATTTAACTGGTTTAGTTGCTGGCGAATACCGTGAATTAACAAGACACGAAGTAAAATTATTACGTGTTTTAGCGGAAACAGGGAAAATGGATTAACACCAAGCTCGTAGGGAAAACGTTCATAAATCCTTCATAAATTATTTGTATTTTTTTGCTATAATAGGCAACAGTAGATTGCTGAAAGGAAGGAGGTCTTTTGTTTGGAAAAAAAGAAAAAACGTTCCTTTACTCGCGGTATTATTCTTGCAGTTCTTGCAGTAGCTATAGGATATACAGTTTATGCTGCGGTAACAAAGGATACAGTTAAAATCGTGAAGGCTGGGGCAGATGCGCCAGATTTTGAAGTGGTTGATTTAAACGGTGAAAAACATCGATTAGCAGATTATGAAGGGCAAGGTGTACTACTCAACTTTTGGGGAACTTGGTGTGCACCATGTGAACGGGAGTTTCCAGCGATGACGAAGCAATATGGAAAGTCAAAACATGAAGGCGTTCAAATCATTGCAGTAAACTTTGCGCAATCTGAGTTCGAAGTAAAAAAATATGTTCAAAATATGGGGATGACGTTCCCAGTTGCAATTGATAAAACGAAAAGTGTATTCACAGCTTATAATATTGGACCACTACCGACGTCTATTTTCATCAAGCCAGACGGAGAAATCGAACGTATTGTTACGGGAGAAATGAGTGAACAACAAATATCGAACTATTTGGATTCAATTAAGCCGGAATAGGAGTTTATAAGCTATGAATAAAATACTTTGTGAATGTGGGCATGAAAATTTAGAAGGCACAAAGCTCTGTCAAAAATGTGGTTCTCCTTTAACTACAGAGGAAAAAGACAAAAAAATTGCAGACATGCGCTATGAAGGGACTGCCATCCGTTCAAAAACTTACAATAAATCGATAATCGATAAAGTGTGGAATTTTTTCTCAAGTGTTAAAGTTGGGATTACATTAATTATTTTAAATTTAATAGCAGCATCGATTGGTACAATTTTGCCTCAAGAGTTTTATGTTAGTGTAGCCACTGACGCAGAGAAAGAAGCGTATTATTCGGATGTTTATGGTTGGTTCGGTGAAATATACTACTCGTTAGGTTTATCGGATCTTTATTCGTCCCTATGGTTCCAAATACTTGTATTAATGTTAGGTACGTCCATCATTATCGCGAGTATTGACCGTGGTTTCCCATTACATAAATCGTTAAAAAATCAACGTGTAAAACGTCACAATAGTTTTATGAAACGTCAACGTGTTATTGCTGAAGGACAACCTACGGAAAAGTCAGAAGATATGTTAACGAATGTTGAGCAAAAATTAAAGGACTTAAAATACAATGTACGTCGTGAAGATAATGCGTTATTGGCAGAACGTGGTCGTTTCTCTCGTTACGGCCCATATGTGAACCACGTCGGTCTTATCGTATTCTTAATAGGCGTTTTACTTCACTTAATACCTGGATTTTATGTCGATGAATCAATGTGGCTACGAGAAGGTGAAACGCGTGCAATACCTGGTATGGATGGCTATTTCTTAAAAAGTGATCAGTTCATATTAGAGACGTATGACAATGTTGCTCAAGGTGAACAGTTGAAGCAAGGTGTCAACGTTGTTGCGAAAAACTTCCAAACAGATGTTACGCTTTATAAACAAAAAGACGGTGCCGTTCCAGGACAAGCCGATGATTTAGAGGAAATAAAAAAATACGATATCCGCGTAAATTACCCATTAAAGCATGAAGGGTATGCAATGTATCAGATGGATTATCGTTTAAATGAATTAAAAACAATGATTTTCGAATTAACAAATAAAGAAACAGAAGCCTCTTTAGGAACGGTTAGTATTGATTTAACCAATCCACAAGATGAATATATTTTAGAAGATGGCTCAAAAGTAAACTTAATGGGTTATTACCCAGACTTCTCAGGCTTTAAAGAAGGTGTGCCACAAACAGCAACACAAACACCTAATAATCCAGCATTTATTTTCAAAATGCAAACACCAGAAAAGCCTGAAGGGGAGACAAGCTTTGTCGCTATTCAACAAACACTTGAACCAAATGGCGAAAATTTATACAAAATGAAGTTTTCAAACGTAGAAACGCGTAATATGTCAGGGATTACTGTTCGTAAGGATAAAACACTTCCAATCTTGTTCGTTGGTGGATTCATCTTTATGTTTGGTGTAGCAATCGGATCTTATTGGAATCATCGTCGAATTTGGGTTGAGGAACTTACGGATGGTACAATTCGCTTAGCAGCTCATACGAACAAAAACTGGTTCAGTATTAAGAAAGATTTAGATGCATTGACAGCACATGCACATTTACCAGCATACGTGGATCAACAAGATTCTGAACAGTTGGAAAATGAAGAAAGTGAAAAGGATGGTAAAACCTCATGAGTTTAATCGATTTAAGCGGTAACTTATTATTCGTTGCGTTCCTTTGTTATTTAGTTGGTACATTTTTATTTGGCGGCGCGATTAAGGAAAAGAATGATACAGCAGCAAGCCGTGCTGACAAGTTTGGTAAGCTTGCGATTGTTGTAACGATTATCGGTTTTTTAGCACAACTAGGTTACTTTATTACACGTTGGATTTATACGGGACATGCACCGGTAAGTAATATGTTCGAATTTACGACAGCGTTCGGTATGTTCATCGTCTTATCATTTATCGTTATTTACTACATGTACAAAGTGGCTGCTTTAGGGGTTGTGGCACTGCCAATTGCTTTATTAATCATTAGCTTTGCTGCCATGTTCCCAGTGGAAGTAAGCCCGCTTGTACCATCATTACAAAGTAACTGGCTAACGATTCACGTTATTACAGCTGCACTTGGTCAATCGGTTTTGGGAATAAGTTCGGTTGCTGGATTAGTGTATTTACTTAAAAATGTAAATACAAAAGAAAAATCAAAAGAGAGTTTTTGGTTTGAAGTTGTGATGTATTCTGGTGTATTAGTTATTGGTTTCGTAATTGCCACAATTACATTTAACGTGGTGGGCTATGAAGCTAAATTTGAATATGTGGATAAGTTAGATCAAGTAAGCACAACGACATATAACATGCCTGCAATTTTTGGTATGAATGAGTTTGTCGAACTTACTGAAGATAAAATGACACCACTTGCCGAATTACCACCATTAATTGACGCGCGTAAATTAACAACAGTTATTTGGTCATTATTATTTGGGACAATTTTATACATTTTAATTCGCTTAATCTTTAGAAAACGTATTTCAACGATGCTTCAACCATTAGTAAAACGTGTTAATTCAACCTTGATGGATGAAATTGCATATCGTGCTGTATTAATTGGTTTCCCAATTTTCACACTAGGAGCGCTGATTTTCGCAATGATTTGGGCACAAATTGCATGGAGTCGTTTCTGGGGTTGGGATCCAAAAGAGGTTTGGGCACTTATTACTTTCTTATTCTATGCAGCATTCCTTCACCTACGTTTATCAAAAGGTTGGGAAGGAAAAAAGACAGCTTGGTTAACAGTAATTGGCTTGATTATTATCATTTTTAACCTTGTAGTTGTGAACTTAGTTATTGCAGGTTTACATTCTTACGCATAAAGTTACTATCAATCGGGTGATTTTGGACAGTTAAACTTCACCTTTGTTTTTTCTTACGCGATTCAATCTAGAATACTGCCATTGAAGTGCGATAAAATTAACAAAATATCATAAAATTAGAAAAGTTCTACCGTTTTTGGTCGAGCTTTTCTTTTCAATTGCGCTCTGAAAAGGTACAATAGAGTAGAGAAATAGAGAGTTGAAAGGGGTAACACCAGTGTCTGAGAATATTTCTGTGTTAATCGTTGATGACGAGGATCGTATCCGTCGTTTATTAAAAATGTATTTAGAGCGAGAAGGTTATTTAGTAGATGAGGCAGAGAATGGTGAACAAGCGCTTACAATGGCTCTTGAAAAAGATTACCACTGCATTTTATTAGATATTATGATGCCTGAAAAAGATGGATTAGAAGTATGCGAAGAGTTACGTGAAAAGAAAACAACACCAATTATTTTATTAACAGCTAAGGGTGAAGAAGCAAACCGTGTACAAGGGTTTGAACTAGGTGCAGACGATTATATCGTAAAACCATTCAGCCCACGTGAAGTTGTTTTACGCGTAAAGGCAATTTTACGTCGTTCTGCTGTATTTTCACCTGTATCAAGTGCATCTTCTTCAAAAGATTTAGTCGTATTCCCACATTTGACAATCGATCATGATGCACACCGTGTCACTGCAGATGGCACTGAAGTAAACTTAACACCAAAAGAGTATGAATTACTTTATTTTCTAGCCAAGGCACCGGATAAAGTATTTGACCGTGAACAGCTTTTAAAAGAAGTATGGCACTATGATTTCTTCGGCGACCTACGTACAGTTGATACGCACGTAAAACGCTTACGTGAAAAATTAAACCGTGTTTCTGAAAATGCGGCCAAAATGATCGTAACCGTATGGGGCGTAGGCTATAAATTCGAGGTTGTAAATGATTAGAATAGCAACAAGCATTGTCGGGAAGCTGTGGGTAACCATTTTGCTTCTCGTTTCCTTTGTCTTATTTATTTTCACGATTTTTATGCTGGAGTTTTTAGAAAAGTATCATAATGAACAAACAGAAGAGTCGCTTCGTCAAACGGCGGCAGTCATTGCCACTATTGTGGATGATGAAGCACTAGATGAGAAGAAATTTGCGATTATCTCTGAACTATTATCGGAGACGACAAACGCACTTGTAGCAAAGAATTCAAATGAAGTTATTTTTGCTGATCAACAAGGCGTAAATGAAAAGCCAATCCAACAGAAAATTATTTCAAATAAATCGTTTGAAAAAGTTTATGAAACAGAAAAACCAATTGTGAAAGAACTTTTGCTTCCATCCAATAAAGATCCGGATCGCATGAATTCTTATATCGTGCTCGGGTTCCCATTAAAAAGTGAAGACGCGACGCATGGCGCAGTATTTATTTATAAAAATCCAGATGCCATTCACGAGGCGAGCAAACAAACGACGAAAATTGTTGTTTTTGCTGCAGCCATTGCAATTGTACTGACAACAATCTTCGCCTTTTTCTTATCGTCAAAAATCACATCACCACTACGTAAAATGCGAGAACATGCATTTGAACTTGCGAAGGGACGTTTTGATGCAAAATTGGATACGAAGCAAAATGACGAAATTGGTCAACTTGCCGTAGCCTTCAACCAAATGGGACGTCAGTTAAAGCATCATTTAGAAGTAATCAACCAAGAAAAAGAGCAACTATCGAGTATTTTAACCTCTATGACAGATGCTGTTATTACGTTTAACCGCGATAAAACGATTTTACTAAGTAATCCACCAGCAGAACGCTTATTGCAAAAATGGTTTGTTGAGAAAGGTTTAGATAGCTCAAAGCCAATTCCAGTTGAACTGTATGAAATGTTAGATCATGTTTTATCATTTGAAGATCAAATTGATGAAGAATTAGCACTTGGAAAATCGTATTACAGCATTACGATAAGCCCGCTTTATAGTGGAGATGCTATCCGTGGTGCGATAGCGGTTATTCGAGATAAAACGGAGGAAACCAAGTTAGAAAAGTTGAAATCCGATTTTATTGCCAATGTTTCGCATGAATTACGTACACCGATTGCGATGCTACAAGGTTATTCAGAAGCAATCATTGATGGGATTGTTACGACCGAGGAAGACCGTAACGATATGATTCGTGTCATTTATGACGAGTCACAGCGTATGGGTCGACTTGTAACGGATTTACTTGATTTAGCACGGATGGAATCAGGTCATATGAGACTGTATAAAGATGATGTGCCACTCGTTTCAGTTATTGAACGAATGACGCATAAATTTGATCAAGCAGCGAAAGAAAAACATGTGACATTGTATTTTGAAACGAAAATTCCACCTGAATTACTTATCCCAATAGATGAAGATCGAATCGAACAAGTATTGACGAATCTAATTGATAATGCAATCCGTCATACTTCAACGGAAGGCTCGGTAACGGTTTCGGTTGTGAGTGAACAAAATTTCGCTAAAATTCAAGTGAGTGATACGGGTCAAGGTATTCCTAAAGATGATCTTCCTTATGTATTTGAACGTTTTTATAAAGCTGATAAAGCTCGTACACGTTCAAAAGGTGGGACTGGCCTAGGTTTAGCAATCACGAAAAATATCGTTGAAGCACATAATGGTTCGATTTCAGTTGATAGTATCGAACAACAAGGCACAACATTCACATTTTACTTGCCTTTAGCTTAGAATCAATCCGTGGTTGAGGAAGAAACATCACGGATTGAAGTTTCAATTTATGTTGAATTTTATAAAGAAAGTGGGGAGCTATCCTGTTGGTCATGACTTACAGAATAGCTCCTATTTTACTAATCTGATTGAAGTGCTTTGTAACTTTTTAGGTTGAAAAACGACAAATTAATAGAACGGAGGTGGAATGGGTGCAACAGGCCATTTTCCATCGATTGTACGATACGTATCATCAAGATGTTTTTAATTTTTTGTTTTATTTAATAAAAAATCGTTCGGTTGCAGAAGACCTTTCGCATGAAGTGTATGTGCGTGTACTGAGGTCGTATGAGCGATTTGAAGGCAAGAGTAGCGAAAAAACATGGCTTTTTTCCATTGCTAAGAATATAGCCATTGATCATTTTCGAAAAAAGCAAATACGTGATAAGCATTCATTCACTACATTTGATTGGGAGACAGAGCAACTTGTCTCGACAATGCCGACGCCAGAACAATTTACAGAAATTAATGACCAATTAAGAGAATTATTAATTGCATTAGAAGAATGTTCTGGAGATCAAAAAATGGTTGTTATCATGCGTTATATACAGGAATTATCGGTTCAAGAAACAGCTGAAATTTTAGGGTGGACAGTAGCAAAGGTAAAGACTACACAACATCGCGCACTGAAAAACTTACGCCAAATAATGGAGAGCATCGATGGGAAGGGGGCAAATTCAAAATGAAAAAAGATTGGGATGAAGAAAGTATTGAATCTCTTTTAACTAAAGCGCCTAAACAAAAAGACCATCGAACGAAAGAGGAAGTTTTTCAGCGATTACAAAGTGAAGGATTATTTTTAGACGAACCCGTAAAAATAGAAGGAAAACGAAAAAAGGGAATTCGTTGGCTGCCCTTAATCGCTTCATTGGCAGCACTATTTATTATTGTGGTTATTGCAACACAACTATCAGGAAATTCTATTCAGGATGAAACGGCTGATTCTTATGAGTTAGAAGCACAATCAAAAGAAGAAATGGCAACTAGTGAAAGCCGTACAATGTCTATGGAAAAGGTGATGGATAGTATGGCGGCTCAATCACTAGTTTACCCATCACAATTAGTTGACGTAACATTATTTACAATTGGTTTAGCCGGTGATGATGCAGAAAGTGTGCCTGTTAGTTTTCTAATCCCAAATGATGTCGTGCAGCAAAAAATTGGTACACCCAATCCAACAGCCCTACAGCTTTATGAAGTATTTGCGCCACTTATTGATGAACAGGCACTCGGATTCAATGAATATCATCCACTACAAGGAAAGCTACTAGAAAAAAATGGTGGCCTTATCCATCAAGTACCAGAAGAGCGACCATATGATTTAGGTTCTGCCGCTATTTCAAACTACAGGGGCATGCTTGTCGATACATTTGGAAATGCCTATAATGAAGTAACGATACAAGATGAACAAGGCAATGTCGCCACTTTCGACAATCTCGGAGAAATGACACAGCCGATTTCATTAACAGATGCCTCCACGCATTATAACTATTTTGCTTACCAAAAGCGTGATAGCTCAATTTATTTGAGTCCGAATTTCAGAATGAGCTACACGAATGTTGAAGAGGCTCTTAAAAATATGACGACAGAAGCCAATGATATTTATCAAACCGTTATACTTCCTGATGTGACTTTTCAAACAAAAGTAGAAAACGAGCAAGTAGTGATTACTTTTGATCAAACGGTTGATCTAGAAAGCTATGATTCCATGCAAGCAATGCGGATGATTGAAGGGATATTATTAACAGCGGCAAGCTTTGATAAGCAAGTGCAGTTTAAAAATATGCAACCGGTAGAGTGGAAGGGATTTGATTTTACGAAGCCACTCGAAAAACCAATTTCAGCGAATTTAATACAATATGATTTTTTTAATGAATAACGAAATTATAGGGATTGTCGGACAGTTGTCTTTACAATTCCTATTTTTAATTTATAATAGAAGTTGTAGCGAAGTATTGCTATAAAATTTAATATTGATTCATCTTCGGGGCAGGGTGCAATTCCCGATCGGCGGTAATAAAAGTGTCAACGACTGACCATTTACTTGGAGGACGTTGCGTAAAAGCTTTTCGAGCCCGCGAGCCACTTTTGTGTGCAGGATTTGGTGAAATTCCAAAGCCGACAGTATAGTCTGGATGGGAGAAGATGAAGGTACGGTCGTCATTTTATGAAAATGTCGTGTTTTTTGTAGTACCAATTTTATGTTTCTTATAAAATAGCGCTTTTTTGAGCACTATAAATTTTAGGAGACTTAATTGCTACAAATCCACGGATAGACCTCTATTTAAGTGTGCCTATTTCTCCCTTATGCAAAACGAGCATAAGGGTTTTTTCATGAATTGAATGGGATCGTCCTTTCTTCTTGCGAGATAGAATCAGCAATGAGGAGAGATTTTAGTATGAAGAAACAAACTTTGAAGTTACGTTCATTCGTAACGGTCGGAATGTTAAGTGGGATTTCATTTATTCTAATGTTATTGAACTTCCCATTACCGTGGTTCCCAGCATTTTTGCAAATTGATTTTAGTGATGTGCCAGCTTTAATTGCGGCGATTACTATGGGACCCGTTGCAGGTATTTTAGTAGAACTCATTAAAAATGTATTAGACTGGGTTTATACAGGTGCACCAGAAGGAATTCCTGTTGGTCACATGGCAAACTTTGTAACAGGTGTGTTATTTATTTTCCCTGCGTATTACATTTATAAAAAGTTCCCTTCAGTAAAAGGGTTAATGACAGGTTTAGTCATTTCTACAATCGTAATGTCGGTCGGTATGGCAGTATTAAATTATATTGCGTTTTTACCAATGTATACGTATTTATTAGGAATGCCGCAATTTGATATGTATGAAACGGTTGTGTTAGGTATTTTACCGTTCAACATCGTAAAAGGAATCATGATGCTCGTTGTTGTTACAATGCTTTATCGTACGATGCGTGTATGGATTGAAAATCAACGTCGCCAATATATGGCGTAAAAAATAGAATGAAGGGGACTGTACTGTAAAATGTATTTTGCGGTATAGTCTTTTTTATTTTTAAGGAAATTATAAATCCTTCGTAGTGTGGATAACTTTTAAATAATTAAACGGACGCTTCAGCGCTTTTGTTCTTAGAAAAGAAAGTATTGTAATCCTTTCGTAGGACTGCTATCATAGTGTACATTGTTGTGAAAAATCGGTCTATTTCGTCAAATGGACAACGTGGCAAATTACATCTTAGGAGAGACGGATATGGACAAAAAAATACCATTTTCAACATACGCAGTCATTGGTACAATGCTGTTTGGTATGTTCTTTGGTGCAGGAAATTTAATTTTCCCAATCCAAATGGGGCAATTAGCAGGAACGAATTATTGGTTCGCGTTAATTGGCTTTTTAGTAACTGCAATTGGTTTGCCGTTTTTAGGGATATTAGCAATTGGCTTATCAGGAAGTAATGGGTTAAGAGATTTAGCTTCGAAAGTACACCCAGTGTTTGGGGTTGTGTTTGCATTAGCACTTTATTTAACAATTGGGCCCTTCTTTGCGATTCCTCGTACTGCAACAGTACCGTTCGTTGTTGGGTTTGAGCCGTTTATTGATCCATCACAAGCGACACTTTGGCTTGCGGTATTTAGTTTTGTGTTCTTTGCAGTTGTGTTTTATTTCTCTTTAAATCCAGCGAAGATTATGGACATTATCGGCAAATATTTAACACCGGCGTTTTTAATTTTTCTATTTGTATTAATAGGTATTAGTTTACTATCACCGATGGGTAGCTTTGTAGAACCCGCAGGTAACTATATTAACGAAGCGTTTATGACAGGCTTTAAAGAAGGCTACAATACGATGGATGCCTTAGCGTCGCTTGCATTCGGGATTATTGTCATCAATGCGATTAAACGTACAGGTGTGACGGATAAAAAAGAAATCGCTAAAGCGACATTAAAATCGGGTGTCTTTGCAATGGCGCTAATGATGCTGATTTACGGCTTAATTGCGTATATGGGTGCATCAAGTGTAACGGCAATTGGTACATTTGATAATGGTGGTCAAATTTTTGCGGCGGTTGCGGATCATTATTTTGGTTCGTACGGGGCAATTTTACTAGCGATCATTATCGTGTTAGCTTGTTTGAAAACAAGTATTGGCTTAATTACGGCATGTAGTGAATTTTTCCATGAAGTGTTCCCGAAAGTGAGTTACAAGGCGTTTGTAGTCATTTTATGTGTTGTATCATTTACAATTGCGAACGTAGGTTTAACAAATATCATTACGTATGCAGTTCCAGTGTTAATGTTCTTATACCCACTGGCGATTGTGTTGATTATTTTAGCGTTAGTAGGACCGCTATTTAACTATAAACAAAGCGTATTTGCAGTAGCTATTTTATTGACATTCTTTATTAGTTTAATTGATGGTTATAATGCATTAGTTGCGAGTGTACCAACATTTGAAGTAGGTTTCTTAACGGAAGTTGCAGACTTTTATGCGCAGTATTTACCACTGTATTCAATTGGATTAGGGTGGATAGTTCCGGCGGTTGTTGGGGTTTTAGTAGGTTTACTTATTCCGACGAAAAAATAAAAAGAGCGCTAGCAGCATAAATTTATGCTGCTAGCGCTTTTGTTTTTAATGAACATTTTTTTTCTTGAAGTTTCCGCCTTTAACTTCTACAACTTCGTAAATTGTAACGAAGGCATTAGGGTCAATTTCACGGATAATTGTTTTCATTTTGCTTTCTTCAAGACGGTTAATTACACATGTAATTTCTTTGAAATCTTGATTTGAATAAGCACCTTGAACTGTGTTGAATGTAGCACTACGACCCAAACGATCGCGGATAGTTTCAACCATTTTTACAGGTTCATTTGTAATGATTTTAAATGATTTTGAACCGCTTAAACCTTCTTCGACGATATGGATTACTTTTGATGCGATGAAATAGGCGATCGCTGAAAGTAATGCACCTTTAAAGCCGAATACGAATGATACAACGATGAAGACGAAGAAGTTTAAAAATAGGATTAAATCACTTGTTCCAAATGGAAGTTTTCTAGATAACAATACTGCAAGCATATCGATGCCGTCTAACGCACCACCGTTACGTAGTGCAAGACCCATACCGATACCTATAATAATACCACCGACAACCGTTATGAGTAATGCGTCACCTTCGATAATCGTAGTGACGTGGTGCATTAATGAAGTACCGACTGATAATGATACAATCCCAATGACTGAATTAATTGCGAAGCTTTTTCCGATTTGTTTATAGCCTAGATAAATAAATGGAATGTTAAGAATTGCGATAAGTATTCCTAATGGAAGCGGTGTTATTTGTGAGATTACGATACTAATCCCGGTAACGCCACCATCCGATACGTTGTTTGGGATTAACACGGCCTCTAAACCGTAAGCAGCGATTAAACCACCGATAATGATGATGAATTTTTCGCTTAAAGATTTTGTGATACTTTGCTTAGCCATAAATTTCCCCCTAATTCCTTGTTGTTTATAATTATACATGAATAATGACTGAATTTCTTTTCCTTGGCCCTAATTAATTTGAATTTAGGGAATAAAAAATAAGAATAACGTATAATTGCTACTTATCTAATATGTTATTCCCTTTTAGGTAAAAAATATAGATATTTTATAGAGAAAATTCAAAAAATAATATATGAAGGAGTTTTGATTAGCTTGTAGGACTATTTGTATTCGGTTGAAAAAACGGTTTATTTGAGCGGATGATCCTAACGTGGAATTAATGAGTAATTGTAATAAATGAAACTGTATGCTACGTGAATTGTGTAGTATGCGGTTTTTTTGTATGGAAAGCTAACATAGAATATTTTTTATTGGTAGAAAATGTTCGAATTATGAGATGAAAGTGATCTAAAAAATGTATGTTAGTTTTTATAACATTGAATTGACAAAGTACCTTACATTGATTTAAAGTATGGATTAAGGAAGGGGGCGAGATGATGAGTCGAGAGTTTCGAAGAGCAATGCCGTTATTGCCGATTAGTATGGTCATGCAATTAACTGAATTAACGGCCAGACAAATTCGCTACTACGAAGAACATGAACTAATTGTCCCTGCTAGATCGGAAGGGAACAGAAGAATGTTTTCTTTAGATGACATTGATGCGCTTTTAGAAATTCGAGAATTGCTCGATCAAGGCATTAATATGGCGGGGATAAAAAAAGTGTTCGCTATGCGAAAAGATAATTATGTTAGAAGTTCTGACACAGTACAGATATCAGATGCAGAGTTACGCGCAATCCTGCGAGAAGAAATGCAGCAGGCGCAGGCGACAAAAAAAACTTCGCTACGTCAAGGCGATTTATCGCGTTTCTTTCAATATAAAAGTGAGTAGTGACCAAAAAAAGGAGAGTGTTGAAGTATGACAAATACAGTGGTAAAAGGAACAAGCAAATTAACAAAAGAGGATATCAAAAAAATCGTTTTAGACAAAAATGTTAAGTTTATTCGTCTACAATTTACGGATATTTTAGGTACCATTAAAAATGTTGAAATTCCAGTAAGTCAGTTAGAAAAAGCGTTAGACAACAAAATGATGTTCGATGGTTCTTCTATTGAAGGCTTCGTTCGTATTGAAGAGTCTGACATGTACTTACGCCCTGATTTAGATACATTCATGATTTTCCCTTGGACGGCAGAAAAAGGCAAAGTAGCACGACTGATTTGTGACATCGCTCGTCCTGATGGTTCACCATTTGAAGGAGACCCTCGTTCGAACTTAAAACGTATGTTAAAAGAAATGGAAGACCTTGGCTTCACAGACTTCAACTTAGGGCCAGAACCAGAATTCTTCTTATTTAAATTAGATGAAAAAGGAGAACCAACATTAGAATTAAATGATGATGGTGGCTACTTCGACTTAGCACCGACAGACCTTGGTGAAAACTGCCGCCGTGACATTGTTCTAGAATTAGAAGAGATGGGCTTTGAAGTGGAGGCATCTCACCACGAAGTTGCACCAGGTCAGCACGAAATTGACTTCAAATATGCGAACGCAGTAGAAGCATGTGATAATATCCAAACATTTAAATTAGTAGTAAAAACAATTGCGCGTAAGCATGGATTACATGCAACATTCATGCCAAAACCATTGTTCGGCGTAAACGGTTCAGGAATGCATTTCAACTTATCTTTATTCCAGGGTGATAAAAACGCATTCTGGGATGAAGGTTCAGAATTACAATTATCAAAAACAGCGAAAAACTTCATGGCGGGTGTATTAAAACACGTACAAGGGTTCACTGCGGTAACGAACCCAACTGTAAACTCTTATAAGCGTTTAGTACCAGGGTATGAAGCTCCATGTTATGTGGCATGGTCAGCGCAAAACCGTTCACCATTAATTCGTATCCCGGCTTCTCGTGGACTTTCTACTCGTATCGAATTACGTTCAGTTGACCCATCGGCGAACCCTTACTTAGCAATGGCAGTTATTTTAGCTGCTGGTTTAGATGGCGTGAAAAGTGAAATCGAGCCCCCAGCTCCAGTAGACCGCAACATCTACGTGATGAACACAGAAGAACGCGCGGCAAACGGAATCGATAGTCTACCAGGTTCTTTAGATGCAGCGTTAGCAACATTAGCAAAAGATCAAGTCATTATTGATGCGTTAGGTGATCATATTTATGCAAACTTCAAAGAAGCAAAAGAAATAGAGTTTGATATGTTTAGAACAACAGTTACGCAGTGGGAGCGTGATCAATACTTGAAGATGTTTTGATCATTCAAAAAGCTAGAGCTCATGTAGCTCTAGCTTTTTTTTACGTTATTTGTAAATTTTTAATAATTAGATTATTCTAATAGAGTAAATGATTACTAAAAGAGGGATATATATAGTAATTAGTGAAATTTAGATAGAAAGGGAGATGAGTGTGTTTCAAGCATTAAAAGTCGGGTTATTAATCGAACGATCGAACCGTAAAAACCTTGTCGCGCTACTAGCTGTTATTGTCATTGTGTTTGGTTGTATGTTTTTCATAAAAGCACAGGAAGTCGGCGAACAAATTGCCGAAAAGAAGAGTGATTATTATCATGCGCAGGCGATTTTATCGAAGTTCCAAGTGAAGGATGCCTCAGAAGGCGGGGATGGAAGTGAATTATATAAAAATTTAACCCGTCAGAAAAGTGCCATTGCGCTTCAAATTGCGGGATTAACCGTAGAAGATTATGGATTATATTATGAGGGTGCATTTAATATTGCTAAGTTAAGACAAGAAGCATTTGAAATGGAAGAATACGAGAAGGTCGCGATATTATTGCCTTCGAAACTACAAAATACGTTGAATTATTTATATTTTAAAAAGATGATGGATGAAGATAAGAGTACGATTAGCAATTTATCTCAATACATACCGTTTTTATTATTTATATTTAGTCTAATTGGGGCGGGATGGTACATATTTATCAGTTTTTATACGAGCTCTATTTTGCTCGACGATTTCGAGCACTCTAGTATTATTAAAGGGTATCCCGTACGTTTTGACCATTACATTATATCGAAATGTATCATTGCCTTTTTATACGTTATTGCCTTTATCGCACTGATTTTTGTTAGTGCTATACCGTTATTGAAAAATGGACTAGGTGATCTTTTAGAGCCAGTGAGAGCATATTTAGGAGACGCTACACTTATTTCAAGCATTCAATATATCGCATTATGTGTGGGCTATATGATCATTATTTCAGTGTTTGTCATGTTGCTGTCGATTATTTTAAATGTATTATTAAAAAACATGTACTTAACGTTATTTGTCCACTTTATACTGTTCTTTTTACCAATGATTTTCCCGTCACTTATTAGCATGTTCCCTTATAATCCATTCAATTTTATGAATTTCAACGAAATTTTAAGTGGCATGCCAGTTGACTTAGAAAAATCTGTTGATATTACGATGAATGTAGGAATGCTCATTATTATCGTGTGTATAATATTGATGCTGTTCGTCATAAAAACATTCTTCTCAACAGGGAAAATCAAAAGGGCGTAGGAGGGATAGACATGTGGAGTTATTTTAAAGTGGAATGTAAGCAATTTTTTATGGATAAGAAAAATTTAAGCATTTATATTTTACTCGCTTTTGTTGCGATTTTTTATGCGTTTAAAATTGCCCCTGCCTATGATCCGATTGAAAAGGCAGATTATGATGAAATTGAAGCGCGCTATTTAACACGTCAGGAATTTTTAGATAATGTGGATGTTGAGGATCTTCACAATTCCCATCCATCTGTTAGCTATGCGTATTATATTTATAGTGAAGTTAATCCGCGCGATAAAATGCGACTGGATGCATTAGATAATGGTGATTTGCAAAAATATGCGGAAGTAACGAGTGAATGGTATATTTTAACGAATGCATTTACCTATAAAAATGAAAGCATTTCATACAATGCCCGTTATTTTACGGAAAATAATCGTTTTGCCAATGATGATGCTTTTTTCGCGTACTTAGATCAATATGTTCGCTATGATGCCTATGCAAAGGCAGAATACGAATTATCAATGGAAGCATTTGAACAACGTACGGCGTTGCAAACATTAGAACGCTTAGTAAAAGAGAATTTGCCGATATTATTAATTGTTTGTGCACTGTTATTATCAATCGATATTGTTACGAAAGATCGACGCCATCCAACGGTTTTAAAGGGCTTTCCAATTAGTGACTGGAAAAGGTTACTCGTGAAAATGGTTGTTAGTCTCATAGGAAGCATTGCGTTATTCATACCGTTATTTATTGGTTTTATAATTATTGGTATGCAATTTGGCTTTGGACATTTCCAGTTACCTTCACCGGTTTATGCACCACATTTGAATTGGATGCAGGATGGTAAATTTGAAATGATGACGCTCGGTGCCTTTTTAGGACAAAGTGTTGCGCTGATTTTGGTATGGTTTATCGTTGTCATTAATGCTGTGCTGCTATGTAGCGTATTGTTCCGCCAAGAGATGGTGAATTTTGCTGTAGTGTTGTTACTCCTATTTGGCGAGAAATTTTATGCGAGTCGAGGAGTCGGCTACTTCTGGGATATTCATAATTACCCTACATCTTATATCGAAGTAGGTAAGATTGTTTCGAAATACCAAAACTATTACTATACGAGCGACCAGTTAGATTTCCGTCTTGGCTTACTGTTATTAGTTGGTTTAGCTGTAATATTACTCATTTTAACGCTCATTGTGGCAGTGAATAAACGATTTAAATTGGTGAAATAGGAGGAGAACGCATGATAGCAATTGAAAATATTACGGTTCAATTCGGCGAGCGTAAGGTGCTGGATGATATTTCGATAAACTTTGAACAGGGAGAAATGATTGGCTTAGTTGCACCAAACGGAACAGGAAAATCAACGTTAATGAATGTACTGATGAATTATTTAAAGCCAACTAGTGGCCATGTTAGCTTTCATAACGGACTAATCTATTCATCAAAAACAAACGAAGTGAAAATCCATCAGTTCGTTTCAATGATGCCAGACCAAAGTGATTTATATAACCATTTGAGTGGCCGTGAGCATATGAAAATGTATGCAATGATGTGGAATTCCGACATGAAGCTCATTGACGAAACGATTGAATCTTTAAATATGGGCCATTATGTGAATAAAAAAACGGGCACGTATTCCCTTGGTATGCGTCAACGTTTATGCTTCGCAATGCAAATTGTGGCCAATACAGACATTATGATGATGGACGAGGTAATGAATGGGCTTGACCCAAATAACGTTGAAGTGATTTCGAAAATTTTGCTGAAGAAAAAAGCAGAGGGCAAGATGATTATTATTGCATCACATTTACTGGATAACTTAGAAAAGTATGCGGATCGTATTTTCTTATTTAATGATGGGAAGCTTGTCAATGCAAATCAAATTGTAGAAGGCTTTAGCCAAGCAAAAATTAAAACAATTCGCGTGAAAAATATGGAAGATACACTGAAACAAAAAGTTAAAGTGAATTATCCAGCCATTGAACAGCAAACATTAGTCAATGAGATGACGTTACTTCATTTGCCAAGTTCAGAGCCTGAACTGTTAAGCGAGTTGACAACTTTCTTAGTGGAGCATCAAGTGATGGACTTTGCGTTCGGGAAAGTGACATTGAATGATTTATACGCACTTTATTATCATGAGGTTGTGTAATTAGTGAACTACTTAAGAAAGCTCAGCAAAGTGACTTGTTGAGCTTTTTTTACTGCTTAAATTGTAGTGAATTGGCAGTATGTATTGGCGCTAAGATAACAATATTTCTTTCCGAACGAAACGAAACATCCAATCACCGGTCAAATACCGTCAACTGGATGTTACTTTTTATATTCGTTTTCTATTTCTGAACCGCGCAACATTCAAAGCTCCAAGCAGCGTCGAATTCTCCGCTACAAAATTACCTAAATCATCAGGAAAATGTGCATCAGAACTTAACGTAATCGAAATCTGACTCTTGGTTAGATTGTTTAAAAATGCTGGACTCGGGCAGCTTTCAGCAACAGGATAGCGGTAACGTAAACCAGAATTAATTTCAGTTGCGATGTTTGCTTGTTTTAACTTTTTAGCAAGGCGATCATACCAATACGTATTAAACTCCTCGTCCTCAACGCGGTAGTTAAACACTTTTAAATTGTCGATATGTGCCACGATATCAAATAGCTTACTATCAACTAACTGCTCAATCGTTTCAAAAAATTTTGCGTAAAGTTCTTTTAAATCGTACGTTAAAAATAACGTCGAAACGTCCGGATTATCAAAACCCCAACCGTCGATAAAATGCACTGAACCAATGACGAAATCCCAGTCGCCTAGCGCTAATAGCTGTGCTAATTCCTGTTCTTGCCCTACAAAATAGTCGGCTTCAATCCCGAGTAACAATGTAACGCCTTGCTGTTGCCAGCGAACTTTAGCGTCTTGTATGGCGGTGATGAAATCTTGCATACTTTCTGTCATCACACGGTTTAGCCAGTGGTGTTGCTTTTGACCAAGATCCGTCTCTAAGTTTAAGTCGAGGGCCTTCTCGAAATAGGTGCGGGTTTCTTTAAAGCGGTATAAATGATCGACGATACCAACTTCCAGGATACCTTTTTCTTTCGCGGTTTGGCAGTACAGGTCAATCCAGTTTTCATGATAACAGCCTTTTTGTAGACGATTTTCAAGTAATGTGGTTTCATAGCGAATCGCCTCAATTGAGGAAGGCGGATATGGATTCGGATAAAAATGCAGTAAGCTTTGTAGCGTACGTTTGCGCCACTTTTCATTGTACGGGCCTTCTTCTAAATGAATATGATAATCTACGAGCATCACATCACTTGCCTTTCTTCAAAGGATTCAAATCATTCTACAAGAGGAATCAGGTTTTCTTTTTCTATAAACAATGTGTATGTGTTATTTTCAATAAACTCCGTAGCATCACGATGTAATTGTTCAATTGTAAGTGTCAGTCCGTTCTTTTCAAATACAGATTTAATAATATTTCCGCTCATAATGGACTGCTTTGCGGTTGCTTCAAAACGATAGCTTCCAGGCTGCTCATTGGCATGGATTGCTTCAGGACGAATTGCGTATTTCAACGCTTTTACAGCGGGTTCTTGCATGAGGATCGTTTTTAATTCGTCGAAAGTGAAAATATTGTAATTACCAATAAAACTTGCAATGAAATCTGATTTTGGTTGTGTATAAATTTCAAGAGGTGTTCCGATTTGGGCGATCTGTCCTTTACTCATGACGAAAATTTTGTCCGAAACATGCATCGCTTCCTCTTGATCGTGTGTGACTAAAATCGTTGTCATGTTGAGTTCCTGCTGAATTTCTCGCAGTTTGTCTTGCAGGCGTTTTCGAATCTGCGCATCTAATGCACTTAGTGGTTCATCGAGCAAAAGGACACGCGGTTTTACGATAATCGAACGTGCCAATGCCACACGTTGCTGCTGTCCACCTGAAAGCTCATGTGGGAAGGATTGTGCTTTATCTTCTAAATCGACAAGGTGTAAAATTTTTTGTACTTCTTCATTGATTTGATTCTTTGGGAGTTTTTGTACTTGCAAGCCGAATGCAACATTATCAAAAACGTTTAAATTTGGGAATAATGCATACGATTGAAACACCATACCGACATTGCGCTTACTAGCAGCAAGGGTAGAAATTTCAGTATCATCTACGAATATCTCACCCGAATCTTGTTCAATTAAGCCTGATAAAATACGTAAAATTGTACTTTTCCCGCAGCCACTGGGACCGAGTAATGTCACGAATTGCCCATCTTCTATTTGCATATCGATATTTTGTAACACGACCGTATCTTTAAATTTTTTAGTGATGTTTTTTAGTGATACACTACTCATTTGACTTCAGCGCCCTTCATCTTACTTGAGATTTTTGCGATTGTTAGCATTAATATGGACATAAGAATGACGTAAATTAATACGACCGCACTCGCGATATGCCCACTTACCGTTAGTTTTTCCATCAAATAAATTTGTAAGGTTTTAAACTTCGCACCGACAACTAAATTGATTAATACGAATTCCCCGAAAAGAATTGAAAATGAAAGAAGTGTCGCAACAAAAATTCCTGGATAAATCGAAGGAATCAGCACCTTACGAAATGCGACCAATTTAGAAGCACCTAGTAGTTCAGCTGCATCCATCAATTGTCGCCCTTGTACATTACTCAAGGCGTTTTTCGTACCTTGATACATATACGGTAAAATGAGCACGACATATACGCCGACAATTACCCAAAGTAAGGGCATGAACGTTCCTGAATAAAGGCGGATTAAACCGACCGATAAAATAATGCCAGGGAATGAATAAATTAATACAACAATTAGCTGTAGCCACTTTTCTAATTTTGGGTAGTACAGCAAAATAATACAGATTGCAGGAATGACCAAAATAACCGAAAGCAATACCGAAAGACCACTTAAAAAAATAGAACGGCCAAATGCCATCAAAAAATGTTCATCTTGAAATAATTGCATAACCCATTTCATTGTGAGTCCTTCCGGTAAAATACTGTGATTCCACGAAGTCGAGAGTGCATAAAGTCCGGTAGCAAGGAGGGGGACGGCTAAATAGATTAAGATACAAAGAAAGACGAGAAAGTTTACGATTTTCATTTGCGTATCAAATCCTTCCTCGTTCGTTTTGTTAGCCATTCACTTAACAGCATACTTGTTACCATAATCGAACCTAATACGACTGCGATCGCACTTGCTAATTCTGGGTCGGCGAAAATATCACCAGATAGTAAATTTCCGATGCGAATGGCAGTGATGTTCAGACTACTACCTGTCAATGCATAAGCAGAAGCATAAGCACCCATTGCATTCGCAAACAGGATAGCGAAGGTTCCTGCGACACTCGGTAAAATTATAGGAACCCCAATGCGACGCCAAAAAGTAAAGGGACTTGCTTTTAATAAGGTAGCAGCATCTTTTAAATTTTGTTGAATCCCGTAATAAATCGGATACAGTAGCATAACGGCTAATGGAAGTTGGAAGTAAATATAAATTAAGACAAGCCCGCTCCAGCTATAAATTGAAAAGCTTAAATCCCAGCCCATTTTATTCATAATAATTGTTAGAAATCCGCTGTTTCCTAATAAAATAATGAAGGCAAAGGCAAGTGGAATGCCAGAAAAGTTCGATGTTAGATTGATGATAACTAATATGCGTTCACGGGCCGCTTCAGAATATGAATACATGGCATAAACGCCTAAAAGTGCAGCGATAAGTGCAACAATGGCTGATATAAACGATAATTTAATGCTATTCCAAAAGCTTAGTAGTAAAAATTTGCTTGTGAAAATAGAAAGATAGTTTTCAAATGACACATTTTTATTTGTCGTAAAGCTAGAAATTAGCATATAAATTAATGGTAGGAAAAAATAAAGAACAACAATTAATACGAGTGGAATAAGAAAAATAAGAGCAGAATTAAAACGTTTCAAATAATCACTCCCTTTGCATTTCAGTTGGAACACTAGAAGTTGTTTCTCTGTAACTTCCATTAATTAGAAAAAAGGCAGTTGCTAAACTTAGTTAGCGAGCTGCCTAATAAATTTAAAAATAGGAATAACACGCTTTCAACTATTCAACTAGTCCAATTAAAAATCGTTATTTTACATGAACTAATACTTGTTCTTGCCATAATTGAGGAAGTGATTTTAATGTTTCTGTCCATGCATCAAAATCTTCAATTGGCTGAACATTTTTATATAAAGAAGCATCTAATAAGCTGCTGCTACCTTCTTCTGAAAGCTTCGCATTTTCACGGATTGGACGAGCAAAGCCTTTTGCTAAGTTGTCCTGTCCTTCATCTGAAAGAATATATTCACGTACAAGAGCTGCTGCATGTGGATTTTTTGCATAACGATTTAAAATCGTCGCATAGCCTGATACAGCAGAGGCATCTGTTGGAATTGTCACATCAAAACGATTTTCATCAATTTGTGCGCGGTAACCTAAACCATTAAAGTCCCAAACGATTGCCACTTCATTTTCACCCTTTTCAAGTGTTGCCACTTCAGGGTCCACTACAGATAAACGTCCTTGTTTTGCAAGTTCTGTAAAGTAATCAAGACCTGGTTGAATATTTGTTTCATCACCGCCATTAGCCATTGCTGCCGCTAAAATACCAAATTGTGCTTGGTTTGCAGTTAATGCATCGCCTACTGTAACGACATATTTAGATTCAAGTAATTCTTTCCATGTTTTTGGAACGTCTGGAACTTTGTTTTTGTCTGCAATGAAGGCAATTGTTCCGGTATATCCGATAATCCAGTCACCATCATCATCTTTTGCCCAGTCCGGAATATCATCCCAGTAAGAAGTTTTATATTTTAGTGTCAGTTCTTTATCTTCGGCAATTGGACCATATGCAATCCCTACATCACCAATATCCGCAGAGGCATTGTCTTTTTCTGATTCAAATTTTGCAAGCTCTTCAGCACTAGACATGTCCGTATCGACATGCTTTAACGCGTATTTCTCTGAAACTTCTTCCCATGTTTCTTTCCAGTTTGCCCATGCATCAGGCATACCAACTGAGTTAATCTTGCCTTCCTCTTTTGCTTTTTCTTCAATGTCCTTTAATGATAACTCGTTTAGATCGATGTCGCTGTCTGAACTTGAATCACCACATCCAGCGATTAAAGCGATTGCAAATGCACCTGCTAATAAAAAGGAATACTTAGACCTCAACTTCATAAAAACCCTCCCAAATTTGAAAAGTAATTGAATCATTTTAAATATATAACAAAAAGTTAATTTTACAAAGGATAAACTATTAGACTATTTAAAATTTTTAAAAATATGAAGTTTTAGTTTTTGCTTTCTGCCTAAGTAAAACGTTTGGGAAGTGATCTTGAATGAGTAAGCATTTTATTATCATGAGGTAGTTTGATTTTTTTAATAATGAAGGAAGCTCAACTGGAGAAAATTTTTCGGAATGAGGAACGCCCGAAAACGGTAAGCCAAGAAATCCCATAATGACAATGTGGAGGTGTTTTTTCTATGGGAACAAGAGTAAGTTATCCAAATTCAAACAAAATTAAACAGCCAGTCGTCGGTAGAATACCGTCAACTAGCTGTAATATAAGGTGTTTTCTTATTGTCTCAAAAACGGTGGTCAGTCCCCAATGTGTCAGGCTTTTTGAATGTTTTCACTATTCTTGAATACAAATCTAAAGCATTTGTTACTACATTAAATACGGAAACCTTAATACAGTCTAAAAAAATCTAGCTGATAATCTTACTTTTTGTTCTACTTTTTATAAAATCATATGTTAAACCTAGAATCAAAATACCAAACAATATATTTCTTACCCAATTTAATATAATGCTATGAGGAAACAGAATAGGTAAAACAATAAATATAATTGCAAAAAATATAATTACCAACCATATATACATTTTAGCTTTATTCATAAATCTAAATCCTCCTCTACTTTTAGTAATACATTACAATAATATACCTTTTTTTGAAATAGGTTTCGAATTTTTCGGTCAAATTGAACAAAATAAATTTTGTACGCAATGCAAATCTAACTTAGTTTATTATGATAATTTTGATACATATTTTTGCCCTAAATGTAATAGTTGGACTGAATCAAAATGTAGTGATCTTCATTGTGAATATTGTCCTAACAGACCAGAATACCCCCTTACCTTGTAAATAGGAATTTATGCGAATTTACAACGCTAAGAGGAAAACGACCCAAAATCTCGCTTTGGTAATGTTTTTACGTTAACTAACGGAACAGAATTTTAATTTCTTTTAATGATCTGTTAAAGTGAATATGAGCGCACAATATTCAACAGGGAGGTATATTTGATGTTAAATAGAATAATTGACCAATTTCGATTGCAGGTACAATCAATTAGTGATGTTGAAAATTCCCATAGTTCCACAGTCTATAAATGTACATTGCTAAATGGTGAAAATACTTTTTTGAAAATCCCCTATACAAAATTGAATTGGCAGCGGGAATTGGAAGCCTATGAAATTTTGAAAGGACGTGTAGCCATTCCAAAAATGTTGAATTACTGGTCTGGAGATGAAGAATGTCCTGGTGCTTTTTTATTATCAGAATTAAAGGGAAAACAATTAACCACAGAAGTTGCCCCTATAGTAGCGTTTCAAGTAGGAGTACTTCAAGCTACAATGCACACTGTACAACCACCAGATGGGAAAGTATTAACGGGTATTCAAAATGAGTTTTCGCATTGGTCTACTTTTATCGAAAAGCAATTTTATAGTTTTGCTGAGGATGTAAGATTAGTATTGGATGAAAATTTATACACGAAAGCTATTGAAAAATTTGAAAATATGAAACATCAGCTTCCTCCTAATGATGGACCGAGCTTTATACATATGGATTTTCGACCAGCAAATATAATTGTTGATGGCAATAACATTTCAGGAATGATTGATTTTGAAAGTGTCCGATTTGGTTCGACAGAAATAGATTTCATCAAATTATACCGTGACTTTTTACGCTTTAACCCTAATTTATATCAGGCATTTCAAGAAGGCTATAAAAGTATTAGACCACTAATTGATTTAGAGGCTGTCTTACCATTTTACTCATTTACAGATGCCTTCAATAGTATTGGATGGTCTAAACGCCGAGGTATTGAAAAAAATGCATTATTTTTGGAAGAAAATTTAGCTAGATTAAAGAATTTTGTAATGTGACACCGTATATTTATTACAATTTTTAATCCAATAACGTTCCCAAATAAAAGTTAGCGAACCAACGCCCCCATTTAATTGAATGCAGGGTGTTTTTGTCTTTTTCTATACAGCATTTTATGCACCTTTGTTGAAAGTCAGTAACATCAATCATTTAGAGGACTTTTGATTACTGTTACATTATCGGCTTTATGAATAAAATCGCATATAAGATACGATGTCTTATCATTGAAAATCTTATGTGATCCCCAGGTTTTCCTTATAGTGAGCAGCATAGTTATTCAGTATGCTGCTTTTTTTGATTGTACAAAGGGTGGGGTGGGGATTTTTTTACTGAGATTCAATAACTAAATTACTCCAAATGGTGTTCCACTTCTTATTTTGAATTCGTTCTAAATAAATAGGATGGAGCTTGGAACCTTTTTGGTATGGAGGAGTGGGTCTAACTCGCCCTTCAAATAAATCCTGTAAACCATAAGGAGCTATAATCTCTATTTCATTATTTTTTATACGAATCGCAATAGATGTTGGAGTTTCGGGAAAATGGGCAACCCCATCATACGAGGATAAATATGGATCAACGCCATTTTTAATATGCATTCGCGCTTGATTTTTTACTGACCAAGGCTGATTAGGTAGTAATAGGTTTAACTTTGACTCTAATGCTTTTTCTCTCTGTAATGAAATATCAGAATCATCAAAGTAAATGACGTCAATATCATTGATGTCGGTTTGAATCGTATGTAAATTATCCCAAACTTTATTTCTAATGATACCAGCTGCCACCCAGCAATCATTTAAATGTAATTCTTCCGCCTTTTTTAAAATTGAACATAATAAATAATCTGATTCGATTAGGTTAATTAATTTTAATTCTAAATTCATAAAACAAGCCTCTTTCTCCATGTGTTGCTGTTATTTTACAATAAATACTATGAATTATCCCGTAATTCAAAAATTTAAAGAAACCAATGTACTATTAAAACGTCAAAATGTAAAAATAAGGGTATTTTAGGGGCGTTTTATGATAAATAGTAAGGAGAAAAATATGATTATTCGTAAATATACAGAAAATGATGAACAAGGATGGTTACGCTGCCGAGTGTTATCATTTTTGAATACAGCCTATTATGACAATGTGTTAAAGGAAAAAGAAGTATATGAAAACCCTTCAATTGAACTAGTTGCTATTATGGATAATCAGGTTGTAGGATTAATCGATATTGAATATGAAAAAGAGCCAAAATCTGTTTGTACGACTAAAGACAGTTTAGGCGGAATGATTTGGCATATTGCGGTTCACCCAGATTATCAACGAAAGGGAATCGGAGAAAAGCTATT
The DNA here is from genome assembly GCF_003073375.1 of Lysinibacillus sp. 2017. Lineage (NCBI taxonomy): Bacteria > Bacillati > Bacillota > Bacilli > Caryophanales > Bacillaceae > Lysinibacillus > Lysinibacillus sp. 2017. Next base: position 1,233,306 of record NZ_CP029002.1, read on the forward strand.
AGAAGCAGCGATGAAAGAAGCCAAAGAATTAAACCTAACTTATTTGGAAGCGTGGACGCGGGATGATAAATGGGTGCAAAAATGGTATGAAAAAATGAATTTTGATCAGACCACATCCTACTATCATATGTATCTTGAAGGGAATGAAATTAAGACAGTTCAGTTACCAACACGGAAAAGTTTTTATCCAGTTACAATGTTTGCGCACTATACGGGTACAGACTTAGAAGAGTTTGAAAATCTTAAAAGGAAACATCTTTGCGTTTGTTATGTGAGATCCATTTCTTACAACACCTACTGAATAATAAAAGTAGGTGTTCTTTTTTTGCGCAATTACTTGTCCACTGTCATGCTATTTTAGGCAGTACAATAAGTGTAAATTGTAAACAAATTGAACTCTTTTTCTTTAATGGAAAAAATAGTGTAACATTCTTAGCGAGATAACGTGTAAGGTATAGCGCTAGAAAGGAGGAAGCATGCATAATACTGATAAATTAGATGCTCTTTATCGTCAGCATATGAAATCTTTGTATTATTACTTATATAAAATGTGCGGAAATGCCGAACTTGCTGAAGATTTAGTACAAGAAACCTTTGTCCGCGCTACGATTCATTTGCAACAAGCGGATGCTGATAATGCGAAAGCGTGGCTATTTCAAGTAGCAAGAAATACATATTTAGATGAATGGCGAAAATTAGAGCGTAGAAGAAAAAATCCACTTTTTCAATTATTTTTAAAACCAAAAGAAATGGTAAGTCCATACGGTTTGCCAGAGCATGAACTCGTTGAAAAGGAATATGCGCAAACATTGCAAGTGATTTTAGCACAATTACCTGAAAAATATCGGACGGTATATATTTTAAGAGAAGATGAGCATCTTTCTAATCGGGAAATTAGCATGCTCCTTCAAATTTCAGAGGAAAATAGTAAGGTGCTGCTACATCGAGCCCGCAAGAAAATCAATGAACTGATGAAGAGGGAGGTAGATTTTTATGAATGAGTGGACGCAGGAAAAAGAAGCTAAAATTTTAAAACGTTCCAAATGGTTATTAACGATTAAAATCGTACGGATTATCATAATCATTGCATTTATTTATTGGATTTATATGCTTGCTATCACGCTAATTTCTGATGCGACGGACACTAAAAATGAGGATGCGTATTATGCAAGAGTGGCAACGAGCATGAAATATCCGAATGTCTATGCGGATTTTAAAAGTATATTAGGTAGTTCTATTCGTGCAACGGGGACACAACAATTTTCTAATCCACTTTTGAAAGTTGTAGGGAAAGAGGAAATGTTAATTGGTGATGTAAAGGTTACGAAAAGTTTATTGAACGTCTTTTCACACATACAGTATGAACATCCAGGACGAGCAGTACTTAATGAATTTTCCTTTGTTTTACCGAATGATGCGAATAAAAATGAAGATGCTGAAGATGAATTCTCACAAACGGTTTGGCAACGACTTGAAAAGTTACCTGAAGGAACTGTAACTGAAATGAAATTTACAACAGTTGATTATATGACGCCAGAAGCATTGCTTAAAAAGGTAGCGAATTATGATCTAGATGTCCTTTGGATGCCATTGTTCACAGGGGAATTTGAAAGCTTTACCCCAACTGCATATGGGGGTTCGGGCAAGACAGTCACTGTTTCTGATAAAATTGGACTGTATGGCGGTCATGCACATGGTAAAGATTTTAATGGTGGTTCATTTATTCATACTTTAAATCTGGAGATGATGGATGAAAGCAAGGATTATTATCTAATGAACTTGAAAGAGATGTTGGATAAAAAAGAGAGCTACTATGAAAGGTTCCTTGGGCTAAGTTATTTAGAAGAACGATATGAATATATACAATCAAATGGTTTCGAAGTATATGGTGCAGTCGTAACAGGTCCCACAAAAGAATTGCTAAAGCTGCGCGCGGAAAATGGCATTTATCAATTCCAACTTGGAGATGTGGAATTATGGAATTGGAAATAAAATATAAGCACGAGTTGTTTGATGCGCACCTATTAAAATGATACTATTATAAAAATACCAATTAATGTATAAATTTGGAGTGGTTAATTTAAATTCATTTTTTAATGAGGTGATTATTATGTTGGTAAAACCTAAAATGTTGCAGCCAGGGGATTTTGTTGCTACGGTAAGTCCTTCTTGGGGAGGGGCTGGAGAATCAGAGCTTAAATGGCGTTACGAACAGGGTGTAAAGAGATTAGAAGACCTTTTTGGTTTGAAAGTCATTGCGATGCCTAATAGTTTAAAAGGGGCAGACTATCTATATAACAGTCCACAAGCGCGGGCAGAAGATTTAATGGTTGCCTTTAAGGATGAAAAAATTAAAGGCATTATCGCGAATATCGGTGGAAATGATAGTATTCGTTTACTTCCTTATATTGACTTTGATGTGATCCGTGATAACCCAAAAGTGTTTATGGGATACTCGGACGTAACGATTGCCCATTTATTTTGCCTGAAAGCAGGAATTTCTTCTTTTTATGGACCCGCCATTTTAACAGACTTTGCTGAAAATGTAGAAATGCATCCATATACAATGGAAGCGGTACAGCGAACGCTCTTTTCAAATAAAGTAATTGGTGAAATTTCACCAGCTAAAGAATGGACGAGTGAACGTTTAGAGTGGGAAGAATCAAATAAAAATCAAAGTCGTACGATGCAGCCAAATAAAGGATATGAACTACTGCAAGGAACAGGTTTAGTTCAAGGACGTTTAATTGGTGGTTGTATGGAGGTACTTGAATTTGCAAAAGGAACAGAGCTTTGGCCAGGGGAGAACTATTGGGAAAATAGCATATTGTTCTTTGAAACATCTGAAGATAAACCACAACCAAGTTATCTAAGGTATTGGCTAAGAAACTATGCGATTCAAGGCATTTTAAATAAAACGAAGGGCATTATCTTTGGTAAACCACAAGATGAAAGCTACTATGAGGAATATAAAAAGGAAATTTTAACCGTTATGAAGGAATTCCATTTAGAGTCGTTACCGATTCTTTATAATGCGAGTTTTGGTCATACCGAACCAAAATTTATTTTACCGTTAGGCGCATTGGCAGAAATTAATTGCGATACAATTTCTTTTGCGGTTTTAGAAAGTGGCGTAGAGTAATCTTTTAAAAGTTAGTTCCAAATTTAATGCTTTGATTGTTCAAAATGCCCTAAGAGTTAGCTCTTAGGGCATTTTTCATAAAAGATATTAGGTGGAAGTGTTATGTTATTTAAACAACTTTCCGAACACACTTTTCGTTTGTTTTTCGGATTCTAATTGAGACGGAGCAGTGAACTCTTGCTGCGTAACGTTGAGTTTATTTAATACACTCATAATCGCACTGTTTTGCTGTTCGACTCGGTCGAGCTGACGTTGATGTAGAGTGCTTGGCTCATTTGCCTGATCCAAAATATGTTGCATCATGACGCCAAACTGTTGTTTTAACGTTTGGTTTTGCTCAAGTAATAGCTCATTTTGTGTTCGTTGTTCTTCGATTAATGTTAATAACTGCATGTTTTGTTGCTCGATGCCGTGCACATGTGTTGCTAAAAGTTGCATCGAATTTGATAAATCTTCAAATTGTGATAATTGATAAGATGCTGGAATAATATCATGCTTTAATATTTCTGCTGGCTCGAATTCTGGATTCGTTACGGTTTGCGCAGCTTCCTTTAATTTTAAACCGCGATGTTTATTTAACATTAAAAACGCACGTAAAACCATAAAATCTTCGTCTGAAAATTGGCGATGCATACGACTATTGCGTCGAACTTCATATCCGTGCTTTTCTAAAATTGTTATGTAATGTTGTAGTGATGCTTTACTAATGCCGAGTTGTTCAGCAAATGCACCAGTCGCATATAGTGCGGCCATAGACCTAACCCCTTTTATGTCAAAAAAATATTATACTTTATTGAAATTATACGCCTAAAGTAACTGTGGTGTGAAGTAAAAGTTCCGAAGGGTGTCAAAGCTGGCACTTATCATGATCGATACTACCTTTGAATCAGTATTAATATCTACATATTCGTTACATAGTGTTCACCTATATTAATGTTACCGAACCATAGGATTAGATAGCACTTTTTAATGGGCTAATTTTTAGATAGAAAAAAGGACATCCTACTAGTGATCTGTAAGATGTCCTTTTTCCTGTCGTTATTAATTTTAATTCTAAAAGCTAGTGGAATTCATTTTTTAAAAAACCTTTTAGAATCCCTTTTATTTGCTCATATTGTTCTTGCGATATTTCCATGTCTAGTGCGATTTTTTCAGATACACAGGGAAGTTCTTTGCGTATTTCATGACCTAATGCTGTCAATGATACATTCATTTGTCGCTCATCTTGTGTGGAACGTTCACGCAGGATATAGCCTTTTTTCTCTAATTTTTTTAATAACGGTGTCAGTGTGCCTGAATCTAAATAAAGCCGACTGCCTAAATCTTTCACTGTAAGCTGTTCATCTTCTTCGATGGCGAGCATTGTTATAAAACCTGTATACGTTAAATTATAGGGTTTAAGTAATGACGTATATTGTCGAATGATTTCTTTTGAGGTCACATATAGTAAAAAGCATAATTGATTCTCTAAATAATTGGTCAAAGTGATCTCCTTTATAACGGTGATTTTTTCTTTATGATAGTAATTAAAACGATACTTGTCAAACGCAATTAAATTGTATACAATGAATTTACCAAATTGAATTGTATGCAATTTAATTGGATAAAATATTTATGGAGGCAAGTTTATGAAAACTTTATTTACAACAAAAATGATTAATGTTGGTGGTCGCAAAGGGGAATCTTATGCAGAAGATAATTCATTATCATTAAAAATTGCCCCACCAGGATCAAATGTTGCAGAGTCAACAAATCCTGAACAATTATTTGCAGCAGGATATAGTGCATGTTTTAATAGCGCATTAGATATTTTAAAACGTAAAGAAAAAATCGCAGGTGAATCGACAATTGCAGCTACAGTACATTTAGTAGAGCAGGCACCATTTGATTACGTACTAGAAGTAGTTCTAGAAGGTCATATTGAAGGTCTTTCACTAGAGGAAACACAAAAATTATTAGAATTAACACATACGGTTTGCCCTTACTCAAAAGCAACAAAAGGCAATATTAAAGTAACAATTCAAGCAGTATAATTGTATTCATTAACAAAACGGCAAAGAAACAATTAAGGGGGAATTGAAAATGAGTATTTATAATTATTTAGTAAAAAAACCGAATGGTGAAATATTATCGATGGAAACCTATCGAGATGAAGTGATGCTAATCGTTAATACAGCAAACCATTGCCAATTTACATATCAATATGAGGATTTACAAAAGCTGTACGAACGATATGCATCAAAAGGGTTTAAGGTGCTGTCCTTCCCGTGTAACCAATTTGGGGAACAAAATCCTGAAGATGGCGAAACGTCTGCTAAGCAATGCAAGCTTCAATACGGTGTCAATTATCCAGTATTTGAAAAAGTAGAGGTCAATGGGGAACAGACACATCCATTATTCAAATACTTAAAGCACGAGGTAGATTGCCCAGAGTTTGTACGTGAAACACTGCAGCAAAAGATGATGTACAATGGCATACTGGAAAATTATCCGGATTATTTACTTGGTCGTAATATTCGTTGGAATTTTACGAAGTTTTTAGTTGATCGAAATGGTCATGTCCTTCAACGCTTTGAGCCCGATAGTTCGTTTTTAGATATAGAAAAGGCGATTGAATCGGTGTTATAAGAGTTAATAGTAAATAAATGAAGAAGACCGCTGCTCGGTAGAAAAGTAGTGGTTTTTTTGCATTTGGTGCGAGAGTTTTACGAGTCGTGTTTGTCTATGGTACAGTAGGTAGACTAACCGCCTTTAGTTTAGCGGATTTGGAGGGTATCATGACAAATACAGTAGATGAATTTATTGAATCGCTAGTAGCGGCAACTATTAATAACGAAGTGCAGTGGAACGTAGGCACAACTGAAATCCAAGATATTTTAGAAGAAGTATACGGCAATTCAGAAAAGCTTTACACATTTTTAGATGAAGAAGCAGGGGCTTACGTCGTGCTAGTAAGCTATCAGTACTATGAAGGCGAAGTCGAAGCAGAAGAATTTATTAAAGATGGTATGAGTATTTTATTAATCGATGATGAAGACTTTGAAATTTTAAATGAAGTGACAGATGAAGATGTCGAGAATGCAGCGTTATTTTCAACATTAATCGAAGCAATTGAGGAAGCAAAGTAAGCTTTTGATCTTGAAATCGAAAAATATTATTCATATGGGCAAATGAACGTAGCTCTAAATAGTCGACACTCTTAAATGAAAAAATTTAATATTATAGAAAATAAACCGCCAAATTAAATTTGATTTGGCGGTTTATTTTTTGAATGGCTGCCGTTGTTACATAGAAGGGATCATCTTCATCACGAGTCCAGCATCATTAATTTTCCAACTTAACAATATAGTACAATTTCTGAACAAGAATATGTATTACTACTTAAAAGTGATAGGGCTAAAAAACTATAAAATTCAAAGTGAAAAGCTACTTTTAAAGATTAAATGGTATTTTATTTGGGTTGTATAAGGTGCTTCTTTACATTATATTTAACTAATATTGTCAAACATTATTATTAATAACAATTTACTGGTTAATAATGTTAAACAGTAAATTGAAATAAATGCATAAGGACACGCTGTATGATAGGTCACATGAATTGTAGTAGTGTATGCAAATTGGAAGGCAGGAAAAGCAGATGAAGGACAGTAAGAAAAAGTATACGTCAATTAGTTTGAAATTGACGATTGTTATGATAAGTATTTTATCTTTATTTGGATTGGTCACTATGGGCTTATCTTATTACATTGTGAAAGAAAGTAATTTAAAAAGTATGGATCAATCACTTTATGATACAGGGATGATTTTATCCCGAACTATACATATGGAGACATTGAATTCCGTATTAGAGCAGCCGAGCGCAGATAACCCGAATGCACTTCTTATTACGAAAGATATGGACGCAATCAATAATAATTCCAATATTATTACGAATCTCTATATCATTACCGTGGATGGAGAAAATATAAATGCTCCGGTTCTCTCATCAAGTATTCTGGACTTTGGTGCGGAATATAATCAAGACATGATTGAAATGGGTCTATCTCCAGATTTCCTCGCAAAAATCCAAGATGTTTTTGAAACAAAAAATGCCACCGAAACTGAAATATATAGCGATGAATTTGGTAGCTATAAAACAGGATTAACACCAATATTAGATGAGGACGGGGCAATGTTGGGTGCTTATGCGATTGATTATGATGTATCAATGGTAACTGCTAAAGCCATGTCAGAAGTATTATGGATACTACTGGTTACAGTTCTATTCTTAATCGGATCTTCAATCGTTGTTTATTCTCTTTTAAATAAGAAACTAAAGCCGATTCATCAACTTTCTCAACTCTCTAGAAAAGTAGCTGAAGGTGATTTAGAACTTGAGGCTTTACCTGTTAAATCAAAAGATGAGCTCGGATTGCTGACTCATGACTTTAATTTAATGATTGAAAATTTGAAAACAGTTATTAAAAGTGCTACTCATGTTTCTTCACATGTTTCAAATTCGGCACAAGTTTTATCATCACATATGGATAAAACAACGGATTCTTATAATAAAGTTTCTGAATCCATGCAAGAGGTTGCTAGCAGTGCAGATTTACAACTTCAAAAAGCACAAGAAGCTTCTATAACAATCGAAGAAATGAATACAGGTATCCAGCGCATTGCGATGACGTCAAATCAGATTTCAGAATCCTCTATTATTGCAACTGAGGAAGCAGAAAAAGGACATGAATCCACTAATAAATCAGTGGCGCAAATGAACGCGATTAGTAATGCGGTCAACCAATCGGCATCATCGGTAAAAATGTTGGGCGCACATTCAGGTAAAATTGAAGAAATCGTCGGTATTATTACAGGCATTGCTTCACAAACAAATTTACTCGCATTAAATGCCGCCATTGAGGCTGCTCGTGCAGGTGAAGCAGGAAATGGGTTTGCTGTAGTCGCAGATGAGGTGCGCAAGCTTGCAGAACAATCAGAGGCATCAGCGAGAGAAATTTCTACACTCATATCTCATATTCAAAATGATACAAATGAATCTGTAAAAATAATGGTTCATGCTGTAGAGGAAGTAGATAATGGCCTGCTTCTGATTAATGATTCTGAGAAGTCCTTTGGGCAAATTTTAACTTCAATTCATCAAGTTTCAGGTCAGATTCAAGAACTGTCAGCGACAATTGAAGAAATGGCTGCAGGTATGGAAGAAGTAACAACATCCGTTCAGGATATGGAACACTTCTCTATCAATTCTAGAAATAATACAAGAACGATTGCCGATGCATCTGTTACTCAGTTAGATACAGTAAATCGAGTTTCGGAGGAAGCACAAGCATTAACTAATTTATCAGCTGAATTAATGAAAGTGGTTAGTTCATTTATAGTGAAATCATAATGAAAAAGTATTCAATGGGAACGACTTTTCCATTGAATATTTTTTTTAGAAGAAAGGAATTGTGAGGATTGAATTTAAAACAAAGGGTTGATTTAATGACACCAGATTATAATTTGAAAAGTAATGAAAAACATCTATTACCGATCGATCGAACGCAACTGTTGACGAATGAGGAGAAACAATTATATCTAGCGTTAAATCAGACGAAAGCATCTTATGAAAAAGAGAAAACTATACCGGAGATGTTTTATCAATCTGCAGCACAGTTTGCTGAAAGAATTGCATTGTCTTTCGATGGTGGGGTCATGACTTATCGTCAACTAAATGAACGTTCGAATCAAATTGCACATATGTTAATCGAAAATGGACTACAAAAAGGGGATTATGTTGCCATTCTCATGGAACGTAGCAAGGAGACGATACTCAGTCTGTTAGGCATTCTGAAGGCGGGAGGGGTATATGTTCCGATTGATCCAAGTTATCCAAAAGAACGCTGTCATTACCAGTTAAATGATACAAGTGCTCCGTTTATCTTGACGAAAAAAGAACATACTCATTTACTTGATGATTTACCACTTATCGATTCTAACTCCCGCAATGTGTTGATATTAGACGGCACGGAAACAACGTTTTTTAAAGAAAATATCAATGCCCATGTCGCATCAACCGATCTAGCTTATATCATTTATACATCAGGATCAACGGGCAAGCCGAAAGGAACGATGCTCAGACATGATGCAGTTATCAACTTAATAACAGAGCATCAAAGAATTTATCAATCCACTGAGCAGGATGTCTATTCTCAATTTATCTCCTATAGTTTTGATCCTTCAATCACTGAAACGTTCACTGCTTTTTTCTCCGGTGCTAGATTACATATGCTAACAAGTATAGAACGCGTATCTATCGAGGCTTTTGCTGATATGATCAAGCGTGAAAAAGTTACAGCGGCAACAGTACCAAATGCTTTCTTTACACAGTTAGCTACTCATCTTCCAAGGGAGTATAAGAATTCATTGAAATCGTTAAAATACTTGTCTGTTGGCGGAGAAGCGTTAATGCCTGCTATTTTACAAAAGTGGCAAGAAAAGTTCGGAATACATACGGAAATTGTGAATGTATATGGACCGACAGAATGTACAGTATTGTCTTCCTATTACAAAGTGGACAAAGAAGTAAAAGACAGTCAATCAAGTATTCCAATTGGCAAACCGATTGCAAATTACGAAATGTATATTGTGAATACAGATGGTCAGCTTTGTCCACCCAATGTAATAGGAGAATTATGTATTGCAGGAATCGGCTTAGCTGATGGCTATTTAAACCAGCCTAAAATTACGACGGAAGTATTTGTCCCTCATTTATTTTCAGATGATCCTAAAAAACGGATGTATCGAACAGGAGATTTAGTGCGTCTATTACCAAGCGGAGTAATTGAATTTGTGGGTCGCAAAGATTCTCAAATCAAGGTGAGAGGATTTCGAATCGAGCTAGGGGAAATTGAAGCCGTGTTAAGTAATCACCCGAGTATACAAGAAACAGTGATTCTCGCGAAGAAAAAGGCAGATGGAAATAACAGCTTATTTGCTTTTTATACAGTAACAGGTGGTACACAACTAAAACAAGATGAAATCAGGGGGTATTTAGCAAGCAATCTACCAGAATATATGGTACCGGAGCGCTTGATTGAAATGCAAGAAATGCCATTGTCCGCCACTGGTAAAATAGACCGAAAACAGTTAGCTGAAATAGATGTAGCAGTCTCTTTCACAAGTCATTATGATGCGCCCGAAAATGATATACAGCTTATGTTAGCTAATGCTTGGGAACATGTACTTGGTATTACGCGTGTCGGAATTCATGATAATTTCTTTCATAGTGGTGGACATTCGCTCAAAGTACTGGAGATTCTTGTCCAAGTAAAAAAGCATGTGCCATTTTTAAAAATACAAGACTTTTTCCAATACCAAACCATTGCAGAACTAGATACGTATATAAGTAATTATCAGCCTGAGCATAATGATACGACTAAACGAACAACTGACTATGTATTGAAGGATTTAATGGAACCAAATGCTCTACCAGTCGATCCAACCACAAAACCTTTGCCAATGAACACGGTGCTATTAACTGGGGCAACAGGCTACTTAGGAAGTCATGTATTATATGAACTCTTGAATAAAACGAATGTACATGTATACTGTTTAATCAGACAAAATTCACACGGAACACTGGATGAAAAATTGAAAGAAAGTATGCAGTATTATTTTGGTGATGCCATTGTCCCAATAATAGATAAGCAGGTCACGGTTATACAAGGTGATTTGGGTAAAAAAGCGCTAAATTTATTAGTTGAAGACGAGCACAAACTTATTGAAGAAATCGATGCGATTATTCATTGTGGTGCCGATGTACGACATTTCGGCGCAGCTAATCATTTTCATGATGTCAATATTGAAGGAACTCGGTATTTACTTGAGCTGGCGAAACGTAAAGCCGGTATTCATTTTCATCACGTTTCAACAATTGGCATTCCTGAAGAACTTGCTGCAAGTCAATGGGGACATGCCCAAGAGTATGGTGATTTTGATTATGATGTTACGCTGGAAAATGTTTATAACCAAAGTAAGCTAAAGGCTGAAAATATTGTGAGAAATGCTGGGATGGAACAGATACCGGTAACAATTTATCGAGTGGGAAATTTAACTTGTCATTCTGAAACAGGGAAATTCCAACGTAATATGGATGATAATGCTTTTTATCGCATGATTAAATCAATGCTATATTTAGGCAAAACACCAGAAGCAAACTGGTATGTTGATTTTACACCGATTAATTATGCAAGCCAGGCGCTTGTTGCATTAGCTCGCCAACCACAATCAAACGGGCATATTTTCCATGTGTGTAACCCTGTACCGCTGAGATATCTAGATTTTATTGAAGATATAAAAGAAATTGGCTATGAGTTAGAAATTGTATCGGCAGAAGAATATGAAAAATGGCTATTGCATGGGGATCATCCAAAAGAGTTACAAGATTATTTAACCTTAGCAATTGCTCAGCTTGAAGGCGATGGAGCAAGTGATTCACCGTTTATATTTAATAGTAATAAGACGCAGGAATTTCTAAAGAACACAGATGTCATATGCGCAGAGCCAAACCCCGATTTTCTCTGGACAATGATTAAATATGGAATTGAAATGGGCTATTTTCCAAAGCCAAAGCTAGTAGGCGTTAGGTGATGCCGAATTCTGAGGCCATAAAAAGGGAAATCCACTTATTCGCTCTTCCTATTGGTCCTCAATTATTGCAATGGGAATGGCGTGCATTCTTAATAAAACTTCCACATGAAGAACAAAATAGGATTCTGAAGTACAAGCATTGGCAGGACCGGCAGCGAGCATTGTTAGGGAGCGCACTAGTAAGATGGACAATCCGAACATTTACAAATCTTCAACATATACAAATTGCTCGTGATAAAACTGGCCGCCCATATCTTGTTGGCGAAAATCATTGGAAGGGCGATTTTAATCTTTCACATTCTGGTGAGTGGATCGTTATGGCTATGACCAATGATGGCCATGTTGGGGTTGATGTTGAAAAAATTGCTCATTTTAATGAAGAGGTAATGGCTTATGTTATGTCAGAGGCAGAAATTAATTTGATCAATGAAAAGTCTAAGCAAAACCGAATAAACTCGTTTTATGAGCTATGGACAAAGAAGGAGGCTATTTATAAAACGGGGCTATTTTCAGATGTAATCGCCAAGTCATTGGATACGGTAGAATTGACAAGTAAGCATAAAGACGTTCATACACAATTGTTTTATGTTGACTCGGAACACCCTATTTCTGTATGTTGGGACAAAGTGCTACCAGCAGTTACACCATTAATAATCTTGAACAGAAATCAGCTCGTATATTAAGTGGCTTAATTAGACAGTAGAAAACTGACATTAAAATAGCGCACCTTTGTAGTATAAACGACAAAAAGCCACCTATCTGAAAGTTTTTCGAATAGGTGGCTTTTCGACTTTAGAGTTATTGTAATTTATTCACAAATTCAGCTTCTGTTTTTTCAGTTACTTCTTCAAGTGTGATGCCTTCTTGTAGTTTTACTAGGTTCATTTCACCAT